>JAITCL010000034.1 GCA_031283105.1 Treponema sp. | reverse complement strand
TCCGAACTTAATTCGGGACGTAAAATAATCGACATAGCAATTGATTATGGATTTGAAACACATTCAGGCTTTTCAAAAGCGTTTCGCCGTTATTTTGGTTGTCCGCCGGAAATATACCGCGCTTATGCCGTATTCGATGTTCCAAAAATACCTGACCTTTCAAAATCAAATCAATTTATTTCCGAATTTGTTATAGAACCAAAAATAATGGTAAAAAAAGCGCCTTTTAAGTTAGCGGGTTTTGCTTTTAAGATAAAACTGCCGCCAAGCATTTCATCGTCAAAAAGCGGCCATATATATCATAAAAATCTTGAAAAAATTCCAAAACTATGGGAAGAATGCAGAACCGACGGGAGGCTGGAGAAATTACATCAGGAATCATTTGTCAAATTCCATGCGGAATACGGAGCATTTTTTTTAAAAGATTATGAAGAAGGTGAATCTGTATATTTTATCGGAGTAGAAGCAAAATCAAGGGTTGCTATTCCTTTTGGATATGATGTTTATACTATACCAAAATCTTTGTTTGCGGTTTTTACAACACATCCCTCTAATAAAGATAATTTTCAATCAATTATTATAGATACATGGCAATTTATTTTTTCTGAGTGGCTCCCCAATTCAGGTTATGAACTTGACGGAAACAGCGTTGCTTTTGAACTTTACGATGACCGCAGTACATGCGATACAGGGAAAGTTTGCAATATATACATCCCCATTGTAAGTAGACAACTTTAACGCTGAAAATCTAAAAAAATAATTTTGGAACAATCGACAGAAATTTTGGAACAACTGACAGAAATTCTGGAACAGCTTATTATCCGCTCAAACATTACATTTTATGTAGAAATTGTTTGAGGAGGATTTTATGTATGGTTTTAAATTTGGCTGGATAGTTCCTGTTATCGTGTTGACTATTCTAATTGCCGTTATAGGGGTTGGTATATATCAACTTAATTCAGAAAATAACCCTTGGAATTTTGGTGGGAGCAATATAATCCGAACGTCGCCCGGTTCCAGATAACGCACCGGAGACGCGGGATAACATTCACCATTCCGTCCGTGAAGCCGCCGAAACCATCTTCACCGAACTGTCAACCTTTTTCAAATAGCACGGCAAAATCATCGACGAAACATTCAAAGACAGCGCAGAATTCAAAGACACCATTGAAGGTGATTTTAAGGAATAAAGGGGCAAAAACCCCCAAATTCGGGGTTTTAACCCTCAACGTCCAACCTTTAACCTTCGATGTTGGACGTATATACCCCGACAACGGATTTTCAATATTTTATTGTTCGTGTTGGTTCGTAAAGAATTTTGAATTAGTAGGCAAAAATAAATATAATCTCTATAATAAAATAAAAAATTATGGAGAACCATGAACCACGGACTCGTACTGTACGGCTCGCGCAATATTTTTACCGTGCGTCCCGACGGCGGTAATACCAACCTTGAATGTCGCATAAAGGGAAAAATTCTCAAGGGCGCAGAAGACCTTTATAACCCCCTTGCGCCGGGAGACCGGGTAATAATAGAACCGGATACGGAACATTCAGGAAAAGGAATGATTATCGCGCGGGAAGAGCGGGAAAATTTTTTCAGCCGTTTTAATCAGAAGGGGAACTGTACCCAACTGCTTGCGGCAAATGTCGATCTGATTCTCTGTATGACCACTCGCCTATCGCCGCCGTTTAGGCCCCGTTTTCTCGACCGTGTTGTGTTACAGGCTGATGCCGCAAAAATTCCCGCGCTTATTATCTGCAATAAAATTGACATTGATAATGATGATATAGATGTCGATGAACGGCTGGAAGATTTCAGGCGCATAGGCCATGAGGTGCTTGAAATTTCCGTAAAGACAGGGCAGGGGCTTGATGAACTGCGCCAACGCATTGCCGGAAAATGTTCTGTTTTGGCGGGACAGTCGGGAGTGGGCAAGTCGAGTCTGATTAACGCGCTGATGCCGGAACTGAACATTAAAACCGGGGCGATTAATGAAAAGTACGACCGGGGCAACCATACCACCACTTTGGCGTCTCTGGTGGAGCTTGCGCCGGATACCTGGATAATCGACACGCCGGGGATACGCCGCTTTGTGCCAGACGGCATTGGCGCACAAGATGTGATACTCAATATGCGGGAATTTGCCCCGCTTGCGGGAAAATGTACGTTCGGCCTTTCCTGTTCCCACCGCGCCGAACCCGGCTGTAAAATCATGGAGGCGGTACACGCGGGAGTCATTCACGAAGACCGTTATACCAGCTTCCTCCGTATTTATGACGAACTTGCGGGCAAGAATCATGCAGATTGAAAAAAGCGGCTTAATCGAAAAAACGGCGGCGTTACTTGAATTTGACCGCATATTGGACCGGCTCGCGTATCACTCCATGAGCGAGGAAGCGGCGGCGGTAATCCGCGCGGAAACACCTTCGGACGATTCCGCCGCGGTAACAAAAACAAAAACGGCAGTACAGGCAATCATTTCCCGCATCAATACCGAGGGCGGCGACCCACGCCGTTATCTGCCATCAATCGGCTTTTTGCTTCCCAAACTTGAAGTAGAGGGAATGAGTCTTGAACTTGACGAAGTCTGCGCTATTGGCCTGTTCTGCGAACGCGGCGAAGAACTGAAAAAGTGGCTGCTGCCCCATCCGGTTTTTGCCGCAATGCTGAATGACGCGCCGGACTGCGGGGATATTGCCGCCGCTGTTTTCCGCGTCATGGACAGGGAGGGAAGTTTGCGCGATTTGCCGGAACTGCGGGCAATCAAGCGGCGGATACAAAGTTTGAACGCGGGGCTGGAAGCGGCGGTTTCCCGTTATGCCGCCGATGAAGATGTCAGGCGTATGCTGCAATCAACCGTACCTTCACAGCGGGACGGCAGGACGGTACTGGCGGTCAAGGCAAATTTTCGCGGGCGTATTCGCGGCATAGTACACGAAGTTTCTTCCAGCGGGCAGACCATTTTTGTTGAGCCGGAAAATGTTGTTGAAAAAAACAATGAAATTATCATTGAACAGCAGAATCTGGAAGCTGAAATCAGAAAAATTTTGCTTGAAGTAACCAAAATAATAGCGGAGCGCGGCGATTCATTAAAAGAGTTTCGCCTAACGATATTAAGCGTAGAAGTGTTAATGGCAAAGGCGCGGTATTCGCTTGAAACCGGCGGATATTTTTCCCCTGATGAAGAAACGGCGAACCTTGCCCTGGTACAGGCAAAACACCCCCTGTTGAACAATGCCGTACCCATCAATCTTACTATGGACGGCGCTACATTGGCGTTAATCATTACCGGGCCGAATACCGGCGGCAAAACAGTCGCGCTTAAAACCGCCGGTGTTTTCGCCCTGATGAATCAAATTGGCCTTGCCCTGCCCGCGGCGGCGGGTACTGTCCTTCCGGTATTTGACGGCGTTTTTGCCGACATCGGCGATGAGCAGTCCATCGGCCAGTCGCTTTCAACTTTTTCCGCCCACATTACCAATATTGCAAATATCGTTAGCCATTCTACCGCCCGTTCCCTGGTACTGCTTGATGAACTCGGTTCCGGCACCGACCCGCAGGAGGGCAGCGCCATCGCTATGGCGATTCTTGACCGCCTTATCGAAAGAAATGCCCGGCTGATTATCACCACCCACCACGGCATTTTGAAAAATTACGGGTACAGCCGGCAGCAGGTAGAAAACGCATCGGTGGAATTTGACGCGCGTACCCTTTCACCTACCTACCGGATTATAACGGGGATACCCGGCGAAAGCCGCGCCCTTGATATAGCCGGGCGGAACGGTCTGCCGCCGGAAATTATCGCGCAGGCGAGGAATTATTTGGACTCAGGATATTCTGATGTTTCCGCCCTTATCAGCGGGTTAAAAGAAAAACACCGCGAACTTGACACGCTGACCGAAAAGGCGCGTTTTGAAGATATTCGCCTAACGGACGAACGCCGCAAAGCCGACCTGAAAGAATTGCGGCTGAGGCAGAAGGAACGTGAACTGAAAGCCGGTCTTGCGGGAAGACTCCGCCTGCTCTTGGACGAAAGCCGGAAGACTTTGGAAAATCTGGTGCGTGAAGTAAAAGAAGGCGAGTTATCGCGCGAGAAGACCCTCAAGGTAAAAGAATTTTTAGGCGACCTTGCCCGCACTGTTGAAGCGGAAGACGCGGCGCTGGAAGAAGAAGAGCGGGCAATCGCCGCGGAACAGCGGCGCGGTGAAACAACGGAAACAAAAACCGGCGCGGCGGACTTTGCCCCCGGCATGGAAGTATTTGCCGGTAATCTCAAACGGCGCGGCGTATTGATTCGGCCTGATAAAAAAAACGCCGCCGGAAATACCTGGATTGTAGAAATCGGTTCGCTTAAAATAAGTTTTCCTGAGCGCGAGTTGTCTCCCGCTCCCCCCTCTTCCCATCAGCATAAACCGCACATTGCCGCAGTTGATATTGCCGCCCCTCCCCCCAGCTTTGAAATAAATATTCGCGGTATGCGGCTTGATGATGCGATTGAAACCCTGCGCCGTCAGGTGGACACGGCGCTGCTGCACGGGCTGGGGGAATTTTCCGTGGTTCACGGCAAGGGGGACGGCATCTTGCAAAACGGAGTCCACCAATGGCTGAAACAGGAACCCGCCGTTGCGGACTACTATTTTTCCCGCCCGGAGATGGGCGGTTTTGGCAGAACGGAAGTTATTCTCAAGAGGTGATTTATGGAAAAAATTAACGCCGCCATTATCGGTTTGGGACGCATTGCCAGCCTGCTCGAAGCAGACAGTCTGCGGGAAAAACCCTGCACCCATGCCGGCGCATTGGCCGCCAATCCCGATTGCGTTCTTACTGCCGGTTGCGACATTGACGAAGAACGCCGCAGTCTGTTTGCGGAAAAGTGGCAGATTCCCGTTTATGCGGACGCCGCCGAAATGATTCGCGTTCACGCGCCGCAAATTTTGGTGATAGCCACCCACCCGGACAGCCATTACCATTACTGCCGCCTTGCCGCCGCTTCACACGTTCCGGTAATAATCTGCGAAAAGCCGTTAGCTGATAATATCAAAGAAGCCCGCAAAATTGCCCGTCTAACACATAACGGCAACATCATCATCACCAACCACGAACGGCGTTATGCGCATGATTATATCCGCGCACGGGCTATTTTGGAAAAAGAAAAGCTCGGCAGGCTGTTAAGCGTGCGGGCTGTTCTGTACATGGGTAAAACCAAGCGGCTGATAGATGTCCTCTGGCATGACGGTACCCATTTGACGGACGCAATCATGTTCCTTGCCAACGGGACACTGAAACACCGGCGGCGCTGGGGCGCGAAACTAACCGCCAACGCCGGAACCGCCTGGCTGGAAGGGACGTTATACGCAGAAAAATCAGTTACACCTATTCCGGTTATTATGGAAATCGGCGCGGGGCGGGATCATCTGGCGTTTGAAATGGAATTTTCCTGCGAAAAAGGCCGCTTAAGAATTGGCAACGGCGTTTTTGAAGTGTGGGAAAGCGTTCCCAGTCCTTACGCCGAAAAATTTCGTTCCCTTAAACGTACCGATGAAATTTTTAACGGCCCCACCGGTTATTTTGCCAACATGGTACAAGATGCTGTTGCTTGCGTAAAGGAAACGGGCAGACAGCCCCGTTCCGGCGCAGCCGACGGTTTGCGGGTAATTGAGTACCTGAATTCGGTTAAGGCGTGGCGTTAGGCGGATTTACTCCACCTTGAACTTCGAAACTTCCTGTAACAAAACGTCAATGGCTTCACGGTTTTTGCCGGTCATCTCATTGACATTGTGTACCGCTACGTTAATCTGATCCGCGCCGGAAGCCATCTCGTTCATGCTTCCGGTTATTTCCTGCGTAACTTTTTCAAGGTTCTGGCTCTCATGCATCACTTCCTTGCTGCCGCTCAGCATTTCTTCGGAACTGCCTTTTACCTGCCGGGTAATTTCGTTCACGTTGCTCACGCCGCCAAGCACCTGTTTACTTCCCTCTCCCTGCTCTTCCATCGCATTGCGGATGTTCTCTTCCTGATCGGAAACGGTCTTGACCCCTGTATCAATCGCCTCGAACTTATTAAGCACATTTTCGGTGGATTTGGTTATCTTGTCGATTGATTCTTTTATTTTTTTCAGTACCGTACCGATAGTTTTCGATTGCTCGCTGGAACTCTCCGCCAGCTTGCGAATCTCATCGGCGACAACGGCAAAGCCCTTGCCCGCTTCTCCGGCGTGGGCCGCTTCAATCGCGGCGTTCATCGACAGCAAATTGGTCTGGCTGGCGATATTTTCCATTACCGCGTTAATCTCCAGCAAGCCTTCGGATTCGCGGGCTATTTCCTGAATGTCAGACGACACTTCCTGCAATCCGGTACGTCCTACTTCGGAGGCTTCTTTGAGGTTCTTAACATTGGCGGCATTGTTAATCAGCGTGTTGGTGACAGAATTGATATTTGCCACCATTTCTTCAATGGCGGACGACGCCTGGGAAACGTTGCGTCCCTGGTTTTCAACATGGCTGTTGAGTTTGTTGATGTTCGCTATAACCTGTTCCATCGTTGCGTTAGTTTCGGTAACGCTGGCGCTCTGGCTTATGACACGGCTCTTGGTACTCTGGATGTTGGCGGTAATCTGGTTGAT
>JAITCL010000017.1 GCA_031283105.1 Treponema sp. | reverse complement strand
GCAAAACATCATAAACCGCATATTCATGTGGAATATGCTGAAAATGAGGTTGTAATTGCATTAGATGGTGAAATTCTTGAAGGCTCGATTCCAAAATCAAAAATTAAATTAGTTGAAGCTTGGTTGGAAATACATTATGATGATTTAAAAGCAAATTGGAAATTACTTTCGAATGGTGAAGAATATTTTAAAATTGAGCCGTTAAAGTAATAAGAGGGTAATTGTATGTTGTGTCCTAAAATTTTAGAGGTAGAAGCCCTTGATGATTATAAAGTAAAACTAAAATACGAGACTGGTGAAACAAAAATATTTAATGTTTTACCATATATATCCGGCAAGTGGTATGAAGAATTATATAATAATAATTATTTTAAAACAGTTCATTTGATTCCTGCTGGAAAAGGTATTGAATGGGAACATGGACAAGATATTGCTCCACATGAATTATATGATATGGGTATTATTGCAAATTAAACGAGTGGCTTGAGCAGAGAAACAAAAAAAGGCTGTCCGGTTTCCCGGACAGCCTTTGCATTTCCGGCGCCTAAGAATTTAGGCGCTGGAAAGCGTTGGATTTAATCTCCTACCGTAATTTCAACAGTGCTGGAATATAGCCCGTTATTAAATCCAGGTGTTGTACTGCCACCTAAAGTAGCAACAACGGTAACTTCAAAAGAAGAAGCCGCAAGTACATCCCAGAAGTCGCTGGAATTATTAATAACTAAAGCATTAGAACCATTCACATGATCTGCAACATCAGTAGCATCCATACCTGAAATATACCATGTAATGCCAGACCATGAACCAGTAGTTGGCGCGGCCAATGTTAAAGTAACCGTACTGCCTGAAACAAAATTACCTCTATTGATAGTACCACCACCACTAGCCGAAGCATTAGCCACATCATTAAATGTAAAGGTAACAGTAAAGTTAACATTACCAGTTGCACCAGGCGCAATCCATTCTGCAAATAAATCATAATCAGCTAAAACCCTATCAGTATCAAAATCCCACGCACCGCCAGTATAACTCGAATTTTTGTACCAGCCACCAAAGCTATAGCCACTCAAATCAGGAATAGGATCACCAGGATCCGTTAACTTGCTGCCATACTTGATGTCTGTTACAGCAGAATAATCATTAGTACTAGTATCCTCTACTGTTCCATCATCAGGTTCAAAAGTTACTTGGAACCTGTTCTTAACAAGAGCAGTTATAGAAATAGTCGGCATTGTTGAAGTCATAGCAGGGTAGATATGGAGTACCCTTACATATTGCTGGGTTAGATAATCGGTTTGGGACGAGGTAACTTTTACAGTATAGTACCCTGAAGTAAGAGGAATTGAAGCAGCATTAGTACCTGCAATTAGAGTAGGGCTAGTTGTGCCACCACCAGATTTTACTATGTCAAATGTGTTAGTTGTACCAGCAGGAACGGTAATGCTATAACTGAACGTACCGCTTCCAGTACCATCAACAAAAGCAATCAAGTTGGCAGTCTGACCGGTAGTTTGTGTAGCAGTAATTGAAACATTTCCAGTCCACCCTGCAATGGGTATTGTTCCAGCAAGATTATTATAAGCAGTTATAACAACACTATAATTACCGGTAGCCAGAGCAATAGGAATACCGCTTACAGCACCAAATGCTACTTTGTTATCAGCACTAATATCTGCTGGAATAGTTTTATTATTAGCAGAAGTAGTAGCATGTGTAAATATTACGTCATAATACATAGTCGCAAGCGGAGTGGGCAAAATAGTTCTTGCGTCGCTATCAGAGATTTTTAGCCTGACAACTCCTTTCCCCTCAGGGATTTGGAAATTGTCCTCCGTGCCCGGCTTGAACGATAATCCGTCCGGCGGGTTGGTACAACCTGCTATCAACGCCGCCGAAATCAGCAGTGTTGCCGTTAATACGGCAATTACCATTTTTCTTGTCTTCATTTGATTCTCCTCAATCCTCAAAATTTAAAACTTGTAATACAAGTATTTTACCCCATTTTTCGCACAAATACAATAGCATTGTTAAAAAACTCCTAATTCGTAACCGTTATGGTAACAGCCGTGGAATAGGGAACCCCGCTTAAAGCGGCAGTAACGGCAACCTCAAAAGAAGGAGCCGCAAGTACATCCCAAAAGTCGCTGGTATTATCAATAACTAAAGCATTAGAAGTATTTACATGAGATGCAACAGTAGTATCAGATAAACCTGAAACAGACCATGTAATGCCAGACCATGAACCGCCGCCAATTGGCGCACCTAATGCTAAAGTAAGCGTACTGCCTCCATTAAAAGTACCTCTACTGATAGTAGTACCACCGGTAACCGAACTATTACCCATTGCGTCAGTAATGGTAAAGGTAACGGTAAGACGAATGCCCGTTACAGGAGGCTGTTTAATCATTACCCTTAAAACCTTAAAGTCTAAAGGAGCGGCGGTTTTGACAAAAACATAATCGACCGTTGTACCCACTCCTTCCAGTTGAAAAGAAGTGGTTGACGCGCTAATGGTTTTTTTGTCACCGGAAAAAGGCTTAAGGTTGTCGGGAATGACGGCAACAGCCATAACGTCGTAACCGTCGTATTGAGGACTAAGTTGTTCAAGAGTCACCGTTCCTGCCGCGTCAATGCTTATTGCGCCGTTACTTACAAGAATTTCCACGTTACCAGCGTCGGCATTGAAAGTAAATTTTGTATTGGTGAACTCTGCGGCGGCTCTTACCGTGTAAGTATTGGAGTTAGTTAGGCCATTTATATTTCCGCCGCTTATTCTGGTAATAAGCGACAAGTCATCAATTAATCCGCCGGGGCCCGTGAAATCGGTAACATACAGAGGATAAACGTCTGTGTTTACAGGAAAGCCACCGGCATTAAGTTCTTTCTCAATCAGGTAGTATTTATTGGGGTTTAAGCCTTCAATTCTGCCGTTGCGCCCTACCAAGCCGTCTTCGGTCTGGTCATCTACCTCAACTTTCACCTTTGTTGATTCAATAATTTCCTGTATTTTCTCATCTTCAAGAAAGGGTTTAACATCGACAGGCTTCATACAAGCGCCCAGAATCAAGAAAATACTGGGGATTAAAAGAACGTAGTATACAATTTGGGCAGACACCTTCCTCATTGTATATAATATTATACTATGTTTTAGGGGTTTTGTCAAGGAAAAAACCGGCAGTTGGTGCCTTTCCAACCTGGCGTTTTGATACATGATTTTCCATGATTGATATTTTGTCTTATATATAATACAATTTTACTATGTACGAGGTTGAAACTACTGAGGAATTTGACGCATGGCTTCACAATCTACGGGATATTAGCATCAGGGGATTCATTGTCAAGCGGATTACTATAATGTCCAGCGGATCCCTCGGTAAAACCCGTTCTCTGGGCGGCGGTCTTTTTGAAGTAAAGATACGCCGTGGGCCTGGTTACCGCCTGTATTTTGTCAACAAGGGAAACCGGATTATTGTTCTGCTCTGCGGAGGCGATAAATCCACCCAGAGCAGAGACATTAAACAAGCCAGAAAACTGGCGAAGGAGATATAAATGCTGAAAACAAAAAAATTTGATGTTGTTGACTACCTCAAAACAGAAGAAGAAATAGAGGCATATCTTAATGCTTATTTTGAAGACGGCGATTATAAGTATCTTCCCCTTGCTTTGGCCGACATTGCCCGCGCCCGTAAAGCTATGACCAGCGCGGCGAAAGCCGCCGGGGTAAGCAGAACCAATTTGTATCAATCTCTTTCCGAGGATGGCCATCCGGCTTTTGAAACCATCGCAAAAGTGGCTCAATCTCTCGGCTACCGGCTTTCACTGGTTCCTGTATCTAAATTGGCGGTCAAAAATTCCAAAAAAGCCAGAATGAGTGTGTAGAAGTCAAATAGGTATTCCGGCTAGTAGCCGGCGCCCTGCTCCAGTTCCAGCAAGCGCCGTTTAAGGGGGAGGCCGCCGCCGTAGCCTACCAGACCTCCGTCATGGCCTATTACGCGGTGGCACGGCACTATTATGGAAATGGGGTTGCGGTTGTTTGCCATGCCTACCGCCCTGACCGCCTTTGGTCTGCCAATGGCGGCGGCAATGTCTTTGTAGGAACGGGTTTCGCCATAGGGAATGTCCTGAAGCGCCCGCCATACGGCAAGCTGAAATTCAGTGCCATGTAAAACAAGGGGAAGGGTAAATTTTTTCCGTTTGCCGGCAAGATATTCTTCAATTTGAGCCGCTGTTTTTTTTATTAAGGGAGTTTCGGCTTTTGCAAAACCGGCGGGCAGTTTGTTTCCAAAAAACACGCCGGTTATGACTTTATTTTCTTCCGCAATGCCAAGGTTAATCCCTTTTAAGCGATAGGGAAAAAAGTTTTTCATAGTTTCCAAGTATAGCGAATTCCGGTGGAAAAACGAAATCCTGCGGCAAAATCGGCGCCTATATTTCGGCGGGCGTTAGTGCTTGAATACGATTGCCATGCCATTTCCCCATAGGGAGCCAGCTCATTTCCGGCAATTTTTATCGCAAAAGGGGCAACCGTTATTCCCGCGGCACCAAACCAGTTTGTGCCGCCGGTGTAGTGGCGGATTTCTCCAGAAACGGGTAATGTGGCATCGCCAAAGCTGATGACCGGCCCGGCAAAAAAGCGCAGTTTATCATTGATACCCCAGGAAAGGGTAAGGGGCAGACGGAAAACCCCCAGCGCCCCGTCCCATTCGGGCCTTAATTCCATACCGAAAAGCATGGGCTGCCCAAATGGTTCACCCGCCACACCCACGCGCAATTGACCCGCAAAGCCCCGAACAACGCCATCGGGGGAAAAAGTGTTCCACGTCGGCGCGGCGGCAAAACCCATTAACAGGCGGCTTTCTTGTTTGTTCTGCGCTCTTGCCGGTTTTTTGCCGGTTACGCCGCTGCCTGCGCCTGTACCCGTTTCCGGTAAAGCCCTGCCCGCTCCGGCATAGGTGCGGGACCAATACCCCTCATCAAGACTGGAATATATTACTCCGGTAACCGGCCCTTCGGAGGCGGCATGGATAAAACGCTTTCCGCCGACAAATATACCAACGTGTGAAATAGCGCCATTGCCGCCTGTCTTAAAAAACAGCAAATCGCCGGGGTTGGCATTTTCTATTGGTATCTTTTCCACCCAGGAATACAGTCCCCAGGTATTGCGGGGCACTACTACCCCCAGAGCGTCATGAAAACTCACATACACCAGCCCCGAACAATCCAAGCCGCGCCGGTCAAGGCCGCCGTAGCGGTAAGGGGTATGCTCATATTTTCCGGCGGCGGCAAGCACCTGTAAACGCGCCTCGTGGAATGCGGCGGTTTTTTCCGCCGAAGAAGCCAATGCGGGCGGCGCAAGGTCAAAACCATTATTAAGGGGCGCGGCGGCGGGGAGGGAAACCGTACAAAAAACCAGTTTTATTATAAAAACGGGGAAAATACGGGTTTGGGGAAAAGGCCGATTTGTCATATTGTAAATTTTCGGCAGTTTTTGGGGGTAATATTAGTTTTGCACCGTTTCGCGGTAGATTTCCCTGTTCATCATCGAAAGGATAAGAACACTGTCTATGGGCAGCCGGTAGGGAACGGTAAATTTTCCGCCGGGATATTCCACACTGATAAGCCGAAGCCGTTCACCGGAGGGAAGCTGGGCCTCAAGGCGTACCGGCAGGGGGTAGGGGTTTTTGGGCATGGTATACGAAAAAAGTTTAAAAACTTCGCCTTCCTTGAGCTGTGCCGGGGCGCTTACCGCAAGATCAATGACAACATTGGATGTAACGCTGGTGCCGGCGGAGGGAGTTTGGTAGACAACCGTTTCCGCCTGTTCACCGTCACGAATTTCCCGCAGGGAAAATTCAAACACAATTCCCATTCTGCCAATCTGTTCCAGTACCGAGGACAGTGAAAGGCCGGTAAGTTGGGGCACGGTTAACAGGGTGTGTTCCTGTCCCTGACTTACCACAAATTCAAGACTCATCGGGCCGGAAATATCCGTTCCCTGTTCCGGCTTTTGGCGGAGAATCGTCCCCGGCGCTTCGGGGGAAAAATCATACATCAGCGGTTCTTTCAGCGTCAGCAGGAGGTTGCCCGAAGAAGCGACAAAAGTCTGCAAATCCATCCGCACATCGTCAATATTTCTGCCGATATAATTTTCAACGCGATTAAGCATTACCCCCTGGCTTACCACCAGCCGAATCTGCCGCCCCGCTTTTACTATCGTTCCCGCCCTGGGGTCTTGCTCCAGAATTTGCCCCCTGTCCCGCGATGATTGCGAATAACGGAGCTGTATGCGGGGATACAGTTCTTTTACCTGCAATTCCAGCAGGGCCTCGGTAAGTTCTTTGCCCCGTACTTCGGGAACCAAAGTTTGTTCCGCCCCCCTTACCGCGACAAAAAAAATCGAAATGGCGATGATTCCCACAATGACCAATAATATTGCCATCATGGAAATAAAAAGTTTCAGGCGGTTTGCCGCAATTTCTTCCATGGAATCAAAATTAAAATTGAGTTTATCGAATTTAAAAAAACGCATAACGCCCCTTGCTTGTTACCCTAGTTTTGCGCCCATAAAATTCCGTGCGCCGTTCAAAAAAGCCTGCCATTCCAATGCTTTCTTTGTCTGGTATTGCAGCTTGCTTACCGCCAGTATTCCTTCCCCTGTTTGTATCAGTATACCTTTTTTTCTATCTTTACCCAAGACATGGCCGGGCAAGGCGGCATTATCCGTAATTTCCAGCGCCTCGGCCTGTAATATAAAAAGCGGCAATTCCCCGTGCATAGTCCAGGAAAGCGGCCACGGGTCAAATGCCCGAATGTGCGCGTCAATTTCCGCCGCGCTGCGGTTCCAGTCGATAAGCCCGTCTTCTTTTTTGATAAGGGAGCAATATGTCGCCGCGCGGTGATCCTGCGGCTGCGCCCGCAGCGTTCCGCCGGCAATGCCCCTAATCGCGGCAGGCAGCAGCTCCGCGGCCTTGTGCGCCATAGTCTCGCTTAAACTCGCCGTGGTTTCCCTCCCACTCAAAGGCACACTCTCCTGAACCAGAATGTCCCCGCTGTCCATTTCCGCCGCCACGCGCTGAATCGTTATGCCGGTTACCGGTTCCCGGTTAAAAATTGCCGCCGGAATGGGGGTCGCCCCCCGGTACTTGGGGAGCAAACTGGGGTGTATATTGATTCCCCCCAGCGGGAACAGGGAAAGGAATTGCGGGCCAAAAATTTTACCGTAAGCGAAACAAACCAAAAGGTCGGGTTTAAGGGCTGCCGTTTGCCCACGGGCGGCATCGTCAAGTTTTTCCGGTTTAAGTATGGGGATAGAAAGCCGTTCAGCCGCCGCCACGCACTCGGTGGGTTCCGGCTTGCTGCTGCGCCCTTTTGGGCTGTCCGCTCTGGTCAGCAGCCCCGCCAAAACACAATCTCCGCCGCCGCTCATCGCCGCTATTGATTCCAGCGCCGGAACGGCAATAGCGGGGCTTCCCGCAAACAGTATCCTCACGCTTTAGCCTTTCGGGCAAATTTATCAATTATCCGTTTCCGCTTCGGCTCCGACAGCCGGTCGATAAACAGAATCCCCTCAAGATGATCGTACTCATGGAGAATAACCCGCGCCAAAAGCCCGCCGGCTTCAAGGGTAAAAGGGCGGCCTTTTTCGTTCCACGCCTGTACTTTTACCGTTTTGGGGCGAATCACATCAGCATAAATACCGGGAACCGACAGGCAGCCTTCCTCATACTTGGCCGTTTCCTGCGATGTTTCAATAATCGAAGGGTTAATAAAAACGCGGGGAAGATCCCCATCAACATTGGTCACAAAAATCTGCTGCATCAAGCCTATTTGCGGCCCGGCAAGCCCCACGCCTTTCCCCTTTTTTAAGGCGTCAAACATTCCCTGAACAACATCTTTCCAATTATGCGACCCGTCCTTGATGTTTGCCACCGGCGCGGCTTTTTGGTGGAGTACATCGCTGCCTAAAGTAAATATCTCCATACAGGTATAATGCAAAATATAACAGACATTGACAATCTTGCCGCGGAGTGATACCATTTCATTCCTTGTAGTGTTACAATAGGGTTTACGCTTGGCCGCCAAATTGTATATAACCTGTGGATAAAATAGGGAAAAAACAGGGTGTTATAAGGACAGCGGCAATAGGGTTTACAGATACAGGCAGTTTGTCGGCTTTGTACAGCTAATTCCTTACAGGATAAGGAATTAGCCGGTTTCACTATTCAAGTATTAAGATAAAAAGCGGTTTTTTGATGAATTTTTAGATGTGAAAGTATGCGCTCCACTTATTTTGCCTGTGGATAATATGTTGATATGTGGCGAGGATGGTTGATAGGTTTATAAAGATGGCGGAATTTGACTATGGGGGTTTCTGGAATGAAACCCTGAGCCAATTGCGAACTGAACTGGGGGAGGAGGAGTTTAGCGCATGGTTTAGTGACATTAAATATTTACGATCCACGGAAAACAGCGTGGTAATTGGATTCCCGTCGAGTTTTCACCGGGACAAGGTTAAATCGCGTTATCAGAACGGCATTAAAGCAAAGCTCAAAAAACTTGCGGGCGGGGACATTGCCCTGGAGTTTGAAATTATTCCCGGCGATAAGGCGGAAAACACGCCACCCGCAAAAGCCAATAACACTGTAAGTGACACTGCGGACAATTCCGGCGAAATCCCCCCGGCAAAAAAAACCAAAAAAAACCAGCATCCCCAAATGCGGGACGATTATACCTTTGAAAAATACATAATCGGCGAAAATAATAATTTTGCCGCCAATGCCGCCATTGCCATCAGCCGGAATCCGGGAACCGCCTACAACCCCTTCCTCATTTACGGGGGGGTAGGTTTGGGCAAAACCCACCTGATGCAGGCTATCGGTAACTATATTTATGAAAATTCCAACCATAAGGTGATTTACGTTACTTCCGAGGATTTTTTGAACGAATATGTACAGGCGATTCGGGAAAAGGAAATGCCCGCTTTCAAGAACAAATTCCGCTATACCGACGTGCTGTTAATTGACGATATTCAGTTTTTTCAGGAAAAGGAACAAATACAGGAAGAATTTTTTCACACCTTTAATACCCTGCTCAACGCCAAAAAACAGCTTGTTATGACCTGTGACCGACCACCCTCCGAGCTTAAAAAATTCTCCGACCGGCTTATTTCCCGTTTTGAACAAAATCTGCGGGTGGATTTACAGCCCCCCCGTTATGAAGTTCGCTGCGCAATACTTAAATCAACCGCTGAAAGCCGCGGCGTCGCCATTCCCGATGAGGTAATCGACCTTATCAGCAAAAACATCTCTTCCAACATCAGGGACTTAATAGGCGCCCTTAAAACGCTCATTTCCTACACCGAAATTATGGGACAGCCGGTTACCCTGGAAATTGCCCAGCAAAAATTGAGGGATATATTCGCCTCCCGCAGACAGGCTAACCTGTCCATAGAAATAATACAGAAAGCGGTTGCCGATTTTTATTCTTTAAGTTCCAATGACTTAAAGGGAAAAAAACGCAATCAAAAAATTGCATATCCCCGTCAGTTATCAATGTATATTTGCCGTGAAATGACTGACTTTTCAACTACCGAAATTGGCGAGGCTTTTGGGGGCAGGGATCACACTACCGTAATGCACTCCATTGACAAAATACAGGGTTTGCTTATTACCGATCCATCTTTAGATTCTACCATAGAAAATTTAAAACGCCAAATAAAGAAATTGAGCGCCAAGTAGCATAAGCGCTGTATAAATTGTGTATAAAAAAGGGACTTGTGGAAAATGTAGAAAACCGGTATACTTTTACCCAACTTTGGGAAACCCTAACTATAGACACAGTAAGGATTTAGGCAGGTTTTCCACTTTTACCGTTGCTTATTATTACTGTTATTACTATATTTATATATAATATAATAACAAAGGAGCAAAAAATGAAGTTTATATGTGAAAGAAACATTCTTCTCAAAGAAATATCTATGGCGCAGGAGATTATAGCGTCAAAAAATGTAATTTCTATATTATCCAATATTTATCTTGAAGCGAAAGACGACAGTCTCACCATAAAAGCTACCGATCTAAAAGTAAATTTTGAGACTAAAGTACCGGTAACAGTTGTAGAACCGGGACCTGCAACTGTATTTGGGGAAAAATTTCTCGGCATTCTCAGTTCTGTTCCCGAAGGAGAAATAGAATTTGAGCAGAAAGATAATAAAGTAAAAGTAAAGACATCTTCCAAAAAAGCTAACTTTCAGCTTAAAAGTATGTCTTCCGACAAATTTCCTGAATTTCCGGTATCCGGCGCGGAATATTTTGAAATGCCTATTAAGAATTTTAAGGAAATGGTAAATCAAACGGTATTTGCGGTTTCCGATGATGAAACCCGGTTTTTTATGAACGGGGTATATTTGGAAAAAGCTGAAGATAATATAATAATGGTCGCCACCGACGGACGCAGACTTGCTTACATCGAAAAAGAAGCAAAAGATATAAAAAATTTTTCCGGTATTATAGTACATCCCAAAATATTAAATATTGTTACAAAGCGGGCGGGAGATGAAGGTCTTGTCGCCATTTCCGTTACCGATAAAATAATTTTTATCCGTTTTGGCTCGTACAGTTTTTCTTCGGTTTTGCTTGACGGACAATTTCCCAATTACCGTAAAGTTATACCTGAAGAACAACCCAGTTCCCTTTCTGTCAACCGCGCCGAAATGCTTGACGCCCTCCGGCGCGTGTCCTTGCTTGTGGAACAAAAATCACACCGCATATATCTGGGGCTTAAACCGGGAGTTATGGAAATTTATTCCGAGGAAGGCGAAATTGGCGACGCCAAGGAAGAGATTCCCTGCAAATATGACGGGGAAGAAGTTGCTCTGGCTCTGAATTACCGTTATATAGAGGAGCCGTTCAAAGCCATAAACAGCGATGAAATTTGTATACGTTTTTCCGGACCAACCAAGGCAATTACCATAGTGCCGCTTCCCAAAACAGATTTCCTGCATGTTGTAATGCCGATGCAGTCATAGTATTGTGATAATTTCTTCCGTGCGTACTACCGCGTTCCGCAATCTGGCTGACGCGGTGGTGCCTACTGCCGCAAAAAATATTTTTCTGGTCGGGGAAAACGGACAGGGAAAAACCAATTTTCTTGAAGCCCTGTATTTTTGCGCTTACGCTTCTTCCTTTCGCGGGATACGCGACGGTGAAATTGCTCAAAACGAGAAAAAAGATTTTTCCGCCTCCATTACTGTTACCGGCCAGGGTAATGTTTTAATTAAATTTGAAAACGGAAAAAAAACGGTTTTTTTTGACGATAAAAAGGTGGAAGACCGTAAGGAACTGCTTTCCGTGATTCCCTGCATAGTATTTTGCCATGAAGATATGGAATTTGTAGCGGGCAGCCCGGAACGGCAGCGCTGGTTTTTTGATCAGGTTCTCAGTTTGTATGATCCGGTATACCTTGACGATCTACGCTGCTACCGCCGGGTGCTTAAATCACGCAACAGCGTGCTGCGGGATAATGTCTTACACCGGCTCAACGGCAGCCCGGAACCGCTGTTAGACGCCCTTGACCAGCAATGTGTACTGTACGGGATACGGCTTATGGAAAAGCGGGAAACTGCGGCGCGGCTTTTTTCAGGGATTTTTGCGGAACTGTACCGGGAAGTATCCGGTATTGCCGGTGTTACCGTTCAGTACTTGCCGTCATGGAAAAGTTTTAACGGGGAAGAAGCGGCTGAGCTGCTGCGGAAACGGCGGGTTACCGATATGGCGGCGGGAAATTCGCTGTCCGGCCCCCACCGCGATCGTTATGTATTTGCCCGTGAGGGCGCAGACTTTCGGTTCGCGGATTTTGCCGGTACTGCCTCAACCGGGCAACGCCGCCTTTTGGCGCTGCTGCTGCGGGTGGCACAGGCACGCCGCTTTTCCGAAATGACCGGCAGAAACCCCATACTGCTGCTGGACGACGTGCTGCTGGAAATGGACGGCGAAAAACGGCGCCGTTTTATAGATGCGCTGCCGGACTACGATCAGGCTTTTTATACTTTTTTGCCGGAAGAGCCTTTTCAGAACTACCGCAGAGAAGATACTCTGGTGTACCATGTCAGGGACGGGCGAATGGAGGCGGAAGGGCAATGAAACGGGTGGGAGACGTGCTTTCGGCAATTTTTGACGAAGGTTTGATGAAGAAAGTTAAAGGCTACTCGTCCCTTTTTTCCTGCTGGAAAGACCTTACCGAAAAAAACGGCATTGCCGCCGCCGCTGACCATTCATGGATAAAGAGCATGGAACGGGGCCTCGTTTGGATAGAGGTGGATCATCCCGGCTGGAAACAGATTCTGCAAACCAAGGAAAGCAAACTGTTATTTGATTTTCGTTATCGTTTTCCGGAAATGGATATTTCCGGCATATCAATTGTACTGTGCCATCCCGGCGCCCGTTCAGAAAGCGCCGAAGACGAACCTGCCGCCGAATCCGCCGTACCGGAACAAGCCCTTCCCCCGGAACAGCCCGAAACCGCACTCGCCGCCGGGGGATTTACTGCCATTAAAGACGGAACCTTAAAAGACGCCCTCATGCGGCTGGAACAGAGCATCGCCGCAAAGGTAAAATAGATATTATGAGGGAAAAATTATGAAAATAGATTTGTCCGTAGAATTAACAAAAGATAATACAATAGAAATTCATGGGAATAATAGTGGATTAAAATACCTAATAAAAAATATTCAAGAAATAATAAAGAATAAAGATGATCATGTTAATTTACTTACAATAAATTATGGTGGAGAATTAGTTGATGAACTATACGGCATTAATAATAAGAAAATAAATCATATTAAAATATTTAATTGGTTTAATAATAAAAACAATTGAAAAAAATTAAATAAAATAATGTGATACGGGACAACTGCACATAACAGGTCTGTATATGTTCCGCCGCCATTCGGCGGCCAGGCTATAGCCGAAAAGTTATGTAGGGGAATTGTTAATAAAATATGGGGAATATGCCATTCGGCATAGGGGATTTTACCTTTCTTTTGCAAAATATGCCATTCGGCATATATACAAATTGATTTTTTGCGATAGAATTTTAGTATGTGGGCAAAAACTCAAAGGAGGATTTTATGTCTAAAGTTGCATCAGTTATTCTTGTTTTAGTATTGTTTTTTGGTACGGTGATTAATGGTTTTGCAGCAGATTGGGGTGGCGCTATAAGTGATGCAGCAACAAGAAGAAAAGGTAGTAATAGTACAGAAGTTTCTATGAGTACCTTTACCCCTATTTTAATTGGAATTGGAGTAGGGGCTATTGTAGTTATTGTTCTATCTTCTGTTCTTAGGTCGCGGTCGCGGTCTTCAAGAGCAGAAGCCCCTGCCCCTGATGACGGGATAAGTATGGTGTCAACAGAGGATGAAACGCCCAATGCAAAAACAGACGATAAGACTATCCTGAATGTTCTACAGCACGTTGAAGCAGGTGCTACACCGAATAAAGACCTTTACGTGGGACTTTGTTTCCAGTATTAACGCGGGATTTAGTCCGAAAAGTCAGTTGTCTTACAAGCCCTGCTTTTTCACGCAAGCCCCGCGCCAATCGCGGTGGTATATTCCGCATCGGCAGGGTAGATAAATTCAATGCCGTACAGTGAAGTAATAACATCGGTAAGCACCTTTTGCCCCAGTTTGTTGTCGCTGCCGTTACCGGTGACAATAACCTGTTTGATGTTTTTTGCCCTGGCGGCAAATGCGGAAAGCACACCGATAACCTGATACACCATGTTAATAATCGCCAGCGCAATGTCAGCGCTGGATGCGTTATCTGACATTTTGCCGAAATTGGCAGCGGTCGTTTCCCTGTTAAGAAAACTTATATCCGTGTCCATAATATCTTCCAGTAACAGGTCTACCCGGCTTAAATTACCCGTTTGGGCAAGTTTGATAATGCCGCTGAATTGCGCTGTGGGCAGCAGTTTCTTTGCCAGCCCGATAATCGTGCCGCCGCCAACGCCCGATCCGCCAAAATGGGAAATGCCCCGCTCATTTGCCTCGATAATGGCCGTGCCGGTGCCAATATTGGCGATGATGATATTGTTCATGCCGGAAAGAAACATCCCGCCGGTTCCAATGGCCTTTATTTCGTCAACCCTGCTTGTGGGAATTCCAAAAATGTCATTTTTTATTTTGGAAGCGCCCACGCCGGTGATTTTAATTCCTTCAATAACATTCATGGCAATTTCATTTTCAAGGATAATTTTGCCAAATGCGCCGGTTGCGGAAGTTACCGCGTCGGACGCTTTAGTCCTTACCTTGCGGATAATTTTGCCGTTTTCAATCGAGACCGCTTTGGTGATGGTTGTGCCGATGTCAATGCCGATAATCAAGCCGGTGACCTCCATTTACTGTTAATGAAAATATTAAAGGTTTCTACTCCCAGCGCTACTACCGCGCTGACTATGGCCCCGGCTGTCAAAACTCCGATGACAACCGCTAGCATGGTGCGTCGCCGTGAAATCCCCAGTACCCATGAACCGAGGGTTCCCGTCCATGCGCCGGTTAACGGCAGGGGTATGGCGACAAAAATGGCAATGCCCAGCCAGCCCCATTTTTCGAATTTAGCCGAAAGTTTTTTCCGCGCCCTTTCAACAAATTTGTCAAAAAAATTTTTATACCAGCTCATGCCTTTTTCCGGCGTTGTGCCGTAAAAAAGTTTGTGTACCGTTGCCAAAAATATCCAGCAGGCCGGGGCAACCAGCGCGTTAACGGCGGCGGCAAAAAGATATGCCCAGTACCACGGTATGTTATGCGCAACCGCAAAGGGTATTGCTCCCCGCAATTCGGAAATCGGCATAAAAGACAAAACGGCAGTCCAAAATAAAATTGCGATAGCGCTCATTTTAACGCGCTCCTGTAGTTGTCTGCCAAAGCGATGGCGGATAAACGCCCGCATCAGTTAAATCAGCCAGTTTTTTAACCGCCGCCTCACGGTCTTCCCGGTAGGTAACGCCAAACCAGTCTGAATCCGCCCGCAGGGTTTTAATTTTGATAATTCCCCGCTTGATAAGCTGGTCTGCCGCATGAGGAATATAACACTCGCTTTTAATATGACCGGGAATATCGGCGGCGAAGGCTGCTAAAAATTCATCAAAATACTTTTTGAATTCAGGGAGGACAGTTTGCGGGAAGCCCCAGAAATTCATGGATACGGGACTGTCCGCCGCAAGTTCGCGGATTGAGCCGTCGGGGCTGATATTGATGATGCGGCCTTCTTTTCGCTCAATGGCGGTATGTTCTTCAACCGATACCAGATAATCGTTTTTAATTTCGCAGACGCCGCGGGCAACGGTTCCCTGGGCGCTTAACGTTTTATCCAGCCGGTAAGGGACTATAACCGGCTCATCTGCGGCGGGACTACACAGGTGTTTACCTATCGCCGCAAAAGCCTCCCGCCCGTAAAAATCATCGGCATTTATAACGGTAAACGGCGCGTCAATGTTATCCGCGGCGCAGAGCAGCGCGTGGGTTGTCCCCCAGGGTTTTACCCTCCCCGCTTTCTGCGCCCCGGCAAAAATATCCGCCGGTATCAGGCTGTCCTGCTCCTGAAACGCAAGCTCCCACTGTACCTTTGATCCCATGCGGGCAAGTATCGATTCCCTAAAATCATTTTCAATGTCGCGGCGGATAATAAATACCACTTTTTCAAAACCTGAGCGAATGGCGTCGTACACCGAATAGTCGAGCAGTACTTCGCCGTTTTTCCCCAGCTTGTCCATCTGCTTCAGGCCGCCGTAACGGCTTCCAATGCCCGCCGCCAGCACTGCCAAAATCGGACCCTTCATAATGGCTAGTATACGTTATTCATTACGTATGAAACAACTATCGGAAATGGCCCATCCGCCTAATTTTCCCGCAGTTGGTTTACAACACTTAAAACCGCTTTTAGATTTTCGTCCGCATAACGCTGTAAAACGCCCTTTTCTGCTCCTGATAAGAGCGCATCTGCCTTAAAAAGTTCATAAGGCTCTATATCCAACGCAGAAGCTAATTTAACCAGCGTATTGGGGGAAATCCATGCCTTGCACCGTTCTATATCGCTTAAAAAATTAGTTGATATGTCCAATTTTTGGGCTAAAGTCAGTTGAGACAGGTTATTTTTCAACCGGCAACGCTTAATATTGTTGCTTAAAATACCCCTAATTTCCTGTTCTTCCATAAAAAATCACCTTATTACCGAAAAATTCTGTTATTGACTTGACAAAAAATCAAACCGATAATAGTATGAATATTCGGTAATAACGGTTTTTATATGAAAAACCACCGGATACTAAGGTAAGGAGTAAGAAATGGCAAAGAAAGGTTTAATAATTTTGGTTCTCGCGGTTGTTATCGCGGGAGTGGCTTTGGCGCAGGAAGAACACAAACATCAACCGTCTGATGTTTTGATAGGTCTTAATTATGGAATGGGAATGACTCCTAACATAGGAGGGGTGTTGGGTGACCCCGAAAATATTTCTCGGGGCAATTACGCCATTGTATTTGATTTTGGGTTAACCGCTGATTTTTACGTTTTCAACTGGCTGTCGTTCAATACCGGATTATTGCTGCACCCCGATATATATTTGCTTTGGGATCAAGATCCGGAAGAAGAATTTGATAATTTTACGGACATAGCGGCGACGCCTCTTTGTTTGACCGTCCCGCTTGCGGCGCATATAAATATTCCAAAGGTTGAATGGTTATACGCGGGAATAGGCTTGAGCCTGAATTTTCCGGTTGCCAGCCTGTTGGACTCTGTTATTGATGAAGATACGAAAGGCAAATTTTTTGTTGGAATGCCTGTGGACCTAGGTTTCGATTTTATTCAACCGGGCAGAGGAGGGATGCGGTTTTTCTTCAGGGTAACGCCCGAATTCCATAAACACGGAACGACTGTACCGATAGGATTTATTTGGCAGATATGGAACTGGAAGGTTTACGGCAAGAAGAATAAGGTCTCCGAAAAGGAAAATGGGTATGGAACGGCAAGTACCGCCCGCGCAGATGCGAAGGCGGAAAAGCCCGTAAAAAAAGCCGAAGCAGAAAAACCCGCTGATACCAAAGCCGCGTCTGTCTCTGCGGAAAGAGATAATGCCAAATACCGCGCTACTCTTGACGCTTATAATGCCGCCAGAAGCAAACTTGAAAAAGCGGAAGCGAATAAAATCGAAGCGGAGGCGAGACTCGTCAGCGCACAGGAAGCGGTCACGCTTGCCGAGGCCGAGCTTGCCAAAGCCGCCGCCGCGCTTTCGGCGCTGGAAGGCAGGTAAATTACCTCTCCAATGAAGATACCTCGCAACTTGCCGCGGGGTATCTTCATGCATGCAGTTTCTTATAACTGATAAATGAAAAATCGTCGAAGTCAACCGTGCCGGTTTTTGTCCACAAGGCGGAATCAATTTCCGGGAAAAAAGCATCGCCCTCGTAGTGCTTGTGTATTACCGTAAGTTCAATTTTATGCGCCAGCGGCAGCGCCTCACGGTAAAGGGAAGCGCCGCCGCAAATAAAAATTTTTTGATAATCCGCGCAATGCTGAATAGCCTCTTGTAGTGAAGGAAATACGGCTGTTTCCGGCGCGTCCACAGCAGACAGTGACCGCGAAATGATGATATTGGGCCGTCCCGGTAACGGGCGTTTCGGCAGGGATTCCCATGTTTTTCTCCCCATGATGCAGGGCCATCCGGTAGTCAGTTCTTTGAAATGGGCCATATCCGCTTTGAGCGACCAGGGCAGCGCGTTGTTTTTACCGATTACACGATTTTCCGTCATAGCGGCAATGATGATAATTTCCATAATTTCTTTCCTAAACCGCAATATCAAATTTTATCGCCGGGTGGGGATCGTAACCTTCGATAACCGTATCGGTATAACGCCACTCAAAAATCGAAGAAAAAGGCACGGTTTTGATTACGGGCAGAGCGCGGGGCGTTCTGGCTGACTGTTGGCGAATTGCGTCAACATGATTCACATAAATGTGCGTATCTCCCAAAAAGCCGATGAGCTTGCCTTCGGCCATGCCGGCCTCGTGCGCCAACAGGTGCAGCAGACAGCCGTAACTGGCAATGTTGAAAGGCAGCCCCAGGGCGACATCGACCGAGCGCTGGTTCCACAAGAGGTTCAGTTTGCCGTTGATGACCGTCACCTGAAAAGCGTAATGGCAGGGGGGAAGGGCCATGCGGGAAATATCCAGTGGATTCCATGCGCTGACCATCATGCGGCGGTTATCCGGGTCTTTTTTCAGCGTTTCTACCAGCAACCCAAGCTGATCCACGCCCTTTCCTGCCGGCGGCTTGTTATGTGCAACATAATCAGCCCCGAAGTTGCGCCACTGCCAGCCGTATATCGGCCCCAGTTCCCGTTCAGCCATCATTTTGGCTTTGGTCTGTTCATCGTTGCCGTAGGGAACCGCGTCCCCGGAACACCACTCATCCCAAATATGGTTGTTTTTTTCCCTTAACCATTCTTTGTCGGTAATGCCCCGGATAAAAAATTCCAGCTCGGAAGCAACCAGTCGGAACGGAATTTTTTTCGTGGTGAGCAATGGAAAGCCATCCGCCATATCATGCTCGAACATCGCCCCGGCAATGGTCAAGGCGTCAACACCGGTACGGTTTGGCTTGCGAAAACCCTGCGTAAGAATTTTTTCCACTATATCAAGGTATGCTTTCATGCTAAAGTATCGTAACATCATGAACGAAAAAAAGGAATACCTTACCCGGCAGCTTATCACCTATATTGGCAATAAACGGGCATTACTGGATTTTATTGGCGAAGGTATTAAAAAAGTACAAAAAAAACTCAATAAAAATAAATTAACCATATTCGACGTTTTCAGTGGTTCCGGCATTGTCGCGCGATACTGCAAACAGTTTGCCGGTTTGATTATCGCAAATGATATTGAACAATATTCAACCGTCATTAATCAATGTTATTTGTCCAATGAAAATGAAATTAATATTTCGCAGTTACGCGATTATTACCATAATATTATCCAACAGGCAAACGACAAGCCGGTAAAAGGAATCATTGCTGAATTATACGCCCCGCTTGATGATAATAATATTAAACACAACGAGCGGGTTTTTTATACATCAAGGAATGCCATGTATATTGATACTGTCAGGCAGCTTATAGAAAAAATCCCGCAGAATGAGCAAAAGTATTTTTTAGCGCCGTTGTTATCGGAAGCGTCAATACACGCAAATACCTCCGGCGTTTTCAAAGGTTTTTATAAAAACAAACAAACCGGCATTGGGCAATTTGGCGGCAACAGTCAGAATGCGCTGTCAAGAATTACCGGCGGCATTGTGTTGCCGTTTCCGGTATTCAGCAGTTTTAATTGCGAAACAATTATTTACAACGGTGATGCCAATGAAGTTATCAAACATGCGCCGGAAGTAGATATAGCGTATATTGACCCTCCCTACAATCAGCATCCCTACGGTTCCAATTATTTTATGCTGAATTTAATACTGGACTACCAATATCCTCAAAATGCCAGTACTGTTTCCGGCATACCCCCCAACTGGAACCGTTCCGGTTACAATAAAGAACACCGGGCTTTGCAGTTATTAACCGACCTTGTTAACAACATTAAAACGAAATATGCGCTTATTTCATTTAATTCCGAAGGTTTTATTACTATTAAACAAATACGCACTATGCTCAACAAAATAGGTGCGGTTGAAGTTATGGAAATACAATACAATACAATACTTTCAGGGGAAGCCGGAATTTACATAACCGTGATATTCATGTAAAAGAATATTTGTTTTTATTGGAGAAATGAAAATGGTGGCGGTTGTCACCCATCACTATTAAATAAATGCTTGAATTCTTTATTATGAGGAAGGTATCTCAATCGCTTTTGATACTTTCAAAGATGCCCAAGCTTCTGCTGATCCGCAACCAATGATATTGGTTGAACTTCCTTTCCTTCAAGCGGAGCATTTTTACGGGCGAAAAAAAGTGGCGGAACAAAACACCACAAAGGGCGCAAGCCCGACTAATGTTTTGTTCCGCCTAGCCGCTTTAGCGGCGTACAGTTACAGTCCTGTTAAGCGAAGTGCCTACTTACACTACAAGTATTTTTTTATACATTTATTGTCTTACCACAATAAAATTTATAACACCAGTAGTTTTTTTCAATTCATTACTGGTTAAATAATCTATATCTATATTTGTAGATATAATTATTCTAACTTCATTTTCAGAAACAGGAACACCCCAAAATAAGCTTTGTGCTAAGTCCGTTTTACTTCCACGACCTGTAATCCCATATGCAAATGGTACATTAACACCCACAGAACTTGCCGCAAGTTTTGCCAATGATTCATCAGAAGTAGAACTTCCAGTAGTTATTGTCACTGCATAAAGTCCATCATCCAAATAATTTGTGCTCCCAACTTTTGTAGAAACACATGAACAAAAAATTACTGTAAATATACAGATTCCAATTAGTTTAATTTTCATATATAATCTCCAAAAAGCATTCATTTTATATTACTATATAAAGTAATATTTAATATCTTATGACATTATTGTAAATATGTCAATTATATTTTACCTGTTCTATATTATTTTTTCATAAATTTGTAGGAATTTCGCATAACTGTCAATACATAAATCAATCACTTTTTTCTCACCGTCTTTTTGGCGGCAGCCGGTTTGGGCTTTGCTTTAACCGTTGGCTTTTTAACAACCTTTTTTTCCGATTTTTTTGCCGGGGTTTTCCGTGAATGACCACATCATTCTCACATACCAGACATATTAAGTAAAACAAATCTACAAAAGGGTAATTACAGGATTTCAGTTTTGTAATTACCCTATTGGTCCAATAAAGGGTATTATACCCTTCGTTTCCTCACTTACTCGGTCATGTCTGTGCAAGCACGTCTGCGACCCCGCTTCGTTCGTCAATAATGGTCAAAAAATCTGCTGGTTGAAGCGCCGGAATAGTGTTGTTCGCATATCCTCTTACATCTCTGGTAACTATATAATCAGCTTGTATGCGTTCACCAGCAGAATATTGAACTGCATCTTCAAAATCATTCCAATTTAGATTAATTGCCCGGTAGATTTCTTCTCCGGTAACTGTCGCAATATTGATCGTTTTTAACAGGTCTTTAAGAAGTCCCATACTCTTTTGTTTGTTTTTGTAAGTTGCATTGGTAATAAAAAAAATGTCCGTTATTGCCGAAGCTGTTACATACCCGTCAATTATATTTTTTTCGGAAAGCAGCATAACAAGGGAAGATTTTTCCAGAAACTGTTCTCGTCTCAATAAAACGTCAAGAATGACATTAGTATCAATGAGTACGGTCATATTTTTGTAGCCTTAGAGAACGAATTTCATCAGAGGTAATATCGGGGTGGGGAATAGCCCCAATAAGTGATTGTGTAACCGACCCTTCCATGAGTTCGTTTATTTTCTTCCCCTGCATATTTATTTTCATTTCATGTTCTTGAACAGGAAAAACAAGAATTTCTACTTTATGGTCACGAAACGAACGAGGAAGAGTAAGCATTTGATCCAGTACATTGGAGTCAATAACTTCTCGTATAAATTCCATAGATTACTCCGGTATTAGCGACAATTAACATACAACCAAACTATATTACTTAACAACCGTTTTGTCAATACATAAATCAATCACTTTTTTCTCACCGTTTTTTTAGCGGCAGCCGGTTTTGCCTTTGCTTTAACCGTTGGCTTTTTAATAACTTTTTTTTCCGATTTTTTAGTCGGGACTTTCCGTGCCTTGACCGGTTTTGGCTGTTTAATTTCTGTCGCGCAAGTGAGTAAATCATTGTTGGCAGGCAGGACTTTAATTGCCGATTGTAAGACTGCGGCAAATTTTGAATCGAGGCCGCTGTTGAGACGTTTATTTTTTCCGGCGGCAAGCAGTTTGGGGACAAGTGCCGCCAACTCCGCATAATCTTTCTGTTTCAGGAAACATTGCGCCCCGTCCACATAATGCTGCAAGGCTTCGGTTTTTTTCCCGGTTTGTTCAAAGGCTTTTGCGGCGCTGGCGGCATACAGGCCGTTGTTGCTGTCGAGATTGAAAGCCCTGTCCCATGCGGCGGCGGCGGCTTTGTAGTTTTTTAAATTCCAGTGGGCATGGCCCAACAGCGCATATAGTGATGGTATATCTGCATTGTCCGCCTCCACATTCATCATTTGAATATAGTCAGGTAAAAAGACAACAAGGTCGCCGTATTTATTTTGGGCGCTCAGGATTTTTGCCTTCTCGGCGCAAGCGTTCAATTCTTCGGCGCGGTCTATGCACATGGAAAGGCAGACATTGATATATTCTTCCGCGGCCGCATAGCGCCCCAGTTGCGAGGCCATGCGGGAGGCAAAAAAAAGTTCTTTCCTGTTGCGTGTTTCGGTGTAAGTGGCCATGACGCTTTTGATTGCTTCTTCCCGCCGTTTCCATGTCTTGAGTATCTGGTTGTGTGCTGCGTCAAAATAATTGAGGGCGGCAAGGCTTTCCGCAAGACGAAAACGACTTTCCGCGCCGATTTCTATACTGCCATCCCATTTTTTATGCTCTGCCTCCACCGCGCCGGCGCGGGAATCCACCGAAAGAAAATCCAGCCAAGCCCGGCAGGTGTATTCTTTTCCGGCGTTTTTTAATGTATCTTCCAAATCGCAAGAAACATCGTATGAAACGAGAGCAAAACCCAAATGTCCGCCGGGAATGGAAGCGTCATAGGCTTCGGCAATCCATTTACCGTTGAGGAACAAAATTAAATGTTCGCCGCAAGCGATCATTTTTAGATTCGCCGCGCCGTCATTCAAACCGGGCGCTTCAGTCCACCCGATAAGCGGCCGGGGGATGTTATTGTTTACCGCGTCAAGGCGAAAGTAACCTTTGCTGGAAATAAGGGCAAGATAATAACTTCCCTGCCCGGTAACACGGAACATTATACCCGCGGCGCAGTAACCTTCGGAATTATCAAAATGAAAACGGGCTTCAATAATTTGATCCACATACACACGATGTACCGTCTCCAACCACGCCATACAATTTTTCTTTTTCAGACCGAGGAACAATGCTTTTTCTTTGGGAAGCGTACCTTTTTTGGATGAGCCTTTTTCGAGGTAGGCATTATAGGAAATTTCTGGTTTAATATCAAAACAGGATTTTTCGGGTTTGGTAAAATCCGCTATCCATTTTTCTTTCATTCGTTCGATGGGCTGTCGCCGCCGGAGTTTGTTTGAAAATACATGCAGGGGACGTTTATTCAAAGTGAGCATATTTAATTATTACCGCAAATTCATTGAAAAGTCGAGGTCTTTTTACACAAAGCATTTGAGCGGCAAAAAAATTGACATCCTTTTGTTTGCTGCCGCGGTTGTGGTTTTATCGTTTATTATCGTCAATCGGGCTTGCAGAACAAAAACCTTCGATATGTCCAAACGCATTGAAATTACCATTTCGCCGCAATGTAAAGATTTTTTTGGCAGTGATACTGTTGATGCGCTTATTCGTGAATTTGAAACGCACAACCCCGATCTGCGGATACAGGAAACAAGCCGGGAAAATGCGGATATTATTTTTTTTGATGATAGTGAACTCGGCAGTTTGATAAACAACCCGGCGCTTGCCTCTCTTGCTCCGTACATTCACATTGAGGCACAGCCGGAGCAATGGGCATCCCGCTGGGCGCTGCCGCTGGTGTCATTCATGGACCTTTTTGTGTATAACATTGATATTTTGCAAGCGGCGGATTGCGACCGCCCGCCCAAAACCCGCGCCGAATTTCTTGCCACCGCACGGGCCGTTGCGAAAAGCAATTCCGCCGCGCCCGATCAGGAACCGGTTTTCGCTTTTGCCCTGGGTTTGAGCAGCGCCGACCCGCTGGCCTTGCGCCGGAACCTTTACCCCTGGATTTGGGCGAGTGGCGGAGATATACCCGTGATTGATACGTCAGATGAAAAACCATCGCTTTCCAAAATAATTACGGATGCTATTGCTTTTTTTGGGCAGCTTAACAGCGAGGGGCTGCTTGCACCGGACACTTTTGAAAAAACCGCAGCGCAGCGGCTGGAAGAATTTGCTCAAGGAAAAATCGCCATGATAACAGCATCGGCGCGGGACATCGCTTTTTTGCGGCGCAATGCCCGTGGTATTACATTTGGTATTACCGCAATGCCGGCAGCCGCGCCGGGAAAAAACCGTCTGGGGCTTTCAGGCATCTACGCCGGTATCAGCAGCGATTGCGCCTTACCCGATGAAGCCTGGATTTTCCTTGTTTTTATCGCGGGCAAAAGCCATACCCTTGCGGAGGCAGCCAGCGCTGTTCCCGGCAGTTACCCCAATGTTTTTTCCGGCGATTACATCGAAAAAGACCCCTTGTACTCAAAAGCCCGGGACATTTTTGAAGCGGCGGACATCATTGATTACCGGCCCGGTCAGCCCTCAGAGGAAGAAATTAACCGCATTATCAGGGAAAAATTTGCGGAAGCGTTTAAGTAAGCGCGAATTGTCCGTTTTTTGTCAGGTAAATTGTTTTCTGTAATTCCAAACTCACGATTATTTTTCCTCCATGTCGGCATCTTTTGGATCATAGAAGTAATCAAGTTGTTTTTGAATTTTGCCTTTGGGAAGTGATTTTCTGCGTTCAAGACGCTCCTGCGCTTCGATTAATATCTCTTTAATTTTCCTTTCAAATTCCGTTTTTGGAGGCAAATTAGTCCAGTATTCCGCAACCGTAATGCCAGATTTATCCAATTCCATCAATTCTATTTGATTGCGGCTTGCTTTTGTGCAAAGAATGATGCCGATAGGTTCATTTTCGTCATCCTGCCGTTCATATCTATTGAGCCATTTTAAGTAAAATTCCATCTGTCCTTTATATTGAGGTACGAATTTTCCGATTTTCAATTCTACGGCGACAAGCCTTTTTAATATACGGTGATAAAACAACAAATCCAGCGTAAAATCATCGCCATCCATTGTCATGCGTTTTTGCCGTTCGATGAATGTAAAACCATGACCAAACTCTAAAATAAAGGATTCAAGTTCTGTTAGTATTGCTTTTTCAAGATCGGCTTCAAGAAAATTTTCTTTTAATCCCAGTGTGTCAAGAATATACGGGTCTTTGAATACATTGAATGGTACTTTTGAAGTTTCCTTAAATCGTGAATTGGCGATTTCCTTCCGTTCATAGGCTTTTCGGGAGATTTGGCGGCGTAATTCTTTTGTACCAAGCTGACGAGTTGCCGCCTCATTTATGTAATACATCCTTGCTTCTTCGGTTTCCAGAGGTAAAAGTTCAAGAAAATGCGACCAGCTCAATTGTGACGCCAGCTCCGTCACAATTCGCAAACTGCTGAATTTTTCAGCAAAACGTATCATTCGGCGGATATTATGTATATCAAATGCTTGCCCGTATTTTTTCAATAATTCTTGCGACAGTGTCGCAAGAATCTTCTTTCCATATTCTGCACGTTCACCGCCAAGTAAAACTGAACCTATATAACGGCCTATTTCCCAATACATGAGCGTAACTTCACGATTGGCATACATTCCGGCGCGGTTTTTTCGTTTTTCTATTATTTTGGAAACATGGGTAAAAAGCGAGTTTTCATTGGACGACGAAGCGAGAGTCATGCGAAAGCAAGCTTTCGCATGACCGAGCGAGGAGAAACAAAAAAGGTTTAATACCCCGCGGCTCTGCCGCGGAAGGTGCCGTAGGCACTGGGTGCAGGGCTCTGCCCTGCGGTATTAATACCTTTTATTCCCCCTTCCTCATTTCACTCAAGGGCGCACCAGCCGTAAGCCAAGATCTTCGTCCCCCCAGAACGGTTGTAATTCGCCCCGCTCGACCGTACGCGTGTCGTAAGCTCCGTAGTACCAGCCCCCGCCGCGTACCACCCGGGTATTGAGTGGGTTCTCCACTGCCGGGTCTGTCTGCGGCTCGCTCGGATAATAATACCAGTACCAGTCCCAGCACCACTCATATACGTTCCCGCTCATGTCATAAATGCCAAGACCGTTGGGCAGTTTCTTCCCCACCTCGTGGGTCATGCTGCTGCTGTTGCCGCTATACCACGCAACATCGCCAGCCGTATCGCTTCCCGCATACGTGTATCCGACCCATCCTGTCGCAGCCGGGTTTCCCCCCTTCGCCGCGTACTCCCATTGCGCTTCGGTGGGCAGGCGGTAGCCGGTGGAACCGCTCATAATTACCGCGGCGTTCCATGTGGTATTACTGATTGTCGGC
>JAITCL010000061.1 GCA_031283105.1 Treponema sp. | reverse complement strand
TCAGCGACCGCGATGTGAATTTTTTTGCCGTTTCAAATGATTTTTCTATAATAGCATTTACTTCTTCGTTATATTTGGCAAAAATCTTTCCAGTAGCAGGGGACAGTGTATTTTCAGGTTTGAGAAGTTCATAAACCTCGACATTAAATGCTTTGGCAATTTTAACCAGAGTATCCAGATAGGGCCACTTATTCCCCCTTTCAATATCGCTTAAATAAACGATAGAAAGCTTGGATTTCTCGGCTAAATTGGCTTGAGACCAGTTTCTACGACCCCGAAACGCCTTAATATTCCTTGCCAAAGCGGCACGAACTTCCGTACTATCCATGACCTATCCTTATTGAATGATAAAAGTATCATCTTTTATGCTTGACAAAGAGACAAACATCATAGAAGATGATATATAACTAATTCGTACAGGATTGGTAATATTTTTATGGTAATACAAATATTTTAGGAGGAAAAAATTATGGGGTTTGTAGTGTTTTTGGTTATCATTGTTGGTATTATTGTTATCGTTGTTGTTGCAAAGAAAAATAAACAAACAAAAGCTATTGAAGATTTGAAATACAGCAAAGCGTATGAGGTCGCCTTAAAAATTAAGGAAGCGTTGGAAAAAGATGGAAGTAATTTTGGGGAACCAAGTACAGGCTTTAATGAGTATGCTTTTGGGTATTTTAGCTGTTATCCTAAACAATCGGAAAATAATGTATCTTTGGGCATATATTTTAGTACCAACAAGTATGGACTGACTTGGAAGAACCAAAGTTTCAGAATGGGTAGAGTTACAAATACATATAAAGGATATGGTATTGAAAACGACAATATTGCTGTTATGGTAACGGCAGAACAAAAGAAGGAAACGATACTTATAAAGGATTGTTCTCAAGATATGCAAGAGTACATCAAAATAGCAGCCGAAGTAATAGAAAACAGCGGACATGGTCAAAGCAAACAGATTGAATAAATTTCAAATCTGGATTGCAAAGAAGCGCCTTAACGTCATGTTTCAAAGAATACTGTTCGTTGAACAGAAAAATAACAGCCGCCGGGCTTTAAGCGTTTATTTTAAGGAGGAAAATTATGTGTCCCTATTACAATCAGGAATACAAACAATGCGCATTTTTTGGTACGTCGCAGGAACAGTATCAAAGAGATAATTATTGCTTGAGTAGCAGTAATTGGAAGTCCTGCCCAAACTATACAAGCAGAAGTTTTGAAGAAAAAAAGGATAAGAAACTGCGCTCAAACCCTGAGTTATAACTTACATTGGCAATGCCGGGTGTCAGATAACGCTTTTTGTTGTCTGACGCTCTGTTCGTGGTTAGAAATTACAAAAATGGGCAAAAAACACAAGGAAAAAGTAATGGAATATTTTAAAGACCAATACGGTAACAGGCTGAGTATGCGCCGTGGAGATTATATCTTTGATACTTATGGTAATCGTATTTATGAGATTCGAGGGAATTACATTTTTGATACCTATGGCAGTCGTGTTTATGAGATACGCGGAAATTATATTTACGATACCTATGGTTCCAGAAAATTTGAAATGAGAGGAGATCAATTATACGATACTTATGGAAACCGGCTGGGATCAAGTTTTTAAAATTACAATATTGGAGCGCTAAAAATACAAATGAAATTTACAAAATGGTTTTTGTTAATAGTATTTTTAGTGATCAGAAGTCTAAACGTTAGGCGAAATGGAGGCAAATGTTTTAGGAATAATGTATGAAAAAACATACAAGAAATATAGTTGACACAATAGAAATAATAAGATAAACTCTAAATATGACTTTAAATATACCCCCAAAATATCAAAAAGATATTGAAATTGCTACAAATTTGCTCAAAGAAGAAGGTTGTCAATCAATTTATCTGTTTGGTTCGTTGGTAAATGGGAAAAATCATGACGAATCAGATATTGATATTGGTATAAAAGGACTTCCAAAAGGCAAATTTTTTGAAACTTGTGCAAAAGTATATTTTGCTGTTGGTAATGATATTGATATTGTTGATTTTGACAGTAATATGGATTTTTATGCTCTGTTAAGCAGACAGGGAGAAGTGTTTGAAATTGGACAATAATACAAAAGAAAAAATAGAGCATGAAATTTCCCGAATTGAAAAATTTTTAAATGACGCAAAGCCATTATTGGATTTATGTAAAATAAGAGAACCGGATTTTGTGGAAATAACCGCAACAGCGCAAATACTCCATTCATTTTATAATGGAGTGGAAAGCGTTGCTATATTATTTTTGAAAAGCATAAGTGAAAAAGTACCAAATGATAACAGATGGCATAAGACATTATTTGAAATTATGTTCGGACATAATTCAAAAAAAACAATGATTCTTAGAAATGACATAAAGAAGTCGTTGGAAAAATATATGTATTTTAGGCATTTTATAAGACATTCCTACAGTTCTGAATTAGACTGGAGTGAAATGGAAATATTGATACGCAATCTTGAAGAGATATGGGAAACAATAAAAACTGATTTTGAATTATTTATAAAAAACAATTAGTGTAAAATATATCAATTTCGCCTAACAGGACTGTAACTACGCCTGTCCGCTTTTCCCTCTTACTTCAACAGTTCCGTCCAAATGGGCAATATAGACTACCGGAGCTTTACGGGTAAAAAAGCCGTTTTCCACCACTCCGGGAATTTGGTTAATGTTATTTTCCATTTCTGCCGGATTAATCGGCGCGGTAAAACGTATGTCCAGTATTAAGTTGCCGTGTTCGGTAATAACGGGGCCGGCTTTGCGCAGCGCTTCCCGCAGTGTTACCGTCCCCCCTAATGCTTCAAGGGCTTTGCCGGCGCTGACCCGCGCCGCAGGAATCACTTCTACCGGAACAGGAAAACCGGCGCCCAAACTGTTGACAATTTTCGATTCATCAACCGTTATGGCATAGGCGGCGGAAGCGTAGGCGGCAATTTTTTCGATTAACAACGCGCCGCCGCCGCCCTTAATCAGGCGGTTATGCGGATCAACTTCGTCCGCGCCGTCAATGGTCAGGTCAAGGCCGCCGGACAATTCCCGCGAGTTAAGGGGGTAAAAGGGGATGCCCAGCCTTTCACATTCAAGTTCAGACTGAAAGCTGGTGGCAAAGGCGCTGATGTCGTTTAACGCCCCTTGCGCCAAAAGTTCGCCGACTCTGCGGATAGCGAAAATGGCGGTAGAACCGGTGCCTAGTCCCAGCTTCATGCCGCTGTGTACCAGCGCGTCAACCGCCGCTCTGCCAGCCGCTTCCTTCATTCCTGTTTGCTGTTCCATTATATCCTTCTTTTAAGTTTCGCCAAAATGAACCCTGGAAAGAAAATGTTCAGGGAATTCTTTTCCCGTGAATTGGGCATATTGATACCGGGCCTGGCGGATAAGCATATCATAACCGTTTTGAACATTGCAGCCGGCATTGTAAGCCCGCTTGAGAAAGGCGGTCATTTTCGGTTTGTACACCAAATCCATCACTTCTTCCTGTCCGCAAAAATTATACATTGCCACGGGGTCATTCGACGGATCATCCAATGAAACAGACGGATTGATTCCTTCCATTCCCGCTGATGTGGTTTGAATTATTATATCGCGGTATTTATCCATCTTTTCAATTCCCTGTTCGTCCAGACCGCCCCAGACAAATTTATAGGGAGTGGCCAAACGGCGTGCCTTGTGAACAGTACGGTTCAAAATCAGGACTTTGGCGCCCAGCCGGTGCAATTCAAAAATAACCGCCCGCGCCGCGCCTCCCGCCCCGATAACGGTAACCCGCCGCCGCTTGAAATTGGGCTTATCCAAAAATGTCAGTAACGAATCAGAAAAACCCTTGGTATCGGTATTTGTTCCCAGCCAGCCCTGCGGAGTCAGCATCATGGTATTGCAGGCGCCGACAACCCTTACTTCATCGGATTGAAAATCCAAAAAGGGAATAATCGCCTCCTTGTAGGGAACCGTCACCGAAATGCCTTCAACGTTAAGCTCTTTTGCAATCTCCAATAAATCGGTGATGGAATCCGAGGGGAAAGGCACGTACACCGCATCGTTTCCCTCCAGATCAAAGACAGTATTAAAAAAAGGAGGACTGCTCGTGGATTTGAGGGGATAACCGGTAACGCCGTATATTTTGGTGGCTGTGGTGATATTGCGAAAACGGTAAAGACTCGCCAGTTCCCGAACGTCAATCTGGCCCGGCGCGGCGGGATGGGTGTCCGTCTCGGAAAGCGCGTTGCAATAACTGAGGAATGAACCGAATTGTTCCGAGAGGATTCTGCTGTATATCCCGAAATGCCCCATGCTGATAAGAATTTTCTCCTGCCCCTCACATTCTTTTCCGGTACACAGAAGTTCAAGTACATCCCTGGTTGAATTGGCCATTACCGCCACTTTTACAATTTCGTCTCCGGAACGGCGCATTGAGCGGATTTTTGTCGGCAAGTCCGCATCGGTTCCCTTGATGTTATGGTAGGAGCGGATAATTCTGGTGCCAAAAGTACGGGCTGCTTCTTCAAGGCTGGAAACATTCAGGTCTTCTTCTATATCAAGGTAGGCGAAATTACGCCGGCGGTCTGCCTCAGCGTAGGCCAAACCCCGCGCCATCAGGCTAATCCGCGCTCCCTCGCCGCCGACAAAATGTCCGCCGTCAATATCCCTGCGTATGGTGAGAATAACCGGCATACCTGCCTGTTCGGGAAAACGCCGTATGAGAAGCCGCTCGTCCGGATCAAGGCAGTCAACCCGAAGTTCCGCTATATCCGCGTACTTGCGGTACTTATCGAGAATCTCCAGATTCCGTCCCAGAGTTTTTGCTGTCATACACAGGCAAATCTTTGCCACCATTTTCTCCTAACGGTTAAATTTAAGTCTGCGGACTAAGTCCGGGCATATCCCATTCTTTGGGTATCCTGACCGGCATTCCGGTGGCGGAATCGACAAAAGCCCAGGTAACTTTTGCCTCCGCCAAAAGGTCATCGCCCCGGCGGATTTCCTGGGCAAGGGTTCCGCTGACCGCGCCTTTTTTAACCGGCCAGGTTTTTATGATTAACAGGTCGTCGGTTAATGCCGGTCTTTTGTAATCAATTTCGATGCGGGAAATAAACACCCCGTAACCGGCGCTGATTGCCTTGAGATAATCGAAGCCTACATCCTTTAATAATTCGTAACGGGCATACTCAAGATAGTTGAGATAATTTGCGTTGTTGACATGACCGTAACTGTCACACTCGTAGGTACGGACTTGCAGGGAACATTCGCATATCATGGCTCATGGTAACATTATTGCTTTTTTACGGCAATACGGGTATAGTTGAGGCAGGAGAATAACATGCTGGAAGAACAGGTAAAAGACGCTTTGAATAATGTGCGCCCGTCATTGCAGGCCGATGGCGGAGATGTGGAATTTGTTTCCCTTTCCGGTGACGGGACTGTTTCGGTCAAGCTGACCGGCGCTTGCGGTTGCTGCCCCATGTCCCAGATGACTCTTAAAATGGGAATTGAACAATATCTTAAAAAGGAAATACCCGAAGTTACCGCGGTCGTCGGCGTGTAAGTATTTACCATGCTGTTCAAGCCGTTTGATTTTTGCATTGCGATTCCCCTGCTGGGCGCGGTCATTGCCTCTTTTGCGTGGGCGTATGCGGATACGGGGGGCCGCAGTACGGTCAATCTGAAAAGTGAAGGCGGCGAGTGGGTCTTTCCCCTTGACGCGGTTGAAACGATGAGCGTTTCCGGGCCGCTGGGGGATACGGTAATCGCAATCAGCGAATCTACTGCGCGTATTATATCTTCGCCCTGCCTGAACCAGACCTGTGTCGCCGCCGGGGCACTTCACTCGCCAGGCCAATGGGCGGCCTGCCTTCCCAACCGCGTAATGCTGTATGTCGGCGAAGGCGAAAAAGAAAACAATGTTGATGCAGCAGCATGGTAGGGTAGGGGACTGTAATCGCCGGTTGAGAAACCGCAACCGCCTTGCCCTGCTGGGCAGTCTCTGCCTGTTTTTATCGGCCATTGAATACCTTATACCCAAACCATTGCCCTTTATGCGTATCGGGCTGGCAAATCTGCCCCTGCTTTTGGCGCTGGATATTTTTGGGCCGGGGGAATTTTTTCTCCTTGCCCTGCTGAAAGTTCTGGGTCAGGGAATTATCGGCGGCACGCTTTTTTCCTATGTTTTTTTATTTTCCCTTGCCGGGACTTTTGCGTCCGCGGCGCTGATGTACCTTTTACGCAGGTGTTTGGGAAAAAAGCGTCTTGGTTTTGCGGGGCTGGGCTGCGCCGGGGCGATGGCTTCAAACGGCATTCAGCTTGTTTTAGCGCGTTATCTGATATTTGGCGCTTCCCTGCGTTATCTGATACCACCGTTTCTTGCATCCGGTTTTATCAGCGGTATAGCCCTGGGGCTAATTTGTGAATATTTTTGCCGCCATTCCCGGTGGTACGCCGGTACGGAGATACAGCCGGAAGAAATGCCGCCGCAGAAGACCGTGCCGGCTGAAAAACAGCACAGCCGCCGCTGGAATGATTTATTTAATGCCGATGAACTTTTTGCCGCCGGATTACTGATGGCATTAATTTTTTTATTGAGCCGTTCCCTGCCGGGCCGCGTTGCGCAGTTTTGCTTTTTCTGCCTGTTGGCCGGGTTTTCGGGAAAAAAAATTAATCCGTTTGCAACACTTATATTCATGGCGGGAATAGTTTTTTTCAACTTGCTTGCCCCTTACGGCAGGGTGCTTGCCGTGTTTGGCCCATTGCGTGTAACGCAGGGAAGCCTGTTTGCCGGATTGGAAAAAGCCCTGACACTGGAAGGGCTGTTGATGCTTTCCCGCGCCTGCATAAAAAGCGACCTGAGGCTGCCGGGAATTGGCTCGCTGTTGGGAGAATCTTTGCGAATACTTGAACTGATGCGGGAAAAAAAGGGCATGATTCGCCGCGGGCATATAGTCGCCGGAATTGATAGTCTGATGCTGGAAATGGAAGCGGTAAATGTTGATGAAACGGAAAATACGCCGCGCCGCAAACCACAGCGGAGCGTTAAAAGTATTGTATTGTTATGCGTCATTATTTTATTAACGGCGGCAATGGGCTTAATTATTCTGTAATCTGGCTAAAGCTTCCCGGGCTTCGCCGTAATTGGGATTAAGGCGGAGGGATTGCTGGTAGGCGTCGATTGCCGGTCTGCGGTCGCCGATCTGTTCGCGTACTGTGGCAAGCCGGTACCACCACAGGGCAATGCCGGGTTCAAAGCGCAGGGCGGTGGTGTAGGCTATATCCGCGTGGTGGTACTTTTGCGCCAGCCGGTGAATTTCGCCAATAAAGAAAAAAGCGGTGGAAACGCGTTCCCCCTGCGGCAGAGCGTTGGTGTAACGCTGCATATAAAAAAGGGAGCGTTCATAATTGCCCAGATAAAAAAACGCCTCGCCCATTGTTTCTACAATGCGGTATTCATCGGAGTATATCCTCAAACCCCGCTCGCCCCAGGTAACCACATCGGTGTATTTTCTCTGCCGCTGCAAAGTCCATGTCATTACCGTGTAGGTATCGCGGGTGGCGGCGTTACGCGAAACTTCATCAAGGCAGATGCGTACCGCTTCATTGTAATGGACATTGGCTTCGCTTGTACGGTTTTGGGCTTCAAACTCCCTGCCCCGGCGGTAATTCTGCATGGCGTTCAGAGACTGCGCCCCCGCGCCGCCGGGAGTCTGGGCTGTTGCGTGAAAAGTTATCAGGAGAAAATAAACAACGATGCCGGAAAGCCTTCGCATATTCCAGTTTAGCATACTAATTGCTGTTTTTACAGGGTTGTTGGCCGCCCGTCCAGGGACAACTCATAATGTGTACCAGAGACGCATCACATTCGCCCTTGCGGATAGAATCCATAATCAGGCGGGCAGGGGCAAAACCGTATACCGTCAGTAATTTTATTTTCGTACCCTGTAAATTTATTTCAGATTTTTGTATTCCTTCTTGTATATCCCTCAAATTTTCAAAATTAGTTTTGTTTTCCGGCGGCGCTTCACCCGGAAAAACATCAAACGGAGCTTCCGGCAAACCGGCAACATTAACGCCGCCCTGCCGGAACATTCGGACAATCTCACTAACGGTTAGCGTTAAACCAGTATCATGACCATCCGGGGAATGTGCCGCAGACCGAAGGTATTTAAATTTTTGCGCAATACACGCGGAAACGGTGATGGCGGTTATGGGCGAGGAATCTGCCGTTCTTGCCAGCGCACTCAACATTTGTTGAGATTGGCTGCAGGGGGAAAGATGAGCGGAAAGATCGGGATACGAATCTGCGATAAATTTGATTCCGCCCGCAGAACAGACAGTAATCATGGGGAGTTTGCCGCCATTTTTGATACGGTTCAGCAATTCGCCGTTTTCCTTCGCCGTTGCCGCGTTCATAACAATTTCGCTGTTAAAAACCTGGTCAAAACCCAGCCGCTTTAACGCGGTTATCATAACGCCGGGGCTGACCGTCCCTGCAGGAAGGTCGAGGGCATCATTAACAGCCGTACTGAGAGACGGGACAATCTGTATAACGGTATGACAATTTTTGTCGTTAAGCGCTATCCATGCTTCGGCTGTTTGATCGTGTCCGTAAATCGCCCCAACCGGACACACTGCCGCGCATTGTCCGCAGAAAACGCAGGGGCCCTCGGCAAGGGATTGATGGTAAGGGGCGCTTATCCCGTAGTGAATACTCCGGCAGGAACTGTTGATGCTGCGGATTGTCTGCACTTCCTGACAGGCTTCCACACAACGACCGCATTTAACGCATTTGTTCATGTCGCGTACCAGAGTTTCACTTTCGATTACCGGCGGCCTGCGGTCTGCCGCGTCATGGCGGAAAGGCGATTCCCTGATGCCAAAATCCGCCGCAAGGGTTTGCAATTCGCAGTTTGTGCTGCGGATGCAGCTCAAACATTCCTGGGGATGGTTTGCCAACAGCAGTTCAACAATCATTTTTCTGATACCGAGGATACGCAGATTATTGGTAACAATATTAACACCTTCCCACACGTCATTGGCGCAGGCGGCAAGCAGTTTTCCCCTGCCGTCACATTCCACCACGCAGAGGCGGCAGACGCCGCGTTTGCACAGATCGGGATGTTCGCAGAGGGTGGGGATACACACATTTACTTTCCGGGCGGCTTCCAGAATTCTCGTGCCTTCGGGTACGGTAACTGCTATGCCGTCAATGGTTAAATTGACGTTTTTATTTGGATCGGGCTTATAGTGGCTCATGGTCTTTCCTTATATGTGCTTCAATCTCGGTTTTAAAATGTTTCCATGCGCTGTTCAGGGCCGCGGCGGCAGTCTGCCCCAGCCCGCAGAATGACGCGTCACTCATGGTACGGATAAGGCGGCGCATAGTGTCCAAATCGCCGGAAGCGGCGGCATTGGGGACGGAAAGCCTGTTCAGGAGTTTCAAAAGCTGCCGGTTGCCTTCCCGGCAGGGGATACACTTGCCGCAGGATTCATGGACAAAAAATTCGCTGACGCATTGCAAATATTCAAGAACCGGAACCGTCTCGTCCATGACCACAACGGCTCCGGAACCTACGCTCAGTCCGGCCTTTTTCAAATCGGTGTAACTATATACCGTATCCAGTAAATCAGGGCCGCCGATGGGGCCGCTCTGCCCGCCCAGATGAAAAAATTTGAGCTTCTTGCCGCCGGCAATACCGCCGCCCAATTCAGCATCAAACATAATATCGCGTAACGTTACCTTGCCCAGGGGAATCTCAAAAACGCCCGGGTTCTGTACATGGCCGGAAAGACAGATCAATTTGGTTCCGCCTGAATCGGGATGGCCGATGTTGAGGTATTCATCCCCGCCCATGCTGACAATGGCGGGAATACTGGCAAGCGATTCAACATTGTTCACCAGAGTCGGCTTGAGGAACAGCCCCACTTCCGCCAGATGAGGCGGCTTGATGCGGGGGCGGCCAACCTTGCCCTCGGTGGAATTAAGCAGCGCCGAATTCTCCCCGCAGACATAGGCCCCCGCGCCGGAAATAACGTGTATATCAAAATCAAATCCCGTGCCGAGAATATTCCCGCCGAGGAAACCCGCGCTCCGGGCGTTTTCAATGGCGGCAAGAAGCCTTTTTTGAATCTTCCGGTACTCGCCCCGCACGTAGATATAACCGGCTTTTGCCCGAAACGTAAAACCGGCAATAGTAATGCCTTCAATCAGTTTCAGGGGCAGTTTGTCCATGATAAGCCGGTCTTTGAACGTACCCGGCTCGCCTTCATCGGCATTGCAGACGATGTACTTGGGCGTTTCGGGAATGTGCAAAAGGTGTTCCCATTTACTGCCCGCCGGATACGCCGCACCGCCGCGCCCCAACAGTTTTGCCTTTTTTACCTCGGCGATAATATCTTCGCCGGTCATGCCGGCGGCTTTTTTCAGCGCGTCAAAACCGCCTGTCTGTACATATTCGGCAACTGAAACCGGGTCGATGGTACCGGCGCCCTTGGAAACAAGGTTATTTATTTTTGACATTGGCTTACATTTCCTTCCCGGCAGCATTTAACCAGCGCCTTAACTTTTTCTTCATCAAGGCTGCCAAAAACATCATCGCCGATTTTTGCCACGGGGCCAATTTCGCAAGCCCCCACGCAACTGGTACGGGCAAGCGTTATCTTCCCGTCATCACTGGTCTGCCCCATTTTAATTCCCGCCGCCGCTTCAAACCAACTGACCACCTGTTGCGCTTTGTTAAAATGACACGGGGCGCTTTGGCAGATTTCAATAAGGCACTCACCCCGCGGCGTGGTACTGAACATGGCGTAAAATGTCAGCACGTCAAAAATTTTGGAAAGCGGCACTGCCAGAATTTTGGACACCAGCAGCGCCCATTGTTGGTCAACATAGTTCCTGCCGGAAGCGGCCTGAATGTCAAGCAATACGGCGATAAGCTGCTGGGGGTCATTCCCGTAGCCTTCCATTATTTTTACTACCGCGTTTTCGGTTAATTTCTGAACATCGTTCATTGGTATACTATACCCAATAGGGGGTATAGAGCGCAACAGTGAAGATACCAGAAAGGGTTTAGTACCCAGCGGCTTGCCACGGAAAGCCGCCGTAGGCGTATAAAGGTTTGGGGGGAAATGGGGAAAATATTGTTTTTTTACCAATTTTTGGCTGATGATTGGGAGAAATCAATGAATAACTTGGCTTTTTTTATGAAAATAGGGTGTTATATAACCATTTTATCAATAAATACCGCGGAAAAGGTAATTCGGCTTATTGACACATTTACCTCAATTAGTTACGATTGAAACATATAATCCTTTCGTATGATACCTATACAACTGGCAGGAGATAGCCGTATGGAAGCTGTGCATCAGGCGCAAAGTAACAACCGCGCTTTCTTCCATTTTGAACGTCCCCGGTTGAATCAACTGTTCGCAGAGGCGGTAAAATACCCGCTGGTTGTGGTATGCGCGGGGGCGGGTTATGGCAAAACCAGCGCGGCTCATGATTTTGTCGAGATGTATCAGGCGACTACGGTATGGATGCAACTTTCCAAACGCGATAATGTCGGGGCGCGTTTTTGGGAAAGTTATACCCACTCTTTAGCGCAGGTTAATACGCCCCTTGCCAGAGCAATGACCAAACTTGGTTTTCCTGATACCAGAGAGAAGCTGCGTCATTACCAGGCCTTATTGCATAATCTTGTAGAGATGAAAAGACGAATCATCGTCATGGATGATTTTCATTGCATTGAAGAGCCGTCCGTAATTCGTTTTGTGGAAGAATGTGTTCTCCAGAGTATGCCGGCGGGAACTTCGGTATTTCTGATTTCCCGTTCCACTCCCCGTGTTAACATTGCGGGTTTGGTGTACCGGGATCAAATGTTCAACATGAGCGAGAGCGATCTGCGCTTTACCGAAAACGAACTTGCCCAGTATTTTCGCCGGTTGAATATTACGCCCCAAGCGGACGGTATGCGCGAAATCATGCGGGATACCGAAGGTTGGGCATTTGCCATTAACCTCATCGCGCGGTCGTATCAAAAAGCGCCGGGCTACACAGGTTATGTGCGTAACGCGATGAAGACAAATATTTTCCGGTTAATGGAAACGGAAATCTGGGACGAAATTTCCGAATGCCTGCAAAATTTTTTGATACGCCTTTCCCTCATCGATCATCTGTCCGTTGATTTAATCATCAAATTGGCAGGAGGGGAAGAAGGGTTGATCAACGATTTGGAAAAACAAAGCGCTTATGTGCGCCGGGACAGTTATATTAACGCATATATTATTCACCCTTTATTTTTGGAATTTTTAAGTACAAAACAGGAATCCCTTACGGAAGAACAAAAGCGGGAAACCTACGCAATCGCCGGGGCATGGTGCAACAAAAACGGTTTTAGAATTGACGCGCTGTCATACCATGAAAAGATAGGGGACTATCAATCAATAGTAAATATTTTTTTTGAATTACCTTTGCAGGTACCGGAAAATATTTCCCGATTTGCGGCGCCAATCTTCGACCATGCGCCTGATGAGGTATTTGAGAAGGTGGAATTCTTTGCCGAAATGCACATGCGTACCTGTATGTGTCAGGCTCTCTGGCAAAAATCACTTGACTTGGTAAAATATTACGAAGCAAAATTCCTTAAATTACCGGAAGATGACATCGTAAAAAAACGTACTTTGGCGCGGCTGTATATTTGCTGGGCATATATACGCGGTTTAATGTGCTTAACGGATAGTGTTTATGATTTTGACGTTTACTTTGAAAAAACCTGCAAATATTTTTCCGCATCAATCAATCCGGGTAAATTAAGCCCCCATTGTCCGGGGGCATGGATTATCTGCGCCGGTTCTTCAGAGAAAGGTATCCCGGAAAAATACATTGCCGCGATAACCCGTACACGGGAACATTTATCGCGCAGTTACATCAGCGGTTTTATGGCAGGACAGCCGGATCTGGCGCGGGGGGAGCTGGAATTCTACCGGGGTAACATCAGTTCCGCGGCGCCTTTTGTCGCCCTGGCGTTGAAATTGGCGCGGACGGACAAACAATACGGGCTTATACACCGGGCGCTGTTCTACACTTTGCGCATCGCCGCGGCACAGGGAGATTTTGCGCTGGCAGAGCAGGCGATGAAAGAAACAAAAGCCCAGTTGGATGAAGCTGAATACCTTAACCGTTTTATTGATTACGATATTTCCCTTTCATGGTATTACTGTTTTCTTGGTATGCCGGAAAAGACCGTTGACTGGCTTAAAGAAGATTTTTCATCGTACAGCCACCCCGGTTTTATTGACAATTTTGGGAATCAAATAAAAGCCCGGTTCCATTATGCAACAAGGAACTATCTTCCCCTGCTGTTATATATTGAAGAAATGAAGCGGCGGGAATCGTTTCTGTTTGGGCGGATTGAAATGCTGGCGATAGAGGCTTGTATACATTACAAAATGAAGAATAAAGAAAAAGCCTTATCCGTTTTTGAGGAAGCATACATAACGGCGGAGCCTAACAGTGTGTTGATGCCCTTTATTGAACTGGGCAAGGATATGCGTACTCTGGCTGCTGCCGCGCTCAAGGAACCGGACGGAAAAATTCCCCAATCCTGGCTGAAAGACCTCAACCGCAAATCCGCCTCCTACGCAAAACGCCGTACCCATATTATTACGGAATATAGAAAGACCTATGGCCTGACTAACAGCGTCGTTTTTTCCCCCAGAGAATCCGAAGTCATCACTGATTTATCCCACGGTCTTTCACGCACCGAAATCGCCGCCAGCCGCGGTCTTTCGGTCAACACCGTAAAAATGGTAATCAATATGCTTTACACCAAGGTTGGAGCCGAAAATCTTGCCGACCTTATCCGCATTGCGGTAGAGCGGAAGTTGATAAAATAGAGTCTGGCTGAAATTGTGCCTGATGCTCAGGCGTTATCATCATTAATGATCATCTTCCTCTACTTCCATTTGAGTTCCAAAATTAATCGTAGCGTTACCATTTCTGAAGGTAATGGGAACTTTATTTTTGTATGTAATAGAATCATGTTCATCTCCTTGTATAAGCCACAAATTACCCGCCGGCACCGTTACATTCCCGGTGAACGGAAAATAAAGCAATTCTCCATATCCATATTCATCTTCATCATATTCCCATACGGGAAGGGTTATAGAACTGCCGGTAACTTGTAAATCATTGCCAAATGATAATCCCCCTTCATCTTTTCCATCATCATCGTCTCTATATGCCCATCCAAATACCCAACTATTTTTGGTAAGGCCGGGGCTGCCTGAAAAGTTTGTAATGGTCAGTTTGCCTATTTCATACTCCTTTATTTCGAGTACCTTCACATAAAATGTTCCTGTTTGGTCTGCACCTTGAAAGACTAAAGGTTGTATCCCGTTTTTGGGAATGTTCGTCCCATATATAGTGTAGGTTGTTCGTGTCGCTGTTATCGTAATCCTACTCTTACTCCATAAATAGACTCTTTCATCATTGTCTTCATAATACTGAATATTCAACTCACGAGTACCTGATTCTGTCCATGCCTCAAATGTATAAGCATAATTTGTACCTGCCTTTGCGGTGTAACTGTAACGTGCGCTTGCTTTCCATATATTCTCTTGAGACTCGGGAGTTCCACCTACGGTATTAGTACACACCCCGTCGTCGGCAACTGAATAATCCAATGTAGCGGTTGATGTATCATCTACCCATTTCCACCAGCGGTCTTTGACCGGCCTGTCTTCCGGCGGGACATAATTGTGTTGGGTTATTCCGAGTATCTTTACATAAAATGTCCCTGTTTGATTAGCGCATTGAAATGACAGGTTCTGAACACCGCTTTTGGGTATTGGTTTGCTGCCTGTTATGGTATAGGTTTTTCGTTCAGATGTTATTTTAAAGACAGGGTTTCCTACGCTTTCGTATCCGGTGCCATGATAAGTTTTGGTATTATTATCTTCATACCATTGAACATTCAAGGTTCTGTCAGCGCCGTCTGTCCACGCTTCAAACGAATAGGTATAAATTTTATCTTTCACTGCAGTATATTTATAAAAAACCTGGGCTTTCCATATATAATCCCATGCAGGCATAGTAGTCAGCGCGGTTCCGCCTACAGTAATGGTACATACGTCATCATCGCCAACTGAATGAGCAACAGTAACGCTTGTTGTTTTATCATACCCTGATCCCCAGCGTTGCTTAGTTGTTAGTTTTTCTGGTGGTGTTCCGTCATCGCCATCGCCGCTGTCCGTTGGGCAACCTGTCAGTAACAAAGCCGCTAACGCCAGTAGTACCCCTGCTGCCAGTACTAATAGTTTGAGTGTGTTTTTCATAAAAACCTCCTTTTGATATATGAAAAAGTCCTAAAAAGACGTTTTTCCGGTGTGATTCGTCTATGGTGTGGCACTGGTTGAGTAATTTCTTTATAAATGCCCCAAAAAACAATTTTTCTTCCATAAAAAACCGCCTGTTTTGCCTTATTCTCTATTATTAATAGATTACTTCCCTATAGACAGTATTTTATGTATTTTACGGAAGTTGTCAACCACCTAATAGGAACTAAAAAATTAACTTATGTGAAATTAAGGATATGACAAATCTTAGATCGGTACTTGCTTTTAATATGAAAGTACAACGGCAAGTTTTGGGAATTACCCAGGCAAAACTGGCCGAAAAAGTGAATACCTCAACTCATTATATTGGCATGATAGAAAGCGAAAAAAAGTTCCCTACCCCCGAAATGCTTGAACGTATAGCCGCCGCCCTTGAAATTGACGCGACAGCCCTTTTTTCGCTAAAATCCTATCCGGTCTCTGAAACTGGCACAATCGCAAAATTCCATGAGCAAATACTTAATGATATTGCACAGGTAATCGCATACCGCGTAAAAGAATTGGAATTGAATACGTCTGGTGACTGACATTCCCAGCACCTAAGAATTTAGGTGCTGGGCAATAGAGTTTATATTCCCCCGGCGATTTCCTGATGTGCCATTTTGCCAATAACCTGAGCCGGGGTTTGGTTAGTAGCTTCAGCTCTAGTTATAATATAATTGGCAGTAATTTTATCAAGAATTTCAAGTAGGGTACGCTGTTGGGCAAAAACACCGGGGCGTGCAAAATTTACCTTTGGCGTTGTTTGTGTCCACCGTTCATCAAGCGCGTCGTATTCTTCATCGGTCATGTCTGCCATAATTTCTCCTGTTCTTTCAGCTTTTCGAAAAACTGTCTCCTGCATCTCATTGCATGAAACACCTTATCCGCATCGCGGTAGAGCGTAAGTTGATAAAATAGCGTATAACATTACAAATGGACAATAACGCCTATTGTTTTTGGCGTAAAATAAAATGATACATTATTTTCATTTGTCGTATTATCCAGTAATTGACGAAAACTTTTTCCTACTGTTTTACCGATTGCATATCCTATTAATGCGCCGGCAAATACTTCAGACGCCCAATGTACATTGAGTGAAACTCCCAATCCGGTTAATGCGGCATACGAATATACGCCTATTTTTAACCATATATTTTCCTTGTATATTGTCGCTATTGTCGCGGCGGCGCTGAACGCATTCGCGGTATGTCCGCTCGGCCAGCCGTTAATAAAATCCATATTGAACCAATTAAATGTTTTGCTATGATCGTCTTCCGGTAATCCTCTGGTATGCGTGGGATTATCGACAATGCCAGGCCCTGCCCTTCCGGTTACCATTTTCATCGGACTTTGTAACATGAGCGTTATAAATAATGATTGTGTTAAAGCCAATGCGGTAATTTGTAATTTTTCATTGTTTTTATTTTTTCCGGCTCCGTAAAAAATCAATGGCGTAATTGCAGGAATAGTAAAACCGGTGTATAAAAAAAGAAGCGCGGCGTTTGACAAAGATGAATTATTATATCCAATATTTCTCCAGTATAAATCGAAGCCGCTTTCTATGAAACAGGGAGTTACCAGCCCGGCTCCCACAAAATTCAGCCCATAGTTATAAGTAACGGAATGTAATGTATTATATCCGAAATGGTAAAAAACCAATTTGAGCTGTATTGGGGCGGCGGCGTTATTTTCTGCATCATCTGTTTGCCCATAAAGATACAGGCAGCAGAAAAATACCAAAGAAAAAACAAAAATGTTTTTTTTCATATTAATCCAAAGGGGTAAACGGCATCATTCCAGTTCGTAGGTTTTGCCGTACTGGACTATGTGCGTTTGAGGATAGCCATTTTCCGCAAGGTACTTTTTGAACGCCGCCTGGGACTTCCTTTCGCCGTGTACCATAAAAATTCCCTTTAAGCGCGATGTGTCCAGCGCGTTAAGCCATTCCACCATTTCGACATAATCGGCATGGGCGCTGAAAGCGTTTATTTCCTCGACATGGGCCTTGAGTTTGAAGGTCATTCCGTGAATTTTTACCTCACTCTCGCGGTTGCGGATACGGCGTCCCAGGGTATTTTCCGCCATGTAGCCCACGGTCATAATCGTGGTGTTGGGGTCTTGAATACTGTGAATCAAATGATGCTGGATACGGCCTGCCTCGCACATTCCGTCGGCGGAAATGATGATAAGAGGGCCTTTATGTTCGTTGAGGGCTTTGGATTCATCGACGCTGGAGGTAAAGTGCAGGCTGTTAAAGCCAAAAGGATTCTTGTGATGCTGAATAAAGGCTTTTTTTATTTCTTCGCTGTAACATTCGGGGTGTACCTGAAAAATTGTCGTAGCGTTAGTCGCCATCGGAGAATCCACATAAATGGGAATTTCGGGAATAATGCCGTCATCAACCAGCAGGTGAAAATAGTAAACCAGTTCCTGAGTGCGCTCAATAGCAAATGAGGGAATAATTATTCTTCCCTTGTTTTCAACAACCCGTTTTGCCATTACCGCCAGTTTTTCAATGGCGTTTTCGGTACTGTCATGGCGGCGGTCGCCATAGGTGCTTTCAAGGATAATATAGTCCGGCGCGGGGGCGGGAATTGCCGGGTTGCGGATTATGGGCTTGCCCTTGCGCCCAAGATCGCCGGTTGCCAAAATCCGCAGTTCTTTGCCGTTCCGCTTTACCGTGATATACGCCATCGCCGAACCGAGAATATGCCCCGCGTCAAAAAATTCCAGTTTTATCCCGTCACCGATGTACATTGGCCTGTTATACGATACTCCAACCGTTTGGCTTGTCGCCGCAATCGCGTCCTGTTCGGTGTACAACGGCGTCCAGTCAAATTTTTCGTTGTTTTTATGTGCCAGTTTGCGCAAGTATTCGGCGTCGCGGGCCTGTATATTGGCGGAGTCCATCATGATAAGGCTGGCAATATCCCTGCTTGCCGGAGTAGCGTAAATATTCCCCCGATAGCCCCGCTTTACCAAAAGCGGCAAAAGTCCGCAGTGGTCAAGGTGGCCGTGGGTCAAAATGGCCGATTCGATGCGGTCGGCGGCAATGCCGAAATCGCGGTTTTTTCGGTCGGCCTCCGCCCTTGATCCCTGAAAAGAACCGCAGTCTATAAGGTAGCTTTCCCCGTCAATTTCCAGTACGTGTTTTGAGCCGGTCACTTCTTCGGCAGCGCCGAGAGAATACAAATCAATTTTCATGAATATAGTATAACGCTGGCGGAATATTGTGCCAACAGGGTGAATATTATCCAACAGTTTTTCAGCTATGCCGGTGCCAGAAACTTTTCTTCTTCAATAGTTGATTATTATAGTAGAAATATGCTATTATTATAGATGAGCAACGGCGCTCCAATTCAAAGGGGCGTCGTTGCTTTTTTTTGCGTGTAGGGGGTTATTAGGATGGAGATGTCGGTGACGACCGCGTATGAAATTAACAAGCTCATGGCGCGGTACGGCGTAAAGTTCGGTCTCTACAAGAACGGGGAGTTTATTGAACAGCTCTTTCCCTACGATGCCATACCGCGCGTTATTTCGCATGACGAGTTTGCGCATTTGGACAGGGGGCTTGTCCAGCGGGTGGACGCGCTCAACTGCTTTTTGCGGGACATTTATTCCGGCGCGAAAATTGTCGCCGACAAAATTGTGCCGGAGGAGTTTGTCTATATCTCCAAAGGATACTTGCCGGAGTGCGGCGGCATTATTCCGCCTGAAGGCGTGTACAGCCACATTTCCGGGATAGACCTTGTTCAGGCGAAGGACGGCGCATGGTACATACTGGAAGACAACCTGCGCATACCGTCAGGCGCGTCTTATCCGCTGATTGCCCGGGAGTTGAGCCGAATCGCCGACCCTGACGCTTATTCGAATAACGATGTCAAGGACAACCGCAACTATTCGGATATGCTGCATGAGACGATGGACTTTGTAAGCCGCGGCGGGTTAAACGTCATCCTTACGCCGGGCAGGTACAACGCCGCGTACTTTGAACATTCGTACCTCGCGGAACGCACGGGCGCATTGCTGGTCAAGGCGTCGGAGTTGGTTGTTGAGGACGCGGTTCTGTACATAAAGGATTACCTCGGCGTCAAGGCGAGAGTTGGCGCGGTGTACCGCCGTATCTCCGATGAATACCTTGACCCCATGACGTTTATGGCGGATTCCCTCATCGGCGTGCCGCATATCATGGACGCCTACCGCGCGGGGAATGTGGCGGTAATCAACGCGCCGGGCAACGGCGTCGCGGACGACAAGGGCATCTATTACTTCGTGCCCAGAATGGTAAAATACTATCTCGGCGAGGAGCCGATTTTGCAAAACGCGCCGACCTACCTGCCTTACTATGAGAACGACCTTAAATTTACGCTTGAGAACATCAGGCGGCTTGTCATAAAAGACGTGTCAGAGGCGGGCGGTTACGGCGTGGTATTCGGCAGTGAATTATCAGAAGAAAAGTTAGCTGAAATCAAGACGCTTATCATACAGGAACCCAGGCGGTTCATATCGCAGGAAGTTATCGACTTTATCGACCTCGATATTATGGACGAAAACGGAAACGCCGTCCCGCGAAAAGCCGACCTGAGGGCGTATGTGCTGACGGGCAAAACTACGCGCGTGTGGGCAAGCGGGCTGACGCGCTTTTCGCGTGTCGAGGGATCGTTCATTGTCAATTCTTCGCAGGGAGGAGGGTTTAAGGACACATGGGTACTATCTCGGTAGAGTACAGCTCAAACCTGTACTGGCTCGGAAGATACGCTGAGCGCGCCTACACCACACTCAACACGTTCTTTATCTATCATGACGTAACACTCGACAAGAATAAAGATTCCTACAAGGAATTCCTTGACAGATTGGAGATTGAAGACAAGTACGGCAATTCCCGCCGCTTTATACAGGGGTATTTGCACGATGACGCGGACTGCTTCACCATCAGTTCGACGCTGCGCTTTGCGCACGACAACGCGCTTGTCTGCCGGAACGTTATCGGCAGTGAGGCGCTTGCCTACATTCAACTTGCGATTGACTCGTTCCATTCCAGCCGCGACGCCAAAAAACTGCGCCTGTCGCTGATGCCGGTCATTGATTACCTGCTTGCGTTCTGGGGCAGTATAGACGACAAGATTGCCAGCGGCGAGGCGCGTACGATTGTCAAGTGCGGCAAACTTATCGAGAGGCTTGACTTGTATTTCAGATTTTCGTACGACTACAAACTCATTAACAGTGAGTATGAAAAGTTGTGCCATGTGCTTGCGCGTGTACGCAAAGGTTTCTGTAACGCGCAACATCTGGCAGTGGTGGTTGAAGCTCTCGCCACGGAGGAAAGTTACAAGGCGCGTATCGAAGAAGTGCTTGAAAGCCTTAATAGGCTGTTTGAGGAGCAGGCCGCTTGAAGACCGTCCGTTTCCGTTATCAAACGGAGTTGGCGTTTTCTTCACCCGCGTCCGAACACTGGTTTCTTCTGCGGATACTGCCGCGCAGCAACGGCAGACAACGGATAAATAGCCTGTCGTGGCGCATCGACCCGTCGCCCGCCGATACGCTTTGGCAGACGGTTGACGGTTTCGGCAACGACGCGCTTGCGGGGTACATCAGTTTGCCGCACAGTCAATTCCGCTTCGGGATAGAGGGGACTGCGGAAGTATCGGGCGAACCGTACACCGCATCCGGCGAACCGCCGCGCGTACTGCTCTACCCGACAGAGTTAACACGCGCGCACCGCGGGCTTGCCAATTTTTACAATGATATTAATAACTGTGCGCCGGTCGATATATTAGACCGTATTCAATATTTTTCACACGCCGTTCATGCCCGTCTGCGCTACGAGCGCGGCACGACCGCGAACTCAACTTCGGCGGCACAGGCGTTTGAGATTGGCGCGGGCGTCTGCCAGGATTACGCGCACATACTGCTTGCCCTTTTGCGCCTCGACAAAATCCCCTGCCGTTATGTTGCCGGCCTTGCCTCCGACTACGGCGAAACTCACGCATGGGTCGAGGCGTGGACAGGAGACCGCTACTGCGGCGCAGATCCCACGCGCGACAAACTCATCGACGAGGGCTACATCGCCCTTTCAAGGGGGCGCGACTTTGCCGATTGTTCAATTGAACGCGGGGTGTTTAAGGGCGTATGCCGAGGGTCGCAGACGGTGAGTTTGGGCATGGAGTTGGTATAACGATACTGTTTCGCGCTTCCAAAAAAAAACCCCCCGGGAAAAGGAGGTGAGGAAACCCGGGGGAGGGGTCGATGTTACGATGGTGTTAAATCGTACTGTAAAAACAATAATCCGCTTCATCAACCTACTTTAACTTAATAAATTACAGTCCAAAAGTCAAGTGTTTTCGTAAAAAATATTAGAAAAAAAGTAATAAATATCGAACAAATAGCCAAAAATACGGTTTTAAGAGAATTATTTACCGCTATTGGGCAGAACTCTGACAAAAGTACCGTAGCGGTAAATTGGTTCCTGTTCCACTACCGGTTTGACCGGGGGCTTTATCCGGGACATATCGCCGTGTACCACGGTAATAGTCTTGTTTTTCTCGATAATATTCACGATTTTGCGCCGGAGGGCATAGGGACGGGCAGCCATAAAAAAAGTCGGCATTTTACCGCCTACACCCGAAATACAAACCGTTCCGTAACGTAACATTCTGCCTAAAATTCCCTGAATACAATAAATGCTCTCTATACGGTCGGTAGGGATTTCCGCCACTGTTATGCGAAAAACGCCTTTTTTCAGTATCAAACGTTTATTGGTAACGCCGTATTCGGTACACAGATACTGGAAGATGCGGCACACAAAAATCACCAAAACAACCAAAACTCCCGCAATAAATATATATCTGATAAGATCCTGATATGCCTGGGTAACTTGAATATCCGTCAGCATTGAAGAATAAACAACCGGATCGGCGGTGAGCCACAAAATAAGCAAAACCAGAAAAAACGGCAGGGACAGCAGCATATGTTTAACCGTATAAGCCCAGTGCAGGAGGGGTACATAGAGAATTTCTTCCCCTTCCATCAAATTTTTCTTTCTTATAAACTTCATGGCCTGCCTCCGTTCCTCCCTATTGCCAGCATGAGTATTGTATCTCTCACTATAATTGCCTGTCAATACTACTGAAATTTAACCGATATATGAAGGGGGGGCTTGTATACTTTGCCGATTTCAGAGATCCCTGCCCGGCTTGACGCTTTGTGGCATGGATTGAGCAAATATCGTATCGCGGCGCTTACAGCGGCGGCCATACTGGGGATTTTTGCCCTGGTTTTGGGCCTGTCGCTGTTGGGGGCGGTATTTGGGATTAAGGGATTTAACCCCTCTTTTGGCCTGTTTTTTTCCCATGCTTACGGGATACTGGCCTTTTTTATCCCTGTTTACCTCGGTTATGCCGCCCTTATCCTTGCCGACCCCCGTTGGCGGCCCCACCGGTTATTTATCCTGATTTCTGCGCTGTTTCCGTTTCTCACGCTTACCCTGGGCTTTATCTGTCTCCGTGATTTTGACGCCCTTTCCCTCGATTATGCTTTTCTGGACTTAACCGGAAAAACCGGATTTGGTCTGATAATTGTGGTGCTGGCCCTTTTGGAAGTAACAGCCATACAAATGTTGAAAAACGCCCTGTTTCCCTATGTAGATGAGGACGGGAAAAGAAGGAGAATCTGGCGGGGGGATAAATCCGGTGCAAGCGCCGGCGCCAATGCCGGAAAACTTTTTCTGCCGCCGCCGCCGCCCGATGCCCAAGCCGCCGATATGGATTCCGTTGGAGAATGGATTCACAGCAATGATCTGAGGGCGGGGGCGCGTACCTCACATGAGGGCGGCCTGGAAAATTTTGATCTTAATTTACCGGAGATGAGGCCCCTGAACAGCCCCCTTGCCCTTGAGTATTTGAGCGGGGGAACGGCGGGACAGGAAGAACACCGCCTTGAATCTGAAAAGATTGCCATTGACAGCGTTGAACGCGCGCTGGAAGAGGCGGAACTTCTTGCGGCGCTCCACAGCGAACAGGCCCGCAAAAAGCCGTCAAGCCATGCGGCGCATCATGCGCGGAAAAAGTACCATGTCCCGGTAGAAATACTGAATCAATACCCCGACGGCGAATACTGGATTATTGATCAGGCGACCCGCGACGCGGCGGTGACACTGAGAGAAACACTGGAAGAATTTAAAATACAGGCGGAAGTTACCGGAATTCGCAAGGGGCCGGTCATTACCATGTTTGAGATTCTCCCTGCGCCGGGGGTAAAACTTTCCCGCATCGTCAATTTGCAGGACAACATCGCCTTGCGCCTTGCCGCTTCGTCGGTGCGGATTGTAGCCCCCATTCCGGGGAAACACGCCGTCGGCATAGAAGTTCCCAATGCGAAGCGGAACATTGTTTCATTCAGGGAAATTATTGAAAGCGAATTGCAGCGCACAGGCAAACGGCTTGAAATTCCCGTGGTCATGGGAAAAGACATTTCAGGCGAAGCGCAGACCATTGATCTGACGCAGACGCCTCATCTGTTGATAGCCGGCGCTACCGGCGCGGGAAAATCGGTCTGCGTCAACTCAATCATTCTTTCGATACTGTACCAACTTGCGCCTTCTGACTGCCGCCTTATCCTGATTGATCCCAAAATCGTCGAATTAAAACTTTACAATGATATTCCCCATTTAATGACTCCGGTTATCACCGAGCCTAAAAAGGCGTTTCAGGCTTTGCAGTACTGCATTTATGAAATGGAGCGGCGTTACGCCTGCCTTGATTCAATGGGAGTGCGGGACATTCGCAATTACAACAAACGCATTAAGGAACGCAACATCGCTCAGGAATACATGCCCTACATTGTGATAATCATTGACGAATTTGCCGACCTTATGGCGACAACGGGCAAGGAACTGGAGTCCACTGTCGCCCGCCTCTGCGCCATGAGCCGCGCGGTGGGCATACACCTGGTGCTGGCAACCCAGCGACCCTCGATTGACGTTATCACCGGCCTTATCAAGGCCAACATTCCCAGCCGCATCGCCTTTATGGTTGCCAGCAAAATGGACAGCCGGATTATTATTGACATGGTAGGGGCGGAAAAACTGCTCGGTAAAGGCGATATGCTGTACGCGGGAGTAGTTGACCCCTTCCCAATTCGTATGCAGGGAGCATTTGTCTCTGAAGAAGAAGTTGAAACCGTCGTAGAACATATAAAAACGCTCGGCGAACCCGACTACATTGACGATGAAATTTTTTACGATGATGAGGAAGAAGAAGTTGATCCATCCCTTTTTTCAGATGGCAACGATCCGTTATACGATAAAGCCCTGGAAATTGTATTACAGCAGGGAAAGGCCAGCGCCAGTTACATTCAGCGCCGTCTGAAAATCGGCTACAACCGCGCCGCCCGTATAGTCGAAGAAATGGAGCATAAAGGAGTTGTGGGGCCGGCACAGGGGTCGAAACCAAGAGAGCTACTGCGCGGCGTGTAATACCCGGTGTCAGTCGCCTTTTAAAATTTCGGTCAGGTTAAGAGCATTTTGTGTCACGATGTGTTGTTTGTTTTTGGGCAGTTTATTTATATTTCGTATTAACTTCTGCATTTCGGGATTAATTGAAGTTGGAACTGCCACAGGCGATTTTTTTCCTGTAACGAGATATTCAACAGTAACTCCAAGTACCTGGGCAATCTTTACTGCTTTATCTGCAACAGGGATAGATGCATTTTCCCTCAGATAGTTTTCGATGTTTCGCAGGCTTATATTTGCTTTATGTGCCACCTCTTTTTGTTCTAATCCACTGTGATCAATAGCTTCTCTAAGATTTTCTTTAAAACTCATATTCACAGACTACTTAAAAAAGGTGGTTTTCTGTTTGACAACTGTTTAATATAGTGGTAGATTTTCATTATAACCACCATTTAATGTGGTTGAAGTAAATTGAACAATCCGGCGGAGATGATGCCGGAAAAAGGAGATTTTATGAGAAACATGGTAAAATTGGTTGAAATTATTGCCTTTGTGGCAATAATCGGGCTCACCATGACGGGTTGCCCAGAGCCTAAAGAGGAAAACAATTATGTCCCGCCGGAAAAAAGGCCGGTCAAAGACCGCTGGGATAAATGGGTAGACCCGGAGTCAACCGCTACATTGGATTATTCAGTTGCTAACGACGGAGTGTGTACCATTACCGTAGGCGGAACTGCCGAATCTCATGAGGATGCATGGAAAACGCAAGCGAAGTATTATTACACCGCAAAGACAGGTACAAGTTATATTTATACATTTGAGGCATGGACACAATCAGGCAAGCGTGAGTTGGGTGTTCAGTATTATTTTGACAATGACGAATCTGTCTATTTATACAGTTCCGTTTCGATAACAGATACACAGAAAACTTACACGGTAGAAGGGCAAAAAATACCAAAAGGCGGGGAACGCCAAATAGAGTTTCAATGCGCAGACCTAACAGGAATATTTTTTGTAAAGATTATTTCTATTGAACCCACCTTAACTAGTAGTGGAAAATTAATAACTGTTAATGGTTTAGGCGAGTATGTTGGTAAAAGAGCCGGAATAATAATTTATCCATCATTAAATAATAATGAGGCTGGCGCATCTGGAGTGGTTGGAAGTGATGGAAAATTAACCTTAAACTTGAAATTTTATAACACACAAACACCATGGAATAAAACAGGAAATTATTTTATACAGCTTAGCTTTTACCCAGACGGAGGCGGAGAAGCAACATATACAGGAGTTACAGAAGATCAAATTAATATTGGTACTGGTTCTATAACTCTAAATGCTACAGATTTTCCGGATAAAAAGTGACTGTCACCATAGGGAAAATTCCCTATAAAAAGTGACAGTCACCAATACGAAACCTTTTACTTTCATTCGTAAATGGTGACCAACATTCATGCGCCGCCAAAAGTGAGTCAAAACGGCTTGCTTTTGGCTTTTTTTAGGGTCTGGAAGGTTATTAACAATATGTAGGGATAAACCGCTTTACAATTGTCCGACAGTTGTCTATAATAACACAGGAGGCCGCGTATGCAATTTGTAACTATCCGTGAATTAAGCAAATCACCGGCGGAAACGCTTACCAGGCTTAGCGGAGACGGAAAAGCTGTTCTTACCAACAATGGTAAACCTCAGGCTTTATTATTCAAGATTGACGGAAACAGCTTTGAAAAAACGCTGTCCATGCTTCAAAAACTTGAATTTATGCAGAACCTTACAACAATGCGCCTTACATCAATGAAGAACGGCAATTCGGAAATGACTCTTGATGAAATAAATGCCGAAATAAATGCCGTCAGGAAAAAACGAAAAGGTAAAGCAAAAAGTGATTAAGGTTGTTCTGGATACCAATATTCTGGTATCTTCACTGCTGACATCGGGTCCGCCCGCTGTCATCGTTGACTTGGTTGCTGATGGCAAAATAGTTCCTTTTTACAGTAATCCAATCCTTCAAGAATACTGGGAAGTACTTTCAAGAAAAAAATTTGGTTTTGATTCTGTGCAAGTTACCCGTTTAATGGACGACATCGTAAAAACCGGAATTGCCGTTGAAGGCAAACAACTCAATAAAAACAAAAAAGTCAATCAGGATGACCGGATATTTTATGATGCGGCTGTAGAGGCAAAGGCTTACTTGATAACCGGCAATATGAAGCATTTCCCCAAAGAATCGTTTATCACTACTCCTGTTCAATTCTTAACAATCATTGCGAAACTGTACTGAGATTTTTTTTTGCGGTATAATACCTTTTAATAAGAGGGTAGTATATGAAAAAGCATTTTCTGTCTTTATTTATAATGCTGTTGCTGCTGTTCACGCATACGGCGTGTATCAGTAAAGCGCCCGCCGGTAAAAACACCTTAAAATCTGTTGCCGGAAAAACGCCGGAAGAGCTTTTAGCGTCAATGACGCTGGCTGAAAAAGTGGGGCAGATGACCCAGGCCGAGCGGGGAGACCTGTATAAGGGCGATATTACCGAATATGCCCTGGGTTCGGTCTTGAGCGGCGGCGGTTCAACGCCGGCGCAAAATACGCCGGAAGGCTGGGTCACTATGTTCAACGGCTTTACGGAAGAATCCCTTAAAACGCGGCTGGGTATTCCGGTTGTATACGGGCTTGACGCGGTACACGGCCATAACAATGCTTTGAACGCGACAATTCTGCCGCATAACGTGGGGCTGGGGGCAATCGCGGCAGGTAATCAGGAACGGGGCGCGCAAGCGGCGTATACGGCAGGGCGCATTACCGCAGAAGAAATGCGGGCAACCGGCGCGCGGTGGACTTTTGCCCCCGTGCTGGGCGTTGCGGAAGATGTGCGCTGGGGACGTACCTACGAAAGTTACAGTGAAAATGTGGGCATTGTAACGCTCATGGGCGCCAATGTGATCAAGGGTTTGCAGGATAACGGCGTTGCCGCGTGTATGAAGCATTTTTTGGGCGAAGGTCAGGCGAAAGATGGGCGCAATCAGGGCAACGCTCTGCTGGATCGCGCCGGAATTGAACGCATCTTTCCGCCGTACCGGGCGGCCATTGAAGCGGGCGCGTTGTCGTTGATGCCTTCATTTTCCAGCGTGAACGGCGTTAAGATGCATGAAAGCAAAGATTTACTGACCGATCTGTTAAAAAACGAAATGGGCTTTGAGGGCTTTATTGTTTCCGACTGGGCGGCGCTTACGCAATTATCCGGCGGCAATTACAAGGCGCAGATTGCCAATGCGATCAATGCGGGCGTTGACATGGTGATGGCGACTAACGGACGCGACAGTTGGGTAAATTTTATTGAGCATTTGCAGGAACTGGTTAACGAAGGGAAGGTTCCGATAACACGTATTGATGACGCGGTACTGCGTATCCTTCGTTTCAAGCAGCGTATAGGCCTATTCGATGCACCGCTGACAAAAAAGGCGGGCGCAATCGGCGTTGACGCAAACCGGGCAGCGGCGCGGACGCTCGTTGCAGAATCGCTGGTGCTGTTACGGAATGAAAATAATGCTATTGCAAAACTGCCGTCATACAAGCGTATCCTGGTAGCGGGACAGGGTGCACACGACATCGGAATGCAATGCGGCGGCTGGACAATTACCTGGCAAGGCAAGCATGGCTTCATCACCAAAGGTACAACAGTACTGGAAGGCATACAGAACGCGGCAAAAGGCAAGGCATCCATTACTTACGCTGAAAGCGGTAAAGTGGAAGGAACTTTTGACGCGGTGATTGCCGTAATCGGGGAGGACCCTTATGCGGAAACGGAAGGCGACCGCTCCAATCAGATTAATATTCGTACAAGGGATATGAATATGTTGCGGGAAGTCTATGACTATAATTGTCCGGTTATCGTCATCATGCTGTCAGGCCGTCCCATGACCATCGGCGATGAATATAAAAAGTGGGAGGCCTTTATAGCGGCATGGCTGCCGGGCAGCGAAGGCGGCGGCATTGCGGACGTACTGTTTGGCAGCAAAGATTTCACCGGACGGACACCCTACACCTGGCGCAAAACCATAAACGGTGAAGTTTTATTCCCCTTTGGTTATGGATTAACCAAGTGAAAGAAATGTTTTCTTTTCAGAAATTTTAATAGTTATGCGTTTGATTCCTATGTTAAAATAATGCGGTGGTAATAGCCAAAGGAATGACTGTATGTTAAACAGGCAGGAAGCGTTACGTGAAGTTAAAGAAAATATTCTTCCGTTTTGGCAGAACATGGCCGATGAAGAAAACGGCGGCTTTTACGGCGAGGCTGATTTTTACGGCAAGCCGGATAAAACCGCCGCCAAAGGCTGTATTTTAAATTCGCGGATATTGTGGACATTTTCCGCCGCATACCGCATATTTGGCGACACCACTTATAAAACTAGTGCCCAACACGCACGGGATTTTTTATCGTCAGCTTTTCTTGATACAACACACGGCGGGCTGCACTGGCTTGTAGATCATGCCGGAAAAGCGCTTGATACCAGAAAACAATTTTATAACATTGCCTTTGGCATTTATGCGTTAAGCGAACATTACAGGGCAACAGGCGATAAATCATCGCTGGAATTGGCGATGACCCTTTTTGACGCAACCGAACAATACGGACTTGATTCGGCTGCCGGTGGTTATATTGAGGCGTGCAACCGCGAATGGCGCAGTATTGACGATTTCAGGCTCAGCGACAAAGACCTCAACTGTCCAAAATCCATGAACACCAATCTGCACGTACTGGAAGCCTATACAACTCTATCTCGCGTCAGCGCCGATGAGCGTGTGCGTAAGGCGCTTGAAACATTGTTGCACATAACACTTGATAAAATTGTCAACCGCGATTGGCATTTTAAATTATTCTTTGATATGGATTGGAATTCGCTTACAAAGGATATTTCTTATGGTCACGATATTGAAGGAAGTTGGCTATTGTATGAAGCGGCGCTTGCTGTCGGCGATGAAAGCCTTATCTCCAGAGTGAAACAAGCCGCATTGGCGATTGTGGAAGTTATCTATGTTGCCGCCATTGATCGTAAAAACGACGGACTTATCAGTGGTTGTGATGAAGTGGGGAACAACCATGTCAAAAAGGAATGGTGGACACAGGCGGAGGCTGTTGTGGGTTTTTATAATGCGTATGAATTGTCAGGTGAAAAGAAATACTTTGATGCGGCTGATAGTATATGGAGTTATATTCAAAATTATTTTGCGGATCATACCCACGGCGAATGGCACAATGAATTGCACCTTGACAATACGCCTGATATTGGTATGCCCAAGTCGGGTTTTTGGAAATGCCCGTATCATAACGCGCGCGCTTGTTTTGAGATTATTGGGCGTATGGGGGAGTGAAAGAGTAGACCATTTTTAATATTATCCGCCTTACGATCATCATCTTTTACTTTTATCCGCTTAATGTGTTTTCTAATATTTTTTTAAATTCATTCTCGTTAGCATAGTTATAAAATGGAACAGCTGTTAATAAATAAGTGTCTGTGTTAATTTTAATAACTTTTTGTTCGTTTTTGATTACGCTTAAAAAATCTTCTTTCCATTTGTCATAATCGATCAAGTA
>JAITCL010000044.1 GCA_031283105.1 Treponema sp. | reverse complement strand
AATTTTACTTGGGGACAATTCTAACAAGCACCGCACAAGCCATTTCCTGCGGAAACGGCTTGTGCGGCTGCCTATAAGGTTTTCCCACAAGCCCCCAAATTACTTTATTGGGCATACATCTTACATAGGGCGGCACTGGGGGCAGCGCGGGCTGCCCCTTATGATGGTACGGGCTGGTCGGCGGGGCCGCCGCCGGGCAGTGGAAACATTTGGAATTCTCCGCCGGAGGAGATTGCGAGAAACGGTAACGAGGGTAGGGACAGTAAAAGCCCAGCACCTACATACCACAATTATTTCATAGTATAACAATTCGTATGGTGGTGTAGGTGCTGGGTAGCTCCGTAGGCGGACTCTACAAGGTTTCCGCTGCCCGGCGGCGGCTCCGCCGACCGGTTTATACCCGCAAGTTCCATCTGCAGCCCCGCGCTGGGGGCAGGGCTTGTCCTGCGGTAAAATACCCTTTATGGTGAGTTGTAGATGAATTATTACGCCATTCAGGTAAAAACGCGGGGTGAGGAAAAATTCATGCGGCTGTTCAATGCGCTGTATCCCCATGCGGGCTTTTCCCTGCATTTTCCCCGGCGGCGCATCGACATACGGCGCAGGGGGGTAATGCGGCAGTCAACGGCGGCTGTTTTTCCCGGCTATGTGTTTATCGAAGCTGAACGGGAAGATATTATAACTCATCAATGGGAATTCCGGCGCACAGACGGCTTTTACCGCTTTCTCAAATCCAACCAAAATATATGCCCCCTGGCCGACCGTGACCTTGAACTGGTTCTCCATTTTATCAAAAAAGCCGGGCCGGTCGCGGGTGTTTCCCGCGTATACTTTAATGAAAATGCCCGTATCATGGTCATCGAGGGCCCGCTCATGGGGCTTGAGGGAAGGATAATAAAGGTCGATAAAAGAAAGAAGAGGGCAAAAGTCAAATTGAATCTGTACGATGATTCCTTTGCCATTGACCTTGCCTTTGAGGTGATAGGGGCGCTGGACAGGTAAACTATTCCAAAATCTGCTGTTTTGGGGTAACATCAGATAGAGCGCCTTACGGGAGGGTAGCGTATGAGAACGCAAAAATCGCGGCGTTTGTACATTATCGGGGCGGGATTTGCCGGGCGGTCTCTGGCAAATGAAATAAAGTCCAAGGCCATATTTGGTGAACTAGTCGCCTTTTTGGATGACGATCCTGAAAAAATCGGACGCCAGATTGACGGAATACCGGTACTCGGCCCTATCCGCGATGTAGCCCGTCTGCTCCGCATGAACCCCGCGGACGAGGCGATTATTGCCATTCCGGGGGCAAGCCGGGAATACCTTAAAGAACTTTATTCGATTCTTAAAAAAGCCGGTTTTGAAAAAATCAACATACTGCCGGGAATATCCCAGATTATCGAGGGCGACGCCCACCTGATACAGACCCGTTCCATTGATCCCCAGGACTTGTTGGGCAGGACTCCGGTGGCGATACAACTTAAGCAGAGCCTTGCCTACCTGCGGGGAAAGCGGGTTATGGTTACCGGAGCGGGCGGTTCCATAGGCAGCGAAATTTGCCGCCAACTTCTCTCCGCGGGGGCATCGCGGTTGTACCTTTTCGGCCACGGTGAAAATTCCATTTACCAGATAGACCGCGAACTGCGGCTTTTGCAGGAAGGGGGCGTCGGCGAAAAGACCAGCCTGGTTCCGGTTATCGGAGATTTAAAAGACGCGGACTACATGGATTACATTATGGGCCAGCTTCGCGCCGACGTGGTGTTTCATACCGCCGCTTACAAGCACGTTCCCATGATGGAAGAAAACCCCGTTGCCGCTATCGAAAATAATGTTTTAGGCACGGAGAACCTGCTCAGCGCCGTTATGCGTCACGAGGTAAAACGCTTTGTCCACATTACCACCGATAAAGCGGTTGACCCCGTTTCGACATACGGCGCGTCAAAACTGATATGCGAACAGCTTGTTATGGAAGCGGCGCTGGCGGCGGGAACCGCGGCTTTGCCGGTCAATTTTATGGTTGTCCGTTTCGGCAATGTGCTGGGATCGCGGGGTTCCATTGTGCCGCTTTTCCAGAAACAGATTGAAAAAGGCGGGCCGGTAACGGTAACCCACCCCGAAGTACGCCGCTGGTTTATGACCATTCCCGAATCCTGTTCTCTGGTGCTGAAAGCCGGTGGTGTCGGCGAAAACGGCAAACTCTACCTGCTGGACATGGGCGAACCGGTTCGTATCCGCGACCTTGCCGAGCAGATGATTCGCTTTTACGGATTTGAACCGGAAACCGACATTAAAATTGAGTATTCGGGCCTCCGCGCCGGTGAACGTCTTGATGAGCGGCTGTGGTCTGATGACGAAGAGCCGCGGGAAACTGAGTACAGCCGAATCCTCCGCGTGGACAAAAAAAATCCCAGCCCTGTCAATATCGTTGAGCTTATGGAAGCGATTAAACCCATTTGCCGTTTTGATCCGCAGCGGGCACAGATGTACCGTAACAGCGAACTATTACGGACTGTACTGCGCGACGCCATTCCCGCCATGCGCCAGGAACCGGCGGTTCAAATACCGGTATATACCAATGTCACATGACGACATTCCCTTTGCCCGGCCTTTTATCGGCACGGAGGAAGAAGATGCGGTTATCCGCGTCCTTCGTTCCGGCTGGCTGACCACGGGCGTTGAAGCCATGAATTTTGAACAAGAATTTGCCGCATTCCTGAAAAGCCCCCCGATTCTCAGTACCGGCGACATTCACTGCCTTGCGGTAAATTCCGCCACCAGCGGTCTGCATCTGGCGCTGGAAGCCTGCGGCGTCGGGCCGGGCGACACGGTACTTGTCCCTTCTTGTACTTTCACCGCCACCGCCGAAGTCGCCCGCTATCTGGGAGCCGATCCGGTTTTTGTCGATGTCAGCCCCGGCTCTTTTCATATTGACCCCGCCGCTCTGGAACAAACGATCAAGCGCTTGCCGCCTGAAAAAGCCAAAGCGGTCATACCGGTTCATTACGGCGGCCTTTCCTGCGACATGGAAGCCATTATGGGCATAGCCCGCCGCTACGGTCTGAAAGTTATTGAAGATGCCGCTCATGCGTTTCCTTCCGCCCTCGCCGGAACTGTGGGCGACGCGGGTGTTTTTTCGTTTTACGCAACCAAGACCATCACCACCGGAGAAGGGGGCATGATCGTCTGCCATGATGAAACGATGTCCCGCAGAATCTCCGTTATGCGATCCCACGGCATAGACCGCGCGGTCTGGAACCGTTATTCCGACGCGCGGGCATCGTGGTACTACGAAGTGGTAGAAGCGGGCTACAAGTACAATTTACCGGATGTACTGGCAGCCATTGGCCGGGTTCAGCTTGCGCGGGCATGGGATTTGCTGCGCATGAGGGAAGAAATAGCCGCCGCCTACGACTCGGCGTTTTCCGGCAGCGAATATTTACTCCTCCCCCCCACCGGCCCCGGCGACGCCCGCCATCTGTACCCCCTGCGCCTGAACCCCCAGCGGCTGCGTATATCGCGCGACGAATTTATTCAAAAACTGAAAGAGGCGGGCATAGGCGTGTCGGTACATTTTATCCCTCTGCATACCATGCCCTTTTATAAAAACCGTTATCACCTGACCGAAGAAGATTTTCCCGAAACCATACAAAGCTGCCGTCAGGAAATTTCCCTCCCCATTTGGCCCGGCATGAGCGCGGCACAGGTTAACCGGGTTATTGAAGCGGTATTGTCAATCAGCGGCAATTTTGCCGCATAAATGCCCATATACGCTAACTTAAAAAGAATATAACCACGGAGGTCACGGAGAACACGGAGTTTTAAGATATTAGTATCTTAATTCTTCTTCCTCCGTGTACTCCGTGGTAAAAATTCTTATTCTTCTACGTTATCAGCATTGCGTCGCCGTAGCTAAAAAAACGATAGCCTTCCCCTATTGCCTCCGCGTAACTTTCAAGAATCAAATCTTTTCCGGCAAAAGCCGCCGCCAACATTAACAACGTAGATTCGGGGGTGTGGAAATTGGTAAATAGAGCGTCTACCATTTTAAACTGATAACCCGGATATATAAAAATTGAAGTCCCCCCCTCCCCCCTCCTCAGTTTTCCTGAATCCCACGCGCTTTCCAGCGTGCGGACGCTGGTAGTACCCACGGCAATAATCTTGCGGCCCGCCGCCTGTGCCGCTTCGATTTTCGCGGCGGTTTGTTCGTCAATGCTAAATGTTTCCCGGTGCATTATATGGTCTTCTATATATTCACTGCGTACCGGCATAAAAGTTCCCAACCCCACATGGAGGGTCAGAAAGACGCTTTCAATGCCGGCGGCGGCAAGGCGGTCTAACAAGGCGCGGGTAAAGTGCAGACCGGCGGTAGGGGCGGCGCTTGAACCCGTGGCCGCCGCATACACCGTCTGGTAACGATCCGCGTCAGCCGGCGCATCCTGCCGTCTGATGTAGGGCGGCAGCGGAATATGGCCGTAACGGTCAAGCCATGCGTCATCAATAACCCGGTCAAATTTGAGTATGCGGAATTCTCCTTCCTCACCAATAATTTCAGCCTGGGCAATTTCCCCGCCTTCCGCGTCAAAAAACGCATAACGGCTGCCAGGCCTGCGCCGTTTAGCACGCGGCACAAGAACTTTCCAAATTAGGGACTGGGGACTGGGGACTGGGGACTGGGGATTGTGATTGGTATTATCGCTTATCGTATTTATACTATTCCGAGCTTCCGAACCGGAATCCCTAGTCCCTAGTCCCTGTTCCCTATTCCCTATATTTTCCACCAACAAAAATTCCGCCTGCGCCCCGGTATGTAACGCCGCGCCGGTAAGCCGCGCTTTTCTCACTTTCGAATCATTAAACACCAACAGCGGCAGCCCGCCGTCCTTACCGCGCAATTCCTGCCCGCACAGAATTTCCGGCAGATCGTTTACCATGCGGTGTGACCTCTGCCCTGTCCGGCGGTTAAGCGTCATGAGGCGGCTGTGTCCCCGCTGTTCAGGAGGATATTGGGCAATCAGACGATCGGGAAGCTCAAAGAAAAAATCGCTGGTTTTCATTTATTCATTAAACAGGGATGTTGCGCCGTATTCGGCATTGCCGGACGCCGGCGGCGTAAGCCCCAGGTGGCCGTAGGCAAGGGACGTTACCATTCTGCCGCGGGGGCTACGCTGTAAAAGGCCCCCCTGAATCAAATAAGGCTCATAATAATCTTCCAGCGTTTCAACAGATTCCCCGATGGAAATAGCAAGAGTTTCCGCTCCCACCGGCCCGCCCCGGTATCGTTCAATGATGATTTTAAGAATGTCCCTATCCTGCTTTTCCAGCCCCAGCGCGTCAATCTCCAGCCGCGCAAGGCCGTCCTGCACCACCGGCAGCGTAATGGCGTTGCTGCCGGAAAATTGGGCAAAATCCCGCATACGCCGCAGCAGACGGTTGACTACCCGCGGCGTCCCCCGCGATGACTTTGCCAGCAGCGCCGCGGCATCGGCATTTATTTTAATATTGAGCAGCCCCGCGGAACGGCGGACAATCGCCTCCATATCCCCCTGTTCATAAAACGAAAAACGGCAGGTAATGCCAAAACGGCTGATCAGCGGCCCCGAAACAATCCCCGCCTTGGTGGTAGCCCCGACCAGCGTAAACGGCTGAATGGGAATGCGCAATGTCCGCGCCATCGGCCCCTGCCCCACAATCCAGTCCAGTTCATAATCTTCCATCGCGATATACAACAACTCCTCAATGGCGGGCTTGAGCCGGTGAATTTCATCGATAAAAAAAACATCCCCTTTTTTGAGGTTGGTCAACAGTCCGGCAAGGTCTTTGGGCTTGTCCAGCGCCGGCGCTGAAGTTTGCACAAAGCCGCTTTCCAGTTCATTTGCCACCACCTGCGCCAGCGTAGTTTTGCCCAGGCCCGGCGGCCCTATCAAAAAAAGGTGGTCAAGGCTTTCGCCGCGTTCTTTTGCCGCACTGATAAATACCGAAAGGTTATCCTTCATCGCCTGCTGGCCCAAAAATTCCGCAAGATGCCGGGGGCGCAGGCTTAAATCCCGCTCATCTTCGCCGGGAATGGGTTCAGGGTGGGCAATACCGGTATTTTTTGACATGGCGCAAGCATAGCATTTATTTGAAAAAAAATCGAGATTCCCCTTGACAACTCAGAAGTTATCCTTTATAGTTAGACTAGTCAGACTAGGAGGCAATGTAAAACTATGACAATGGTAAAGGAAAGGAAACCAAAGGTTGTGAATGTACCGGCGCAAACCGGAAGAAAAAAAGCTGACTGGCAGTTACAGGAGGCAAAGGCTATGTTCAGTGAAGTCATTAAAGCGACTGCGGCGAAACCCCAGATTATTACCGTTAGGGGAAAAGAAACGGCAGTGATTATTTCCATTGTGGACTATAAAAAACTTGTCCGCCCCCGGCAAACGTTTTTCGAATTCATTCAGGATTCTCCGCTCCGTGATCTTGAGTTTGAATTGCCGCCGCGGCTGCCGGAAGAAATCAGGGAAATAAACCTGTGAAATATCTTTTGGATACCAACATAGTATCGGAAATGCGAAAATCAAATTGCAATCCGAAGGTCAAGGCTTTTACCGACGGACTTGATCCGGAAGATATGTATATCTCTTCAATTTCCATTGGGGAAATAAGTTACGGCATGGAAAAACTTCCTGCCGGAAAAAAGAAGCATGATTTGGCGATTTGGTTGTACAGCAAATTACCGGAATGGTTTAACCAGCGCATTATTTTTCTGGATACGGACGCCATGACGGAATGGGGAAGAATCCGCGCCCACGCGGACAGGACTATGCCGGTTGTCGACATGATGATCGCCGCCGCCGCCATAACCCATCACATGACTCTGGTTACCAGAAATATCAAGGATTTTGATGATGTCGAGGGCATTATGTTAATCAACCCCTGGGAATTTTAGGCGCCGCTTAAATATACAATCGCGTTTTTGAACAGCAGTTTTTCTTTTTCCGGCTGGGACAGGCCGGAAGGCAGTTCTTTTTCGGCGCGGGCAATGGCCTGTGCCGCGATCCGCCTATCATAGCCCATTTCGGCTAACGCTTCAATTAAATCGCCGTAGGGCGAAACGGACGGGGAAACCTCAGCCGCATGAACCAGCTTGCCTTTTAATGCCAACAGCATTTTTTGGGCGGTCTTTTTTCCCAGTCCGGGAACCGCTTCCAGCCGGGCAAGGTCGCCGGATTCCAGGGCGCGCTCAAGCTCTTCCTGCCCTATGCCGCCCATTATTTTCAGCGCCCCTTTGGGGCCGATACCCTCAACTTTCAGCAGTTCCAGAAAGGTATTCCGCCGCGTTTCATCGGCAAAACCAAACAGCCGCATCTGATCGTCACGGTGGTACAGCCAGGTAAAAGCCCGGAACTCCCCGCCGCTTGACGCGCGTTCCATGTCCGTGGCCGGCATGGTAACTTCCCACTCCAAGCCGCCGGTCAGGAGAAATAAGGCCTCGCTGTTTTTCCCGCTGACAATACCCTGAATACTGTTAAACATGGGTTAAGTATAGCATTTTTGCGCAAAGGGAGACTATGCGATGATAAGAAAAAAGGGAAGAAAAATTTGTCGTATCAAAACTTATGGTCACTTCGACAAGCTCAGTGACCACACTTCGACCGCTTCGGCGCTTCGACAAGCTCAGCGACCGAAGCGACCGAAGCGACCGAAGCGACCGAAGCGACCTCAATCCGGTGGCTGAGCCTGTCGAAGCCACCACGCGCCGCATTTTTTCAAAAAAAAATTTTTCCGACCACTTGTCCCAAGTGGTCGGAAAAAAAACCGACTCGAAGGGCTTGAGCGCATTGCTTCCACCTGCTTAACGCAGGTGGGCGCTCTGCGCTTCACGCCCTTCTCGAACCCGCAGAACTCAGGAACGCACCAGCCGGAACCCCAAGAAGTACCCGCCCGACGGGGTGCCGTCGTCCCGTTACGCGGAACGCAGGTACAGACCGTTATCGCCCCAACTGCCGCCGCGTACCACCCGGTCAGTGCCGGTAACCGCTCCGGCGGGATCCGTGTTATCTGTCGTTATATCAACCTTGTACCAATCCCAGCACCATTCCCACACGTTCCCGTGCATGTCATACAGTCCATAATTATTGGCTTCATATTTTCCTACTGCTGTTGATTGGGTTAAACTGGTCGCACTTGAATCTTCATAATGCCCTTTCGGGTCATGCGCCACATCATACGGATATTGAATATTAAAACTCGCCATGCCGCTGAGCATCTTTGTTCCATCGCCTATCCCAAACGGCTTGGTCTTGGTTTCGGTCGCCTTGTTCGCGTAACTCCCCCGGCAGGCATATTCCCATTCCGCTTCGGTCGGCAGACGGTAGCCGTTCTTGGTCGTGTCCATTTTTATAGCGTTCCAACCCGCGCCTTTTTCTCCCCACTCGGCGGGGTCTGTTTTGTCGTTCAGACTGTACACCGGAGCAAGTTTTTCCTTAACGCTCAGCTTGTTGCAGAACTCTACCACGTCGTACCACGTAACATAATAGACGGGATGATTGTCTCCCCTGCCGTAGTCGCCGGTAACGGAATCGCCCTGCTGTTGTTCTTGCGTTTTATCCATCACATCTTTCCACTGTTTCTGCGTTACCGGATACTTGCCCATGTAAAAACGCTTGCTCAGCTTTACCGAGTGCTGTTTTTCATTGTCTCCGTCTCCAGCAGGATTACGGTTCGGTTCGTCCTCCGGGCTGCCCATCATAAAGGTTCCCGCGGGTATCAACCTCATCACGATTCCCGTGGCAGATGTTATTTCCTTGGCCGGGCCGCTGTCGCCGCCGCCGTCGTCACTGCACGTCGAGAAACCTATCACCGCCGCAACGGCGATAATCCACAATTGCCTAACTCTGTTTTTCATGTACTTCTCCTTTTATGTATGTTGCTGCGGGCATATATTTTCCCGCCCGCAGTGTAATAAAGTACACTGTTTTGAAAAAAACGTCAAGCAAAAGGTGACAGTCACCATAGGGGATTTCCCCTATAAAAAAGTGACAGTCACCTTTCGTAATTTTCTTCTTTCTATCAATCAAACAGAGAGAGAGACGAATCCGCCCCTTTGCCGCTACGGGTTTTAGCGCCCGCAGGCGGGGCATCTTCCCTTTCAGCGGCAAACCGCCGTTTCCATTTATTGAGCAGGGCAAGGGCTTCAAGCGGTGTCATTTGTTCCGGTTTAAGCGTAGCCAATTCCCGTACAATGGCATCAGCCGCCTTTTGGTTAACCTGTGGAGAAGGCAGGGCCTCCCGCAAACCAGCGTCCCGTTCGCGCAGGCGTTCCATGATTTGCCGCGCCCGTTCAAGTACCGGCGGGGAAAGTCCGGCAAGGCGGGCGACATGGAGTCCGTAGGATTCCGCGGTGGGGCCTTCCTTCAACCGGCGTAAAAAAACTATCCCCCCGTCTTTTTCCAGCACTTCCATTGAACGGTTGACTATGCGGGGGTGCTGCAAAAGCGAAAGTTCGTGGTAGTGGGTGGCAAAAAAAGTCCGGCATTTGATACTGCCCAGCAGTTCTTCACTGACCGCCCAGGCAATGGAAAGCCCGTCATTGGTACCGGTGCCCCGGCCAACTTCGTCCATGATCACCAGGCTTTTTTCACCGGCGGTGTTGAGAATATAGGCGGTCTCGTTCATTTCAACGAGAAAGGTCGATTCCCCCCGCGCCAGATTATCGGAAGCGCCCACCCGGCAGTAGATACGGTCACACAGGCCGATGCGCCCTTCCCGCGCGGGAATGAAACTGCCCATCTGCGCCATGAGCGTAATGAGGGCGGCGGAACGGAGGTAGGTGGATTTTCCGGCCATATTGGGGCCGGTTATCATGGCAAAAAAAGGACTGTCCGTTTGATTGTTAAGAATTATGTCATTGGGGATAAATTCACCCCGGCCCAGATGCGACTCCACCACGGGGTGGCGGCCTCCGTAAATTTCCAGCGCGTTTGAATTATCCACGATGGGGCGCACCCAGCCCCGCAGGGAAGCGGCCCGCGCCAGCGATTGAGCCGCGTCCAGTTCGGCAATGCGGCGGGCTTCGGCGGCAAGTTCGCCCAGAACAAGTTTTGCCTTTTCCCGTATCTCCAAAAAAAGTTTACGTTCCAGTTCAATGATTTTATCCGACGCGCCGTTTATGTCGGATTCAAGAGCGGCAAGGCGCTCGGTGCTAAAACGCTCGCCACCGACAATTCCCTGCCGCCGGATAAAATGTTCCGGTATCTTGCCCAGATGGGCTTTGGTCACTTCAAAAAAATAACCGATAAGCCGGTTATACCGAATCTTCAAACTGGAGATGCCGGTCGCCAGCCGTTCTTCTTCAAGGTACGCTTCCAAAAGCTGTCTGCCTGAATCCCGCAGTTTGCGCAGATTATCAAGTTCGGTATTGTAACCGTCGCGGATTAAATTTCCTTCGGTCAGAAGAATCGACGGATCATCGCAGATGCTCCGCTCCAGCAAATTTTTCAGTTCCATTAAGCGGGCAAAATCGCCGTCAAAAGATGCATTAAGATTTTTAACCTGAGCAGTTATGGTATCCGACTCGCACACCATGTTCAGGGTGTCACGCAGTTGCTTAACGTCCTCGCAGGAAACCAGCGCGTTTTGTATCGACAGCATATCCTTGCCGTGGGCCTTGTCCATAGCAAGCCGCGCGGAAAGGCGTTCAAGGTCGGGGGTTCTGCCCAGAATCTCGCGCAGGGTATTCAAACTGCCCTGATCGCGGTACAGGGTTTCCACCATATCAAGCCGCGCCTGTATGCGGTTGATGTCCCGCACCGGGTGCAGCAGCCGCCATTTGAGCAGCCGCTTTCCCATAGCGCAGCGCGTTTCATCAATGACTTCCAACAAAGTAAAACGGACATCGCCATCGTGCAGATTCCTGACCAGTTCCAGATTGCGCTGGCTTGATTCATCTATCCCGACAAATTCATTGTCCTGACAGACGGTGATGGAGCGAACATGGGGAATCAAACTTTTCGCGGTGTCGTCAAGGTAATCAAGAATCGCCCCAGCGGCAAGCAGTTCCGGGCTGTCGTCCTCCAGCCCAAAACTTTTCAGGCTGGAAAGGCCGAATTGCCGCTGTAGCCTTTTCTGCGCTTTCTCGCGGTCAAAAAGCCAGTCGGCCCAACGGTCAAGCACCAGCGCGGAGCGTCCGGACAGGACGCGGGCAATATCGGCGTTTTCTTCCAGCAGGGATTCCTGCACCAGCATTTCCCGCGCCTGCAAGCGTTCAAGTTCCTGTGCCAGACGCTCGCCGGAGTTAGCAAGGGGAAATGATGTCGCATAAAAGCCACCGGCTGAAAGGTCGATATACGCAAATGAAACAAAGCCGCCCGATTCAGACGCGCCTGTTGCTGCCAGAGCGGCGAGGTAGTTGGAGCTTCCCCGGTCAAGGTAATCCTCGTCCACGGTGGTTCCCGGAGTAATAACCTCCACCACCTGCCGGTCAATAATTCTTTGGCCTTTGCCCGGTTCGGAAAGCTGTTCGCAGACGGCAATTTTTTTGCCGTACTTCAACAGCCGGGCAATATAGGAACGCGCCGCATGGTAGGGAATGCCGCACATGGGCAGCCCGTTGCGGCTGGTCAGCGTCAAATTTAACAGCGCGGAAATTTCGACCGCGTCTTCGGCAAACATTTCGTAAAAGTCGCCGAGCCGGAAAAACAGCACATCTCCCTGATGGTCACGTTTTATCCTGCGGTACTGATCCAGCATAGGGCTGGAATGAACTTCGCCCATAGCTTATATAGCGTAAATGAATTTGCATGAATACTCAATACTGAAGGGCAACAGCATTTACTTTTTATCTACATATTAGTAGTGCGTAAACCGGCACAGGGAACAGCGCCGGGGCTGCCAAAACAGATGGGGGAACTCAACTACGCAGCCCCCGCACGGCTTCCGTGCATCATTGAAAACTATGGGCAATTCCACTATCAGCGTATCCTCTTGCTTTCCGTGCCGTGCGGCTTTTACTGTACACCTGGTTTTTGCTTTTGTTCCCTGGTCTGCTCCGTCGAAGAACCCCATAATATTTTGGCAACCCCGCACTGTCTCCCTGTGCCGCTTTATTCCGGCTATAACCAATGTAACATGGTAAATGCTGTTGCCCTGATGAAGTAATTCAGAAATGTATGCAGACCGGTCGGAAGGGGCGAATTGTTAGCTCCCTTTCCCCATCCTTTTCCTCCGTGTTCTCCGTGTCCTCCGTGGTTATATTCTTCATTATTGACAATACTGCAAGCAACGATGTATAGACCCACACTTTCCCATTACACTTCCTTGCCTTTTACAAACAGCGTCATAAATTCGGCTCTGGTTTTCACCTCGAATTTTTGATAAATTTTACTGATGTGAATCTTGACAGTACCCGGGGCAATATACAGGCGTTCTCCGATTTCTTTTTTCCCCAGTCCTTCCTTTACCAGTAAATGGGCAACTTCAACTTCCCGTTGGGAAAGCCCGCGTTCCCTGAAAATATTTTCAATATTGGCCGGTTCAAGGATCGATGCGAAAAATGGCTCTTGCCGTTGTTTGGGAAACAGTAACCATCTGAAAGCCAGCAGCATAAATAACACGGCGGCTATTACGATGAACAGTACCCGGTATTTCGTACCGTCCGGCACAAACGGGCCGATTACCGGGGCAAGAAAAGCAAAAGCAACGCTGAAAAAAATCACGGTCGCCGCTCCATAAAACCAAAATCTGCCGGTATACAACTCCACAACGGCGGTGGTAAAAACTACCCATGCCGTATAATGGGCAATGACAATCAGGGTGCTTATAACCATATTGAGCCGCGGAGAATCCTCAAACAGGGGCAGACAGGAGAACAATATAAACAAAATGATTACCGGAAACAGGAACCGGCGGATAAAGAGTCTTATTGATATTCCCGCCAAAAATCCCAAAACGGGAACCGCAACCGCAACCGTCAAATAATGAGGGTAGTATACCACCTTATCGGAATACAGCGGAAGCGCCCGCATATCCATAACCCCGTTCAAAATGGTAAACACCGACGCAAAGCCAATCAGCCGGAGAATCACCGGCCAGTCAGTTTTAACGGCGGGAGCGTTTTCGGCGAATACGCCGCCACTTGCCGCGTTCCGCATCAGAACCACGCTTGCCGCCGCGCACACTCCCAAAACCATCATGCACCATTTGATAAAATTGAATACAAACGCCGCGCCTTTAAGCGGGTCTTCAGCCGCAATGCCGTTCTCCATGAGCGGTACGGAATAATAGCGGGCAAGAACGGAACACAGCAGTGCCGCGCCCAAAACCAGCGAACAATATCTGCCCGTCCGGTTTGTCTGACCGCCGGCCGACGGCTGCCGCAGCCATGCCAGATAAAACAGCCCGTAACACGCGGTCGTCAATATTCCCTCGGGAATTGCCATAACGCCCCTGACCGCAGCGGAGCCAAGCCATACACGGAAACCCAGAGAACGCAGCGTACATTCAAGAGCAATCAGGAAAGCGATAAAACCGACGCTCATAAACAGGGGTTTGTTTTTCCCGCCGGGTACGGGCAGAAACAGGGGGCACAGAACCGCGCCCGCGGCAATACCCGTAAAGTAGAAGATATACACCGCATACATGGCCCCTTTGGAACCGGAAGGCAAAAAATGGGCCAGCGTAAAAGTTATGTGCATACACAGCAAAATGCCCAGGAGAGCCAGGGAAGATGCAATCCGCGCAAGGGATACCAGCCCGTTCTGTTTCATGCTGTCTTATTGTACCACAAAACGCCGAATATTACACACAAAGCTCACCAAGGGCACGGAAATCAATTTTCAACCACGAACCAACACCAACCAACACGAACTTTTAGCACCTGTCTTTTCGTTGTTCGTGGTGGTTTGTGGTAAAATTCACGTATTAAAACTCCGTGTTCTCCGTGTCCTCCGTGGTTTTATTCTTCTTAAGTTAGTACGCATGGTGTCAATTTCCATGCAACCTATGCCTTTTGGCATAGTGGAATTTTCGTCTTTCCTGAAAAAATATGCCTTCCGGCATATATGAATCTCCCCTGTCTTTTGCAAAATATACCTTCCGGCATACATACAAATCCGTTCCCTGCATATAAAATTTTTATATAGTCCCCCGTTGGGGGAATGGAAATCCAATGCGGTTACCCGCGCCTCAATCAGGTGCCGGAGTAACACACAAGGAGTGTTTATATGAATAAAAAAAGGTTCTTTGTTTTTGCCGTAATAATTCTTATGGTTATGTCAGCCTGCTCATCACTGAGATCTATTCCAGGCGGCGCATTTGTGTATTCACAACCGGTAACGGCAAGCGAAACAGCTACTTTTATTGGTTCCGGACTCAAGTATGCCAACGCGCGGGCTTCGGCCCTTACTAAAGGAACAGCCGAAGGCTATACAAAAATTATAGCCGAATACATAGAACTCAACAGCGTTACCGGGTTTGTTGACATAACATTAATAATGGTAAAATGACAGTCGAATTACCCCCCAAATACCCCATTGTTCTGGTACACGGACTCATAGCGCATGACAGGCCGGGTATTATAAAATTTTGGGGGGAAATCCCCGATACATTACGGCAAAACGGGACGAAGGTATTTTTGGGAAATACGGACTCATGGGGCGATTATGAATCAAACGCGCAGTTGTTAAAAACAACGATTGACAAGGTGTTATACGAAACAAACAGCGAAAAGGTAAATATAATCGCCCATTCCAAAGGCGGACTGGATTCCCGTTATTTGATTTGGAAGTATGATTATGGCGGCAAAGTAGCGAGTTTAACCACCGTATCAACGCCGCATCATGGCGCGGAATTGGCCGACCTGATATACAAGCAAAAAATTGTTCATACCCGGATTGCAAAAAAGTTTCTTATGTTTTTTGGAAAATTATACGGAGACAAAAATCCTGACTTGTTTAAAGTAAATTATCAATTAACAACCGAATATATGCATAGATTTAATGATAATGTATTGATGGACGACAGGGTATATTATCAAAGCATGTATACCGTGATGAATAATTCTTTTGATGATGTAATGTTTCTTCACACTCACCAGTATATACAAAAAATCAGCGGGGATAATGACGGTTGTGTAAGTGAATATTCCGCGCAATGGGGCAATAACAGCGTCAAAATAGAAGGGGGAATATCCCATGCTCAGAGTTTTGATTTAAAAATGGGAGAAATACCCGGAATAAATATACCCGGTATATATAAGAAAATTGCAAATGGATTAAGCGAAAAAGGATTTTAAACCGCGTAGTGAATTTTTTTCCGCGGCGGCTTTTACGGCGCGTTTCTGGCAAGCCTGAAACCAATGCGCTCGTTGCCGTCGCCGGAAATGTAGACGCCCCGGCTGGCTGAGCGTAAAGCCTGGCCGCTATTGACCCATGAACCGCCGCGAATGACACGGTACGAACCTGAAGCCGGCCCTGTGGGGTCTGTTTGTTCATCGCGTGCATAATCGGCATGCCAGTCCCAGCACCATTCATAGACATTCCCGTGCATATCGTACAGACCCCACGCATTTGCCGGATAGTTTCCAACGGGCATGGTTGTTTCAGGAAATGCCCCCGGGGCATTACCGTTGTAGGGATACCTGCCGTCAAAGTTTGCCTGATCGGTCGTTATATTGATTCCGGTATTAAACGGCGTACCGGTACCCGCGCGGCAGGCGTACTCCCATTCCGCTTCGGTCGGCAGACGGTAGCCGTTGGCGTTTCTGTCCCACATTACCGCCGTTCCCTCCACTACATACGCCGGACTAAGGCCCCGGCTTTGACTCAGCTTGTTACAAAACGCTATCGCGTTATACCAGCTTATTGATTCAACCGGAAGTTTTTTCCCCTTAAAGTTACCTGGGGTTTCTTTCATTGCTTTTTCATATTCATCCTGGGTAACTTCATATTTTCCCAGAAAAAAAGAACCAACGGCAATCTGGTGCAGCGCCTCGTCAATATCGCGCTCGGCTTCTATGGCGGGGCTGCCCATAATAAATGTTCCGCCTTCTATATACACCATGTTATGGTTGTACCGCTGGGCGCAGCTCAATACGGCGCAACTTGCTATAATAATTAAACCGGCAAACCGTCTCATAAGTTATTATATTTAGTATTTTATTAAAAATGCTACCCCTTGCATGGCTCTGTTGTAACTTCCACGCGTGTTAACTCAAGAAGAATATAACCACGGAGTACACGGAGAACACGGAGGAAGAAAAGATTATCGTTGTTCGTGTGCGTACCGAAGGTACGAGTTAGTGAGGTTCGTGGTAAAAATTCTTCCGTTTTCTCATTAAAAATATTCCGTTACGTGCTGGGGTCTGAGTGTAAACACCCGGTTTAAGGTTTCCCGGTTGCCGCACAGTTCCAGGCCCTCTCTGCGTGAATAGAGGGCGTTTTCCAGACTGCGGTAACCGGTAACAAGCTGGCTCAAAGTACCAATGTCGCAGCGTAACTGGGCGTCCTTTCCGGTGAGGCTTACCCGTGAACCTTCAGGCCCGAATTCTACCAGATACTTCCCGTTATTCGCCATTATGTGCGGGTCTTCTACCTCAATTATATAATCGCCTTCGCCCGCCGGACGGCGCATCATTTCAAGCGCGGCTTTGACATTTATCACTCTGGTCATATCCCGCAGCTTGATCGTTTGTTCTATAGACCATGCGTCGCCCGTAAAATCACAAGGGTCGATAAATGCGGGCATGAGCCAGCGGAAATTCTCAAATTGGGCGGAAAGACCCGCAACTATGCCCAACGCGCCGTACAGGCCTTTTTGGTCAATAAAGGCAAGCTCCGTTACCGACATATTATGTTCCCCGTCCTGGAGCAAATCCTGATACTTGATATAACTGCGGGCTGTACCCGTTTCATCTTTCCACAGGTACAGATACGTTCCGGTGGCGCAGGGTTCGTCCCGGGTAAAGCATTTCCATGCCCGGTTGTCCGGCCAGTAATCCCGGTGTATCCCGTGGTTAAGGCCCGCGATATAGGCGGAATGAACTTCCGCAAGCAATGACGTATCGTCTCCCGGCAGAACCGGAATAAATTCCCCCTGCGGTTTTAATGAAAAAAAATCTTTGGTAGAAATAGTGACATCTGTACGGGCGCAGGCAATTTCATAACCAAACTTCCGGTAGAAATCATGGGAGAAGGGATGCAAGTTGGAAAAGATTACTCCCTTTTCATGGGCTTCGGGTAAAAATTTTTCAAAAATGCGCCTGACCAGACCGCCCCTGCGGGCTTCGGGCAGCGCCCCCGCTCCGCCGATACCGGACATTTTCACGCTGTGGCCGTCAAAGCGCATAAGAAATTCAATCTCGTACATTCCCGCGCGAAACTTTCCGTTCTCAAAAGCGCCCCATGCCCACCACGCCGGATGATCCAGCGGATCGGGTTTTTGGTTTTTCTCTTTCGAAAAATCTTCCCGCAAATTATAAACAATGACATGCATCCGGTAGAATTCGGGCAAATCTTCAGGCGTCAGGCGGCGAATTTCTATCACTATATTTTCTCCTCTATCCGGCTTACTGGACACGGTCGGGACGTAAAACCTCGGCGCCGTTGCGGTAGACATGGCAGGGCTTTACATCTTGTGGCAGATAGCAATGGATAAGGATGCGGATAACGCGGGGAAAGGCATCGGCGGTTGCGGCTTCCTGTACCGCAAACAGGGCAAGCTCCCCTGCCCTGCCGGTTTGCCGCAGGGCGGCGGCAGGGTTAAGCGCGTCCAAATCGCCGGTTTGGGAAAAAATAACGGAAACAATATCATGTTCTGCAAGCCGGTTTTTTTCCAGCAGGGAATCGTAGAGCAGAGAAACCTGCCGGCAAATATCTTCCGCCGTGTTGATACATTGGGTTGCCCCGCGCAGGGCATACAGGCGCTTTTCGCTCATCCGTTACCCCCGGCGACAGAAATTATCATTGAATTAAGCATGGCAAAACCGGCGCCGAAAATCCCGGTAAGAAAATAAAAGCAGAGGCCCAGAGCATTGCGTACGTTAGGATGATAAACCAGACGGCGAACATTGAAGCCCAGAGCACACAGCGAAAAAGCGGAAAGTATCAATGATGCATACCGCAGCAGCCGCAGCAGCAGGAACAGCACACGGTCGGAAAAGCCGGGATCCGGCATACTGCCGGTCAGATATACCGCAAAAATAAGCAGTACAAGGGCAAGGGCAGCCCGAACCCCCTTCCTGACAAAATCGGAAAAAATCCACCGGCGGCCCCACTTCTTCCACTTGGGCCCGTTTTCTGTGGTAACTGTACCTGTTAAATCACTCATATTTTCCATAACACACACAGCGCTCAGTTGCCTTATCGGCCTTTTTAGAGTATCATAGAATAACACTATGAAGAAGTTCTTTACAACCCTTTTTTTTCTGATTATCCTCGCGGCTCTGGGCTTGTTTTTCGGCTGGGCTCAACTGGGCGTTCCCCCGGACGCCTACGGCCTTATCCGGTCAAAAACCCACGGAGTAGACGACAGCCTGGTTAAACCGGGGGAATTCAGGTGGGTCTGGTACAAACTTATCCCCACCAATGTTACCACCGCCGTTTTCCGCATCAACCCCGTACACCATGAATTTTCGGCGTATAACACGCTCCCGTCAGGAAAAATTTATGCCGCCTTTTCCGGCATAGACGAGGTTTTTTTCTGGGAAATCCGCGCCGCCTTTTCTTTCAGTCTGGATAATGACGCCCTTATTCCCCTGCTTACCGCCAATAATATCAGCGCTCAGGATGAATTGAATCGTTATCAAAACGACATTGCCGGGCAGATTGAGGCTTTCATTCTGCGCCGTATCAACGCGGACGATACATTTTCCCGTCAGATTGAAACGTTGCTCAAAGAAGGTGAAAGCCCGGAGCTTGAGCGGGAAATTCAGGCGAAGTTTCCCTTTATTACCGGTTTTTCCTTCAAGATAAAGTCCGCCCAATTTCCCGACTTTGCCCTGTACCGGCAGGCCAAAAAGCTGTATGAAGATTATATCGCCTTCCAAAAAGACTATCTGTCCGGCGGTTTGCAGGAAAAGGCAAAAAGCCGCGTCGAATCCTACCAGCGTTTTGACGAGTTGGAACAGTACGGCGCCCTGCTGACCAAATACCCCATACTGCTTGAATATTTGACGCTTGAGAAGAAGGAAAAATAACAGGTAACAGGGAAGGAGAATCAACCACGGAGGACACGGAGAACACGGAGAAGAGAAATAACAAATAACGAACCCAGCCGGAGGGGGCGGGCGGGCCCGCCGCTGGCGCGCGGAAACATTTGGAATTCTCCGCCGGAGCAGACCAGAGAAAAAAAGCAAAAACTAAGTGTACAGTAACAGCGTCCGGCGCACAAGGTATGAGGACAGCACTGATTTACAGAACTGAAAAACACTTGGTTGAAGAAAAAAAGGCCGGACGGGGCTGCACAGGCGGGTTCTACAAGCGTTTCCGCTCGCCCGTAGCGCTCCCTCCGGCTGAATTTTTGTACATCTGTGGGTCAAGTTTAGACGGGGACTTCTTTGTTTCCGATTGGCTTCGCAACCGCAATACGATTGAGTTTATGGGGATTTGGGAGCGCATATATAACCCCGATTTTAATTATGGCGAATTCGCCATAATTAAAAGTCAAGCCGGTCTCAACAGCTACAAAATTAGCGTCAAGGAATGGTGCGAGAAGACGAAGGCTATCGGTATCCAGGCCCGCGCCGGACGCTACGGCGGGACTTACGCGCATAAGGACATCGCCTTTGAGTTCGGCATGTGGATTTCCGCCGAGTTCAAGATTTACCTTATTAAAGAATTCCAACGGCTAAAAGACCAGGAATACAAACAACTAGGCTGGGATATTCGCCGGAATCTTACAAAGCTCAATTACCGCATCCACACGGACGCTATAAGATTGAACATAATCCCGAAGGCTATCACAAAGGAACAGGCGAGCTTTGTTTATGCGAACGAAGCCGACATATTGAATGTCGCGCTGTTCGGAGTGACTGCCGCCGAATGGCGCAAGAAAAATCCGAAACTTGACGGCAATATCCGCGACTATGCGGACATCGCCCAGTTGGTATGCCTTGCGAACCTTGAATCCTTGAACGCGCATTTTATCAATGATGGAGTGCCGCAGGAAAAACGGATTGTCGCGCTCAATAAAGGGTATTATACCGCAGGGCAGAGCCCTGCACCCGCCACCTACGGCGGCTTTCCGCGGCAAGCCGCGGGGTATTAAACCCTTCGTTTCCTCACTCGCTCGGTCATGTCCGTGCAAGCACGACCGCGACCTCGCTCCGTTCGTCAATAAAAAGTGACTGTCACCAAGCGCCCTTATAAAATCACCTTCAATGGTGTTAGGCACGTTTTGCGTTGTCCGTGTCAAATTGTTTTTCACGCCAACTGGCAACAAAACCCCAAATTATAAGAGGAAGAACGATTGCAACCATAAAAACAATTAACCACATAAACTACTCCTTGCTTTTTTTTCACGTTTTGAAGTCCACAGGATACCGAGCGTAAAA
>JAITCL010000107.1 GCA_031283105.1 Treponema sp. | reverse complement strand
AACGCCAAATCGCATACGCACATCTGTTTGCAGAAAAGCGCCCATAAAATCTTTAAGCGGGAATTGTCAGAGAACATTTTATACAGATTTGCCAAGTCATAAAAATCCTTATCCTCCGGCATCAAAGCGCGAACCTGCTTTACTACCCCTTCGTGGATAACCTCACAATCACATGAAAACTGGTTTTTCTTGCTCATTTTTACACCCCCAATTTTGCCAAAAATGCTTACAATAGTTGAACATTTGTTCAACTATTAAAATGTACAGGATTGGGGATTTTTTGTCAAGTTTTTTTGATTAATTTTTTACTTTTTTATTAGGGGTTAATTTGGGCAAAAATCATTAAATTCGTCAATTAAATCGGTTTAATCCCCATTGTATTTACAAAATCTGTGCTATCTATTACTTTTTTCTCATTGGGGTTTATGTTTTCATAACTTTTTGTGAGTTTTAACAGTAGTTTCACTTTGGCGATAGCGTCATTGCGCCAGATAGAATTGGGGTATTCCAGAATGACTTTTGTAAAATAATTCTCTGACAGATAAATGGACAATATTATATTATTTAACACTGGTATTAATTCATTATATGGTTTAAGCGTAAAACTATTATCTGTTTTACGTTTATAAATAAAATTAGGATGAATATTTTTATAGTATTTTATGCCTAATTTGTAATACAGATAATCCTGATTTTCCAGTTTTATAAGTCCGTTTTCTGATTTGTTTGAAACGTCATTAATTACTTCCTGTTTGTTTTTTGTATATATTTTTAGATCGTTAAGTATATTAGTCAATTTTTTTGTGATTTCATTATTGACGATTTCCATACTTGTATCTTTGGATAAATCAGGGTGATATTTTTTTATAAGCTGTTTTATAAGTTTTTTTATGTCTTTATTCATAATAATATTATATAAAAAAAATTATTTTGTTCTACAAAAATAATGTTTTAACCCTTACAATTTTTTTATTCATGGAGTATAGTCTGTATAGGCTAAAAGTGAATTTTATAATTCGATATGTCCTGAAACGTATACTCTTAATGTTGCCTATACTCCTGGCGGTATCGGTGGTGATCTTTTTTCTTATCCGCCTTACGCCTTCTGATCCAATCGGCTCTATTACGAGCGGACGAAGGATCAACGATGAGACGCGCGCGTCCCTTACAGCCCAGTACCATTTGGACAAAAGCCTTCCCCGTCAGTATCTTATCTGGATTAGTAACGCGATAAGAGGAAATCTGGGGGACAGTTTCAGACACCGGCAGCCTGTGGGCGCTCTCCTCGCGGCAAGGCTTCCGGTCACGATTCAGCTTGTTTTGATGAGCGCAATGTTCGCTATTCTTCTTGCCGTTCCTGCGGGGATTATGAGCGCTGTCAAGAGGCATACGGTAATTGACCGTGTTATTTCGGCTTTTATGATCTTTTGTGTGTCTTCGCCGGTTTTTCTAAACGCTATTTTATTGATGTTGATTTTTGTTCTCAGGCTCAGATGGTTTCCGGCGTTTGGAACAGGAAACAATTTTATGGAAAATCTGTATTATTTATGCCTGCCCGCTTTTGCCTTGAGCCTTAATATGGTTGCTCTTATAGGACGTATAATCCGTGATCGCATGATTGTGGAATTCAAATCCAATTATGCCCTTGCACTTTCCGCCAAGGGAACTCCTTTCCGCCAGATCGTGATAACCCATTGTTTTAAAAATACCCTGATTCCTGTTATCACTGTCGCAGGGGTACAAATCGGCGCTATGGTTGTGGGCGCGGTGCTAGTAGAAAACGTTTTTGCCTTGGGCGGAATAGGGGCTTTGTTAATTGAAGGGATTCAGGCGTCGGATTATCCGGTAGTGCAAAGTATAATGCTTTTTCTAGTGTCTCTGTTTCTTATTCTCAATTTGATAGTAGATATAGTCTACTTTATCATTGATCCGCGGATTCGGGCTTCTGGAAGCGCCGGCAGGACTTGAGGAGCTGTTATGTGCAAACACCGATCTTTGCTCCCTAAGGGAATTTTCTCAAAAGGCGCGGGAAAAACCGAAGGAACTTTTTTTACACTGCCGTTTTTAATTTCGGGAATTCTTCTTTTCCTTATTATTTTTTGCTGTATATGCGCCCCGGTTTTTGCCCCTTACGGCGAGTCCGAACAGGATTTGTCCGCTTCTCTTGCCCCGCCCTCTGCGGAACATATTCTGGGAGCGGATAAAATGGGGAGAGACCTTTTTTCCCGACTGCTGTACGGCGGCAGAGTAACACTGATCTCCGCGTTGGGGGTGGTAATTCTTTCAGTAATCATCGGCGCGCCTTTGGGACTTTTCTCGGGATTTTACGGCGGAAAATTCGATTCTGTTGTGTGTCGTTGTTGTGACGTGCTGCTTTCTTTTCCCTCATTGCTCTTGGCTTTTCTCTTTGTAACCGCGCTTGGGCGCGGTATTACAAGCGCGGTTGCGGCATTGGGAATCATTTATGTGCCGATGCTCACACGCCTGATCAGGTCCCTCACTTTGGTCGAAAAAAATAAAACCTATGTGGAAGCCGCCGAGTCGATTGGTTTTTCCAGACCCTACATTCTGTTCCGGCACATTTTGCCTAACTGCGTTTATACCATGCTAGTACAGCTTACTCTTGATCTTGCTTACGCGATTCTCGATCTCGCCGCGTTAAGTTTCATCGGGTTAGGGGTAAGTCCGCCTACTGCCGATTGGGGCGCTATGCTACAGGAAGGCAGAAATTTTTTGCTACAAAGTCCGCTTCTCGCCCTCGCGCCGGGAGCCGCTATTGTTGTTACGGTAATAAGCCTCAATATTTTCAGCGATTGTATAACACAATATCTCGATCCGCAGGGTAGGGTTCTTCCTTCTTTTGAAAAAATTGAAAAACGCAGGAGCGCAGTTAATGGAAACTGAATGTCTTTCCCTCGAAAATCTTTCCTGCGATTTTCTGACCATTGAAGGGATCGTGTACGCCTTGAGCGGAGTAAATCTGCAATTGAAACGCGGAGAAATACACGGTCTTGTCGGGGAGTCCGGCTGTGGAAAAAGCGTAACATCCCGCGCGATTATGGGTCTTGTCGACCGAAAACATACCCGCCTTGGAGGAGTTGTCCGGTTTGACGGCAAAAATCTTTTGTCTCTGCCGGAAAAAGAAATGCGTTCTATTCGGGGAAAACGTATTTCCATGATTTTTCAAGACCCCCTTAATTCCCTTTCGCCTCTGGAAACCGTTGGCAGTCAGATTGAAGAAGCGATGTCCAATCATCTGGATTTGGATCAATCAGAACTGCGCCGCCGTACCGCTTTACTTTTGGAGAAAGTGGGTCTTCACCCCGATACAAGCCGTCAGTATCCTTTTGAATTGTCGGGAGGTATGCAGCAGCGTGTTATGATCGCCCAGGCGATAAGCTGTAATCCTGAAATGCTTATTGCCGATGAACCTACCACCGCCCTCGATCTTACCATTCAGGCGCAGGTGTTGAATCTGTTGAAAAATTTGCAGAAAGAGCTTTCTCTTACGGTACTGCTTATTACGCATAACTTCGCCCTGGTTACGGAAAACTGCGACAAGGCTTCGGTAATGTATGCCGGACGTATTGTTGAAACTGCTCCTGCCAGAAACATTATCGAATCTGCGTCTCACCCTTACACTCGCGCTCTGATCAATTGCATACCTCGTTCAAATACAGACGGGGACAACCGCACGAAACTTCCAGTGATTTCAGGTTCACCTCCCAGGTTCTACGCCCCTCTCAAGGGTTGTCCCTTTGTTCCACGCTGTCCAAAAGCAGATAACGTCTGCGCTGAAATGCCTTCTGTTACCGACCTCGGCAACGGAAAATCGGTGTGCTGTCACTTTCCAATTAAGGGAGACGCATAATGTTAAAAGTCGAAGACTTAAAAAAATATTTTACGTTAAGTAACGGACTGCAAATTAGAGCGGTAGACGGCGTTTCTTTCCATGTACGGGAAAATGAAATACTTGGCATTGTCGGAGAATCCGGCTGCGGCAAGTCTACGCTAGGCAGGCTTATTTTACGCCTGATTGAGCCAGACGCGGGGCAGGTGTATTTCGGCGGCGAGGAAATCACTTGTCTCAGCCGGAACGCTTTGCGTCCAAAACGCAGAAAAATGCAGATGGTTTTTCAGAATCCTTTTTCCTCTTTTAACCCGAAGATTCGTATCGGCGGGGCGCTTATGGAAGTATGTCGCTATTATGGCATGAGTGTTCCCGAAAGCCGTGAAAAGATAGAGCTGTTGTTACGTGATATTGGCTTATCAAGTGATTTGCTTAACCGCTGGTCTCGGGAACTTTCGGGAGGACAGCTTCAGCGTCTTGCCATCGCCAGGGCGATCATTGCCGACCCCTCTCTTTTGATAGCGGATGAACCTCTGTCCGCCCTGGATGTATCAGTTCAGGCTCAGCTTCTTAACCTGCTTGATGAACTGCGCGGCAGCCGTTCTATGTCGATGATTTTTATTTCTCATGATATGACCGTAGTTGAATATTTTTGCGACCGGGTTGCAGTTATGTATCTGGGCAGAATAATGGAACTTGTTTCCGCGGCGGAATTGTCACGTAACGCACTGCATCCTTACACCCGCTCTCTCAGAGCATCCGCGCCACGCCTTGATGTTTTTAAAGACTCCATAGGGAAAGAAAAAACAGCGCCGATTAAAGGAGAAACGCCGAATCCTCAAGTTTTGATTACTAAAGGCTGCCCTTTTGCCCCCCGCTGTCAACAGGCACAACCTCTCTGCATTGAAGCCTTGCCGCAGCTTCGTGAAGTGTCCCACGGGCATTGGGTACGGTGTCACCGTTCATAAATTGTGCATAATGTCTCATTCCAAATTGAACATATGTGCGTTTTCAACAAACAATTCAACCAACGGCGGATCAAAATGCGTTCCGCTGCTTTCCGCGATAGTTTTTACCGCTTCCTCATGCGTGTAGGGTTTTTTATAAGAGCGTTCCGAGACGAGCGCATCGTATACATCGGCGATTGCCATTATGCGCCCGATAAGCGGTATCTCATTCTCTTTGAGTCCGCGCGGGTAGCCTGTGCCGTTCCACTTTTCATGGTGGCTTGCTGCAAAAGTTTTCGCGTAGTTTAAGAAATCGTTTTCTATTGTTTTCATCTCTATTTTTTCAATTAACTGTTCGCCAAAGGTGGTGTGCCGTTTCATTTCCTCAAATTCCTCGGCGCTGAGTTTGCCTTGTTTTTTGAGTATGCTGTCCCTGATTGACACTTTCCCAACGTCGTGTAACTGGCATGATTGAAATAAAAGTTTTTTATTCCAGTGTCTGCTCTCTTCCTGATATATGCCGCTTTTTTCAATCGCCTCTACCAGTATTTTAAGAACCCTCTGTGTGCGTTCTATATGCCCTCCGGTGATGTCGTCTCTACAGTTGATCATTTCAGCCATTGTTTTTAACAGCGCGTCTTGTAAATCCATTACCTGTTCATCGGCTTTCATTTTTTTCGCGGAAAAGCGCAGGAGTATATAGCAAACCAATAGCGAGAGAGCTATCCACAAGAAAGCCAAGATCAGCGCGGCGGCGTATAAATCGCTGTAAAAGGTGAAATGTGGGGTAACGCTTCCGAAATACCAGCCGTTAAAAACTTTTCGGAAAAAAACGATTACTTTTTTGTTGTCGGTATCTTTTAATTGCATGGCGGATATGTT
>JAITCL010000106.1 GCA_031283105.1 Treponema sp. | reverse complement strand
TTGGCGGGGTAAAGACGCCTTGGAAGTTTAGGGCTGCTGCTGATAGTACAAAGCCTATTCTTAAGATAGCCCCATAGCCAGTTGGCTGACCTCTCCGGCGCTTGCGCCGGGCAGGTTTAGTGTTTGAGCAAAAGCCTCCGGGAACTGCGGTTTCCGGGGGCTTTTTTGTTGGGGGGGTGTCCGCGCGGGGTGGAGCATGAGGCGCGCGGGGTGGAGGGAAATCAATTTTCATGGGCAATAAGGCAAAATCAGTCCGACGGAAGGTTTGCTAAAACAATCCTTTGGCAAAAATTGCCTTCCGTTCAGGTTCGCCTACCAAATGTTAGGCGAAATGGCATGATGATTTTGAATAAATAATTTGATAAATTAGGATAAAAATATCAAAAAGAGCCCTTGACAAAATATTCAACTAAAGGTATATATATAAAATAAAACAATTTTGGAGGATTAATTATGCCAGCAATTAGGAATAGCAATGATTTAATGAATAATTTCAATGAAATTCGTGATTTTTGTCAAAATTACAGAGAACCCATATTCTTAACAAATAATGGTCAAGGGGAATTGGCCGTAATGAGTATTGAAGCGTATGAAGAATTAGTTGGCAGAATAGAACTTTATCATGCTTTACAAATGGGATTAGATCAAATAAATAATGGAGAAGTAGTTGAAGAAGAAGAAATGATGGGGATACTAAATAATTATATTGTGAAATAAATATGTATAGATTAATATTCTCAAAATTATATAAAGAAGATGTAGATTCAAGTTATAATTATATAAAAGATAAGTTAGAATCTCCAATGGCTGCTGACAATCTAATCAAAGAAATATTGGAAAAATTAAATAAAATTAAGGAAAATCCCGGTATTCGGCCATTGGTACAGGATAAATATTTGGCTTCATTAGGTTATAGATCAATAAGTGTAAAAAATTATACCATATTTTATATTATAAGTAGTAATAATCTATATATAATTAGATTTTTATATAAAAAAAGAAACTGGATAAATATTTTAAAAGAAAAGACGATATAGAATAACTTGTGATAATGTTTCGACAAATCAGGGGTGACTGTCACCATACCGTGTTTTCGATTAATTCCTTCTTCCAATTATTTGCTTTTTTAATATTTTCTATAATAAATTGTTCTTTACTTTTATGATAATTTTGAACATTGTTTTCATTATTCTCCATTGATTTTATTTTTAAATTTTCATATTCTTTTGCTTTTTCAATATTATTATTCATATAATCCCTGAAATTTATTTTATTATTCCATTCATTTCCGTTATATTCCACTAAATGAATAATGTGTGTCAAAATTCCATTAAGATCACCTATTACAAACATTCTCGATTCCGGCCCATCTCTTTTTGGACAATATGTTAAACCATTAATTTTCATTTTTTCCATGATATTGTTCAAATTATTAAAATCTTTAATACCTACAACTAAATCTATAATCGGTTTAGCTTTTATGGTTTTTATTGAAGTGCTTCCAATATGCTCTACATCAACAATTAAATCTCCGAATGTGTTTTTAAAGTATTCTATTGTTTCATTTGCGTTTTGTTCCCATTCTATTTGATGATCGTGTAATTCAACAATAAAATTATTTAAGCCTATTTTCACCTTTTACCTCAATCTCCACTTCTCCGGCAAAGCCGTCGTTAAAAACCAAAAGCCGCTGTTCTTCCCGCCTGAGTTCACAGCGCAGGGGGGCGGTAACTTTTGTTTGCTGCCCAAACCATTCCGCCGGAAGGTATATAACCGTAGGCGCGGCAATGTTGCTGTCCGCTGTATAGCGATAGCGGAAAATACCACGCTGGTAATTCCATTTTATTGAAAAGGGACTGCCCGCGGTTGCCATAGGGTAGGGACGTTTCCAGCCCGCGGCGGCGCGTTCCTTTCCCTCTGCAAAAATCGAAAGGTCTTCATCGTTCCAGCCGTCGCCGGTTGCATTGGTATTGTCCGCCGTGTAGTTCCATATCGTTGAATGGAGGAGGTTTGCATCTACCGCGTTGTAATACATGGACAGGGCTTCTTCGTGCAGTGAATAATTTTTATCGGCAAAGGCGCGGCGTTTGTTCATGTCAAAGGCAAGGCCAAATTCACCTAACAGGCAGGGAATGTTGTTCATTTTTTCACGCGACCACTTGACGCCGTTTGCCAGACATTCACTAAAATAAGCCTGTACTTTTTTTCTGCCCAGAATCAATTTGAACCGGTCGGGATTTATCGTGAACCAGGGGCGGAACTGTTTGGTAAACAGGGCAAAACCGTCGTACCAGTGAAACGCGTTGACCGCGTTAGGCGGATCGTTTTTGTTCCATGCGGGATGTGCCGCGCCGTGTGCGCCGGGAGGCATTCCCTCAATAAAAAAGAACGTGTTTTCATCCGCCTCTTTCATCGTCTCGATAAAACGGAGGGTGAAGGGCCTGTGGAAGTCCCGCATAAAATCCGCCTGCCGCCCTTCAAACAGGGCAAAGTGATTTTTGCGCAGCAGAACCGGCTTGCCGCCTTCATCGGCCCACACTCCCGCCTGTTTCCAGGGACAGCAAAACCCTTCCCTAAAAAGCGAATGAGCGCCGGGGTTCAGCAACTCGCTTTTGGAAGTTTTTCTGCCCAGTTCATTAAATACCGGCGCTGCTATCGCATGGCCGGAAGCGGCTCGGATCGCATCCCAGGGACTGGGTCGCGGCCCCGCCGGCAGCACGGGATTTTCGGCACAGGTCAAATCGCCGTGTCCGATAAAGCCGCTGTGCGGTTCGTTCATCACGCCCCAACCGGCAATGGCGGCGCAGTTTTTCAGGCGGCGGTAACAGTGGCGAAAGGCGGCAATGTAGCGGCCCTGCAGCCAGTCCTGGACATTTTCACCGTCTATGCTCAAACCGGGGGTGTAGGTTTTCCCGCCAAAAAAGAGGCTGAACATGGTCGCCGCCGCATAGCGGTTGTAATTGCCCGGCCATGCCATACGGGGAAAAGGCTCCCCATTTGGGTATTTCAGACTTTTGTGGAACTCGCCGTAACGCTGCCGGGTGATAGCGGCGCCGGTCGCGTCCAGCTTTTCAATATCCATGCCAAGCCTTTCCAAAGTCCATGCCGGGGCGCCGTCGCCGCCCGTCCACCTGCTCCACACGTCCTGATGGGGGTCAATAAAGACAAAAATACCTTTTTCTGCAGCAATCAGGAGAATTTTCCGTAAATAAGCCAAAAAAGCCTCGTCATACTGGCCCGGCCCGCCATGTTCCAGGGCTTCCCAAGTGATAACCAGCCGTAAAAAGGTAAAACCAGCCCGATTCAGGCGTTCAAAATGGCTTTCCGCCTCGTCCAGCGGGAAAGGCCGCCCCACAAAAGAGGCTTCTGCGGGGTTTTTCAGGGATTCAGGGCGCAAACCCCAGCCCGGCGGGCCAAAAGGGTTCTTTGAGCCTCCCCCCAGATTTACCCCCCTCAGAATAAGGGTTCTTCCCTCTCCGTCCAGTATCCGGCTATTGACAATACGCATTTTTCATTCCTTTTTCACTTGTATGATAATTGAATTTGGGGTATTATTTAAGTGTACCATATCATTTGAATGAGGAGAGTGATGATTATGAAGAAAATCAATCTCTTGCTGGTTGCTTTGGTTGTTTCAATGGCTACCTGTTCTCAGGCCGGAGGTAAAAAGACACAGACAAAAGGCGGGGATCGTGAAGCCTATGAAGTAAAACAATCGGTTCTTTTCGCTGATGGTTCTCTGGATGAGTATACTGCCTCCACATGGGATTCTTCCTATTCCCATGTTGATAACCAGGCGCGGTATTCGGCTTCCGGCGCAATGCTGGAGCAGGTTGAATTTGCCTATAACGATGACAAGGGTTATGTCACTACAAAGATTACCAGAGATGTTGAAAGCCGTCTGAAAAACCGCACGGTGTACCAGTATAATCCGCAGGGTTTTCTTTTTCGGGAGAGTCTGGTTGACAATAAAGGCAAGGTAGTTACAACCTACGAATATTCCTACGATAACAAAGGGAACCGGACAAACCGCATAATCAGGAACCGCGCGGGCGATAAACTGGCGGAGACAGTATACACTTTCAATAATCAGGGAAAGATGACTTCATCCCAAACCAAAGATGGGGAAAGCGCAATCAGTTCTACCCAGTACACTTATGACGTGCAGGGCAATTTGGTTAAACAGGTGGTGCTTAACAACGATGGAAAGCCTACTTCGGTTATCAATGCGGTATGGCAGGAAGGGCGTGAGGTGAAGAATGAAATGCTGTCGGCGGACGGTTTGGTTCAAATGCGCGTAACCAACGAGTACGGCGATAACGGGGAATTGGTCAAGAAGACGATTGAGAATTTCCAGGGAGATTCCAAACAAATTATGCAGTATGAATATACTTTCCGGCCTGTTCGCCGGCAAAGTTAGGAATTTAGGATATATAGAGGTAAATCAGAATGAAAAAGTTTGTAATTATTTTTGGATTGATGATCAGTGCGGCAATAGCGGGCTTTGCCGCTTCGGAAGATGTGGATGTGTATGCATATCTTTATAACGCGGCGCTTAACAATTCGGGGCAGTTGGACATTTTGCAAAATATGTCTGAAGCGCGGCTCTCCGGCGCGGGAGATTTCTACGCAAAAGCGCTGCGAAAATTGCTTTCCGAATATAAAAACATTAAAGATGTCACCCAGAGAAATGCCGCCGATGAACAGGCAATACTCCTTTCAGCCATGCTTGGGGCGGAAAAATACAGCCAGGCCGCCTCGGACTTATGGCTGCTCGTGAGTGAATTTTCCGCGCCGCTGGTTAAAGCCGAGGCTCTTATGGCGCTTGGTAAAATCCGCGCTGCCACCTACCTTCCCCAGGTAATCCGCGTTCTGGAAAGCCTGAACACATCGCCTACGCCCGACCGTCTTAATGGGGAAAGGATAGCCTTTGGCGCTATCATTTCGCTGGAAAAATACGGGGATGCTTCCGGTTATCTTCCTGTTTTCTTTGCGTCGGTAGGCTGGTATTCAGAACGGATAAAAAGCCAGGCGCTCAGATCGCTTCCTTTAATTGCCAAAGATCCAACGCCGTATATGTTGGAGATTGTCAAGGGATCAGGGTATGATTATCCCACCAAATATGCCGCTCTCAAGACTATTGAGGCAACAAAGGTGGACAACAAAGACAAAGTGGGTGTTGCGGTGGCGGCCTTTAGCGAAGGCTGGAGAGGTTCCTCTACCGATGTACAACTGAGGATAACCCTTGCCGACATGAGAAAAATGGCAATGGGCATGATCAACCGTTACAAGACTGATGATGAATCAGTCTACCCGATGCTGGAACGGAGTTATAGCTACGGTTATGATTCTGACGAAAAATTTAAAGCCATTGCGGCGCTGGCTTCTCTGGGAACCGATAATTCCGCCCAACTGTTGTCAAAATTCCTTATGGAACTGAACAATAAACGCGTCAATGACAATATCAGGCAGGAGGAAGAACAAATGGTACGGGCAATTATTCCTGCCCTTGGCCAAACAGGCCGCATTCTGGGCCGGCCAGCCCTGATTTCCGTCGGCGCCTCAGGCTGGACTCCTGCCGTCAGAAAACTTGCTGATGATGCAATGAAAAAACTTCGTTAGTATTAGTGTTTAACTTGTTGCCCCCGCTGGTTGCAGCGGGGGATTTTTTTTAGGGAAATGGGTACTACTCAGCGAGAATTTTAACTATCGCTTCCGGTGTTTCTGCGCCAATAATTTCCTGGCGTTTTTCCGCGCTCTTGAATAGAAGGCTGATCTCAGCAAGAAACTGGAGATGGGGGCCTGTTTTTTCCAGCGGGGAAAGCGTCATAATGAAAATGCGGCATGGCTCATGATCCAGGGAATCGAATTCCACGGGTTTTTCCGCAATGCCAACACAGGCGACCAAATCCTCAATAGAGTCGGTTTTTCCGTGGGGAATGGCAATGCCGTGTTTCATTCCGGTGGACATTTTCTGCTCGCGTTCCATGACCGCATTAAAAGCAGCCTGCCTGTCAGAAATTTTTCCTGCCGCGACCAGCATATCGAGCAACTCGTTGATTATTTCATCTTTGGTGGAACCTTTTAGATGAAGATTAATGGTTTCCGCCGTAAGGACTGTTTTTAGGTTCATAATAGTATGATTGTAAAGCCCGGTTCCCAAAAAGTCAAGGGGAGTTTTTGGGTAATTAGGGACAGCATTTACCTTTTTTTGCCGCCCCGCCGGCCTCTCTCAGGCGGCTTATGCTGATATAATACCTGATTCTGTAGTTCCACCCCTGTCCTCTTCCTCCGTGTTCTCCATGTCCTCCGTGGTGAAAATTCTTCTCTTTATTCTCATCTCGCATAGTTTTCCCGGCGGGCGCTTCCACCCCCAGCTTCCCATTGATAAAAGTCTTCAGTATAATACCCCACATGGATTCACGAACTACCGCCCACTGGGCCGATGAAACAGCGGAAAAAATTATTCACGATAAATCGCCTGACGGTGAGAAGGAACTCTATACCTGCGCGTCGGGGATTACCCCGTCGGGAACGGTGCATATCGGCAACTTTAGGGAAATTATCTCGGTTGATTTGGTTGTCCGCGCCCTGCGGGACATGGGCAAAAAAGTGCGCTTTATTTACTCATGGGACGATTACGATGTATTCCGCAAAGTCCCCAAAAATATGCCGAAGCAGGATGAGCTTCAAAAGTATCTGCGCTTTCCCATCACTATGGTTCCCGATCCTTGGGAACGGGATGCAAGTTATGCCCGCCATCATGAGGTTGATGTAGAAAGCGCGCTCCCCATCGTGGGGATTTATCCCGAATTTCTGTATCAGGCTGAACGTTACCGTTCTTCGCGTTATGCGCAAGGAATACGCCGGGCGCTGGAACACCGTGACGCGTTAAAAAACATACTCGATAAATTCCGCGATGAAGAACATAAAATTCAGGGCGAGTGGTGGCCGGTCAGCGTGTTTTGCGGCGCGTGTAACAAAGATGAAACGGAAATTGACGGCTGGGACGGCGAGTGGGGATTGCAATACCATTGCACTGCCTGCGGTCATGCGGAAACTGCGGACATACGCAGTACGCCGGGAGTTAAACTCGGCTGGCGGATTGACTGGCCCATGCGCTGGGAATACGAAAAGGTTGATTTTGAACCGGCGGGCAAGGAACATCACAGTTCGGGCGGCAGTTTTGACACTGCCCGTCATGTGTGCATGGATGTGTATAATTGGGAGGCTCCGGTTACTTTCCGGTACGATTTTATTGGCCTTAAGGGAACTCCGGGCAAGATGGCAAGCTCAAAAGGAAACGTGGTTGATCTTCCCGAAGTGCTGCGTGTCTATACGCCCGAACTGGCCCGCTACCTTTTTGCGGGGACGCGGCCCAATACGGAATTTACGATTTCCTTTGATTTGGACGTAATTAAAATTTACGAAGATTACGATAAAACCGAGCGCATTGCCTGGAAACTGGAACCGGCAAAGGATGAAGCGACATACCGCTGGGAACGGCGCATCTATGAGCTTTCCCAGGTTACTACCGCCCCGGACGGCACTACTTTACCGCTGGAAAAGATGACGCCGCCTTTTCAAATTACATTCCGTCATTTGTGCAGCCTGGTGCAGATTGCCGACGGCGATGTGGAAAAGACTCTGGCGGCATTGGGTGGGCCGCCGCATGGCCCAACCCCGGAGCAGATTCCCGCTTTGCGGGCGCGGGCGCTCTGTGCGCGGTATTGGGTGGAAAACTGCGCCCCTGACGAATTCCGTTTTCGGTTAAGAGCGGCGGGGGAGCAGGCTGCCGGCATGGCCGCCGACAAGGTCGCACTTTTCGCTGAAGAAGCCGCCGCCCTCCGGCTGCTACGGGACGAAGTAATCTCCCGCATTGAAACCTTTACCGAAGACAAGCCCTGCGCTGAAGCAATTTACGGCATTGCCCAAAAAGCCGGCATCGAACCCAAGGCGCTGTTCCGCGCCGCATACCAGGCCCTTATCGGCAAAGATCAGGGGCCCCGGCTGGCAAGCTTCCTCAGATCAATTGACAAACAGCGCCTGCTCGACATTCTGGGCAGTATCTAGTAACAATAGCACGTTGGAACATCACCATGAGCGCCGACCAGTTTTTGATTCACCGGGTCGACCATTAAATCCATTCCTTCAAGCGGATAAACACCCAGAAGAATTTCCTCTGCATCATCTACCAGCAAGGCGGGCATGGTAATAAAACGGTCTTCCCAATGAATTTCTATGGGTTCAGTCATCTTGCATACTGCCCCTGCGCTGTTCGCAAAACTGACCGTACGCTCGCCGGCTGTATAAAGCCCCAGCTTGTGTAAAAGTTCCCGGTTAATAATCAGATAGGTGGCTCCGGTATCAACCATAGCCTTAATCGTTGTCTGGTGGATTTCAGGTTCGGTAATAATCCCGCGCTGTACATTAGCAACATCCCCAGCGTTTTTGAGCGTAATTTGCACATCAACATGCCCCATGTTAATCCCTCCGTATTCCAAGTATACCCAAAAGACCGAAGAAAACCAATCCTGACTAATACCGGCTATCTGCGCTCATGGCGCGTGTTCGGGAACCTTAAACAGCGCTATATGGTTGTCAAGCAGTTGCTTTTCGATTCCTGCCGGAATGCGGTCATCGGTAAAAACCCCGGTGACATTTTCCAGCCGTACCAGCCCCAGTACGCCCTGATGGGAGAATTTTTCGGAGTCAGTCAGAACAAAAATGTCACGCGCGTTTTCCGCCAAGTCCATTACGGTTTGTGAGCGCAGGTGATCATTTCCGGTAAATCCGAAATCCGGCATAAAACCGTCAGTCCCAACAAAGAATTTATCCGAAAAGAAAATCTCGCCGCATTTCCGCGTCATTGGTCCCACCAGCACCTGGGTTTCGGGCTGGTAGCAGCCGCCCAAAAGTATAATTTTGGTATGGGCCGCGTGGCGAATGAAGTTGGCGATAAAAACCGAGTTGGTTATTATCGTGACATCTTTCTGTTCATTGGCAAGTTCTTCCGCCAGCAGAGCGCAGCAGGAACCGGATTCGATCATCACCGTTTCTCCTTCCTCAACTGTTGCGGCGGCTCCCTTGGCGATTCGCTTTTTTATGTCATAATTGAACGCCAGACGCTTGCCTGTGTCATCTGCATTGTTCAGGCAGGCGCATCCATGTTCCCGGCGAACCAGTCCCCGTTCCTCAAGAATATCCAAGTCCTTGCGGATTGTTACCTGGGAAACGGCCAACAGTTCTGAGAGAGAAGCTACTTCAGAACGCTGATGCTTGGACAAAAGTTCAAGAATCTGTGTATGTCTGTGAGTCATCATCTTGTTTACCTCCTGTCTTCGGCGCCGGGGAACTGTCTTAATTCCCTAATACAAAGATAAATAAATTACTAAAATAGTCAAGAAAATTCGTTTCAAATGTTAGTTTTTTTTACCCTGTATTGGTCTCTTGACAAAACCCGCGATTCTGTCTATTCTGAAAAAAATATACTCGAAATGGGGGTTTTTATGAAAATCGCGATTAATGGTTTTGGACGCATTGGACGTCTGGTATTCCAGGCCCTGGTAGGACAGGGATTGCTGGGAAAAGACAAGATTGACGTAGTAGCGGTGGTTGATATTTCTACTGATGCAAAATACTTTGCCTATCAGTTAAAATACGATTCAACGCAGGGTCAGATGAAAGCCGACATCGGCACCGATGGCGATGATATTCTGGTGGTCAACGGCCACAAGATTAAATGTCTGTCAGGCAAAGGTCTTACGCCGGAACAGCTTCCCTGGAAGGATATGGGTGTTGAATATGTCCTTGAGTGTACCGGTATCTATAACTCCGAAAAGGCTTATGGGCACATCGCCGCCGGAGCGAAGAAAGTTATTCTTTCCGCGCCGGGTAAATCGGGCGACGATTCCAAACCGATTAAAACTATTGTCATGGGCGTTAATAATGAAGAATACGATGCAGCGAAACACAATGTAATCTCTAACGCAAGCTGCACCACCAACTGCCTTGCTCCGGTGGTTCATGTACTGATCAAAGAAGGCATCGGCATCGAGACCGGTCTTATGACCACAATCCATTCCTATACCGCCACCCAGAAAACCGTAGACGGCGTTTCCCAAAAGGACTGGCGGGGCGGGCGGGCTGCCGCTATCAACATTATTCCTTCCACAACCGGCGCGGCAAAAGCCGTAGGCGAAGTGCTTCCCTCCACCAAGGGCAAACTCACCGGCATGAGCTTCCGCGTTCCCACACCCACCGGCTCGGTAGTAGACCTGACGTTCCGCTCCGAGAAAGACACCTCCATTGAAGCCGTTGACGCAGCCATGAAAAAGGCTTCGGAAACCTACCTGAAAGGAATCCTGCTCTACTGCAATGAGGAAATTGTTTCAACCGACATCATTCACAATACCAACACTTCAATCTACGACAGCCTTGCCACCATGCAGAACAACCTCAAGGGCGAAAAACGCTTCTTCAAAGTGGTTTCATGGTACGACAATGAATGGGGCTATTCCAATAAGGTAGTTGACCTTCTCAAATACATTGATAGTAAAAAGTAGGGAATTGGTAGTAGAGAGTAGGGAGTAGGGTTATTGTCAGAAATCATTGCGTGTTTTTTTTCACGCATAGATTACGAACAATAAATCCACTCCCCACTCCCTAACCCCCACTCCCTCAAAGGAGTAAGTAATGATTAAAACCGTAAAAACCGTTGACCTGAAAGGCAAACGGATAATAATGCGCGTGGACTTTAACGTGCCGATGAAAGACGGTGTGGTGCAGGACGATACCCGCATTACGGCGGCCCTGCCTACCATTCAGTACATTCTTGATCAGGGGATAAAGACCTTAACGTTGATGTCCCATTTGGGCGACCCGTCCAAAGACGCAAAAAAGGCGAAAGAGAAAGCCGAAAAAGACGGCAGAACCTTTGACGAAGCCGCCTACATCAAGGGCAAACACCGCATGGCGCCGGTTGCCGCCTATCTTGCGCAGAAGCTGGGCAAGCCGGTGATTTTCGCCGGTGAGGACGGCTGTTACGGCAAAAAGGCATTTATCGAAAGCCAGGCTGACGGCTCGGTTATCATGCTGGAAAACACCCGCTTTCATAAAGAAGAAACCGCCAAAGAAGCGGCTGACCTTGACAAGCTGGCAAAAGAACTGGCGACTTACGGCGATGTATTTGTCAACGACGCTTTTGGCACCGCCCACCGCGACCATGCCTCTACCGCGTCAATCGCCAAATTTGTGCCGGTAGCAGTGGCGGGCTTCCTTATGGAAAAAGAAGTCAACTACCTTGAACCGATTGTCACCAGCCCGCAAAAGCCGCTGGTAGCGATTATCGGCGGGGCAAAAGTTTCCTCAAAGATCGCCGTTTTGGAAAGCCTGTTGAAAAATGCCAGCGCTCTGGTTATCGGCGGCGGTATGGCGTATACCTTCCTGAAAGCGCAAGGCTACAAGGTGGGGAAATCCCTGGTTGAGGATGACCAGATCGACACGGCGAAAAAAATTCTTGAAGCGGCCAAAAGCGCCGGTGTGGAAATTGTCTTGCCAGTGGATCATCTCGGCGCGACAAGTTTTGACGTGACGGCTGTTCCCGTTCCGGTTGACGGTTTTGATTTGCCCGATAACCTTATGGGCCTTGATGTAGGACAGAAAACCCTGGCGAAATATCAGGAAGTAATTGCCAAAGCCAAAACCATTGTATGGAACGGCCCGGTCGGCGTTTTTGAATTTGACGCATTTGCCAAAGGTACCGAAGCAGTGGCAAAATTGGTGGCGGAAGCTACCGGCAAGGGCGCCATTACCGTGGTCGGCGGCGGCGACTCCGTTGCGGCGGTCAACAAATTCGGCCTTGCTTCAAAAATGAGCCACGTAAGTACCGGCGGCGGCGCTTCTCTGGAACTGCTGGAAGGCAGAAAATTGCCCGGTATTGAGGTGTGTAGAGGATAGGGAGTGGGGGTTATTGTTTGAAGGCATAGCGTCTACTTATACGCATTGATAACGAACAACAACCCCATTCCCTAATCCCTACTCCCCACCATTTCAAAAAATCCTGTCTGCTGTTTTTTTCATTAAAAAAGTGTTATTGGAGGATAAATTATTATGATAAATATAAATTATTTGTTTGCAGCAAAAAATAAGATAATCCTGTTTATTATTTGTATTGGTCTGTTTTCATGTGGAAATAATAATAAGGATAAACCCATTGATGATGATTATACTGAATTAATAAAATACTTAAATGAAAATAGAGAGGAAATAATTAAAATTGGTTTATCAAAACCTGTATTTTATATAAATTTAAAAGAAGATAATTTTATTGAAACACATAAAAAATTTAATAGTAATAGGTTGAATTATTTTATAGCAATTTTAGAAAAAAATGAAACGGCGAAAAAAGAATATTATGAAATACATAGAGATCATGAGCGGATTTTTGATCAATACGAGCTAAATTGGGCATTTTATGACTGTTTTAATTCTTTTGATTATATTTTGTTTGATAGAATTGGGAAAAAATACACCGGAATAAAAATTCCTGTTGATTTTATTAAAGAATATAAAATGAATTATAGGCAAATGACAAACCAGGAATATATTAAAGATAGACAATATTGAAATTAATAATATACGCCCCTACTCCCCACTTGCTACCATTTCAAAAAATTCTGTCTGCTGTCTTTTTAACAACGCCGGTGTATCCAACTCATACGGGCAATTTTCTTTACAATGGCCGCAGCCGGTACAGTTGTCGATTTTTTTCATTTCTTGTTGAAAGCCCTCGGTCATAAAACCAGCGTTAACGGTTCTTCTCATTAAAAAGGTGATACGCGCCGCGGTCGGTATTTGAATATCCGCCGGACAGGGCAGGCAATAACCGCAGCTTCGGCAAAAATTGCCGGATAACTCTTTCCGGTCGGCTTCAATGACAGTTTGAAGTTTGTTGTCGAGCAGGGGCGGATTTTCTTCGTACGACAAAAATTCCTGCAATTCAGACATTCTCTGCATTCCCCAAATGGGAATTACATTGTCATATTGCCGCAGAAACGCAAACGCGGCCCGTGCGTTGGTCAGGATTCCTCCGCATAAGCCCTTCATGGCAAGCAGACCTACATTGTTTTCGCGGCAAAGATCAATCAGCGCCAGTTCCTCGCCGGTGGACAGATAAGACAGCGGGTACTGTAACGTATCGTACAGGCCGGATAACGCCGCTTCACGGGCGCGACCCTTGCTATGCTGTGTAATGCCTATATGCCGGATTTTTCCCTGCGCTTTCGCTTTCAGCGCAAGATCGTACAGGCCGTCTTCACCTCCGGGGCGGGGCACAAAGGGCGGATTGTGAAACTGAAACACGTCGATGTAGTCAGTTTTAAACATCTTTAAACTATTTTCTATATTTACCATCACCTTGTCAGGCACAAGCGGCGCTGATTTTGTACAGATAACAATTTTATCGCGCACCGGCGCAAGCGCGGCGCCGATTCGGTCTTCGCTGGTTGTGTAAGAATTGGCGGTATCATACAAAATAACACCATGCTCATAAGCGTAGCGCAGCAGGGCCGTACTTTCATCATAGGGAATACGCTGTATGGGGATACACCCAAAACCGGTACGGCTGACCGAAAGGCCGGTCTTGCCAAAAATTGTTTGTTGCATAATGTAGTATATAATATTTTTGTGAAAAAATCATCAACAGTTACCGGAATATGTCCTGAAAATTTGAGTCACGGGACTGCCGTCTTCAAATAGATAACGGATATACAAACGGTCTCCCAGCCGGAGCCGTTCCCACAGCCCGTCTTGCTGTTGTTCAATCGCCATACCAATACATTCCCCGCGGTCAAGCATCCTGCGCTGCTGGGCAAACAGATACAAACCAGCGGGAAGTTGAACCTTTCTCCGCCCGTCTGTGCCTTTACCGGAAAATGCAATCTCCCCCAAAAAAGAATCCGCATCAGGGTCTATGCGTCCTGCCTGTTCATGGTTAAGTTCAAAGCAGAACAGCAATTCCTGCGCGGCTTCATCTGCGGGAGGCAGACATTCAAAAGGAATAAGTCCCGGCGCTTCCGCATATTCAAGCGGGGCGCGAAGATCCAGATGTATCGGCGATGATTCTTCCATAAAAAATGCCTGCCGCTCCCTAGTATACTTTTGCTTTTATGCAAACACACATTGACAGTATTCGCGCAAAACAATAACCTTGTTGTGTGCTAATTTGTTCAGAAACATTATACTATTTTTATTATGGATATATCCACCCTGTATCAGAATTGCCGGCTTTGTCCCCGCGCCTGCGGCGTTGACCGGCTTGCCGGCTCTGACGGTTTTTGCGGGGAAAGTTCGCAATTAAAGCTCGCCTTTGCCGGACTGCACCGCGGCGAAGAACCGCCATTGAGCGGGAAGGGCGGTTCCGGTACGATTTTTGTCAGCGGTTGTAATCTGGGCTGTATTTTTTGTCAGAACTGGCAAATTTCGGGGGGCGGTCAAACCGTTAAACGTCATGAGCGCCGCCAGGATCAGCGTCTGGGACGCATTGTCTCCACGGATGAATTTACCGCAATCTGTCTTAAATTACAGAAGAGCGGCGCTGAAAATATCAACATGGTAACGGGAAGCCACGCTGTTCCCGCCATCGTTCAGGGTTTAATCGCCGCCAAAGCTGCCGGTCTGAATATCCCCGTACTGTGGAATTCATCCGGCTACGAAAGCCTTGAAACGCTGGAATTGTTGAACGGTCATATTGATACCTATATGCCGGATCTGAAAACCCTTGACAGCAGCCTTGCAGCCAAATTTTTCAATGTCCCCGATTACCCCCAGGCCGCTTCTCAGGCTATTCTGTGGATGATGCGGCACAGGCCACAGCAGCCATGCCATGTCATTATCCGTCATTTGATTCTTCCCGGTCATCTTGAGTCCACCCGTGCGGTACTGCGCTGGTTTGCCGACAACGCCCGTGGCAGCGCTCTGCTCTCGCTGATGAGCCAATACACGCCGATAAAGGAAACTAATGGCCTCGGATACAGTTCGCTCGTACACAGTCCGGGGCGTTTTTTGAGCAAGCGGGAATACGAAACCGTCATGGGCTGGCTGGAGGAATTGGGCATAGAAGACGGTTTTTGCCAGGAACTGCTGACCGGCAGCGATTGGTTACCCGATTTTAACCGCTGTAATCCTTTTTCGTCAGATTTGTCTGTGGCAGTATGGCATTTTATGGATGTTGTATGATACTTGACAAACTTGCTGTAATTTGGCATACTAAAAAATACGACGCAAGGTAGAGCAGTTGGCAGCTCGTCGGGCTCATAACCCGGAGGTCGCAGGTTCGAGTCCTGCCCTTGCTAACATTCTGTAATTCCTTACCAGATATAGAATTACATAATCATTTTTTAATTTGCCTACATACTGCCTACAATTTGAATAGTTATTTTCCCATGTAACCAGTGGACATAACCAAACATATACCTATTGCCCCCCTTGCGTTAGGCTTGCTTGCGTAACGCA
>JAITCL010000105.1 GCA_031283105.1 Treponema sp. | reverse complement strand
ACCCCGCTGGCCGACCTTGTTGGCATCACGCGGCAGACCGCGGTTCTCGCCTTTGATTTTGGCGACGGTTTTTCCAACATGATCTACCCCACCAACGCGCTGCTCCTCATCGCCCTTTCATTCACGGTAGCAGGCTATACCAAATGGATGCGCTGGACATGGAAACTTCAGATTGTCATCCTGATTATAACTTCGGCTTTCCTTGCCTTCGCGGTTAAGATTGGCTTCGGACCGTTTTGAATGTATTGTAAGAAGAGATTTACCACGAAGCGCTGTTCTTTGTGGGATGAATTTCTCTTGAGTTTATGATGTTACGCAAAAGTCCATTAGATCAGCGGTTGCCGAAAAATTCAGCTAAAATTCAGACAGATTTCACTTCACTTTCACCACACTTAAGCAATAGTTTGTTATATTTATATCAAGCAGTTGCTTGGTAATTATTTAATGAAATGGAGGTTCTTATGAAAGGCATAAGCAAAAGTGCTTTGATTCTTTTTGTGTTTTTGTTTATTACAGTTGGAATGACTTTCGCCAATGAAAGAGCTGGCAAAGTCATTATGAAAACTGAAACGCTTGATAAAAAAGGCAGGGTGGATGTAAAAGTCTGCCTTGACACAAGCGGAAACGGCATAATAGATACTATGCTGAGTTTTCAAGTCCAATCCGGAAAAGAGCAAATGGCCGCGCTGGAAGGACTGAAAGGCCTTATTCAAGAAGGCTCGCGTATTGTTTTTGATGACGCAAATATGCAAAGTCCAACCGGATATTACAGAACAATCATTTGGCATGATTTGGTTTCAGTTGACGGAAAACAGCTTATTCAATTATATCCCAATCCATATTGGTTTCCCGCGTCATTTACAAAGAACCAAAATTAATATTGCGGTAACGCAAGGGTGTCATTTGATAAAAAGAGTATTGAATAAAGAAATAATTTTGATGGCAGCGTTATATAGCCGCTACCATGTTCTTAATGTCAATATTGACAAAATATGAATTTAATTATATATAGAGTAAAGGATTATTTTGTGGATAAACTAATTAAGAAATATCATACTTTGGGTTGTTGCGGAATTGATTGCGGGTTATGCCCAAGATACTATACAGAAGGCGCATCAAGATGCCCAGGCTGTTTTGGAGAAAATTATAAAAAAAAACATCCTCCATGTTCTTTTGCAACTTGTTGTGTAAAAAATAATAATTTGAAAGAAATTTTACCATGTTTTCTTCATTTCGATTAAGTCTTAATGATATTACTGCCATTTTCGGTATATATCCTCCCTTTTGTCTAAGGCTATAACCATTATGTCATTATTATCAACATAAAAAATAGCCCTATATTTTCCTTTACGTAAGCGATAATAAATACGGCTTGTCTCTTTTGACATCTTTAATTGCTTTATGTCAAAAAGGCTCAAGTCCTTTGTTATATCTATTGCCGTAAAGACATTATTAATATGCAGAAAAATATCTTGCGGAATAAGCCCTTTACTTATTCTTTTTGCGATGTCTTCTGCATACCTTATCATGTAAACAATGTAATACATCTTTGTAAAGCTGTCAACCCACCCCACCCCCAACCAACAAAAAAAGCCCCCAGGCTTCCCCGGGGGCTTACAGACACACACAACCGCTGCTTAAACGGCTTTAATTTTAGTACTCAAACACAATGCCAATCGGCACAGCCCAGTTCATGTAGGTGCCGCCATCTTTGGTCTCTCCGCCGTCCTTATACTTCTTGCCATCGGTCTCAAGTCTGATACCGGCATAGAAGTTCGGTGCCCACCAGCTCGATTTGATGGTGATATACGGCTCCGCATGGAAACCCATCTTGGCATAATCTGCACCGTCTGGATCAGCCTTGCTGTCTTTCTTAGCCTTATAGCCAACGCCGAGGCTGAAATGGGCGGTCAGGCTTTCATTAACCGCATAGTAGGGCATCACATCGAACAACAATTCAAAAGGATCATTAACCGCATCAGCGCCATCCGCCTTCCTTTTCCCCATAAAGGCTGCCACGGTGCGGGCCTTAACCCCAAAATCACCGGCGGTAAAATGGGCGCCGAGACCGGCGGCTATCGGTGCATCAACTTTTGTTTTACTTTCTAACGTAACGGGGAAGGTATAGCCAAAGCCGATGTCAATACTCAGATTCTCAATCATCGTCAGGCCGACATACAGATAAATCTTGCTGGGGTCGTAGTCAACTGCTGGGTCAAGTACCTCAGCGTATTCTTTCCCCGCCTCCTGTACCTTCTTCGGAGTACCATCAGAACTTTCAGGGTCGAATGCATACAGGTCTTTATCATATTCTTTCATCTCATATTTTCCGTCTCGGTGGCCTATGCCGCCGGCATAAGTCAAACCAAACTTGCCGAGGCCGTCAGCAGTATAGACGACCTGGACATTGGTCCGTGGATACACATTTCTCACCTCATCACCGTAGGGAATGCCAATATTGATCTCCAGAGCTTCCATGGGGACAATATTCAGCCACAGTCCACCCGTCCATCCACCGAAGAACGCACTGCCATATACAACACCCAGAGCGGTGTAGCCGCCTCCCCACGCGTTACCGGCATTAATAATTCCCGAATCGCCTGCTTTCTGATAGAAACCCCAGCGGGTAACACCGTCAATGCCGAACCATCCGTCCTGATTAGTGCCGATAGTCAGCTTTACCTGCTCAATGGGCTTCCACCAGGCATGAGCAAAAGCTGCGTCATCAGCACCGCTAATACCCGACTCGTAGCGGAACCAGCCGCCGAAGGTACCGTCGTCATTCTCGCCGCCCGCTTGCACCCGCAGCCGCCCGGTGTAATCGGTTCCCGGTTTGGGGGAATCACCGTTAGCATCTTTGAGCGTGCTGCCGTTAATAAGGTCTACCTTTCCGATGGCTTCAACCCCAACGTCAGCGGCAAACGCCGCCCCCGCAACCAGCGCAAAAACCACTGAAATTGCAATCAGTTTCTTCATAATCAATCCTCCTGAAACTTTCGGGAAGGAAGCAACCGACGGTTGCGTTTTTGGTGTGTGTGAGGCGAAATTTTCCGATAATCCAAAAGAGCGTAAATCATTGCTGGATATGGAATTAGCGTTGCTATGACGATTTACGTGTAAAATTGGAATTGGGGTTATGTCAGCAGTTGTGTAAGCAGTAACCCTCAGGGGGATTTTATGCGGTATAAAGAACCTTTTACCCTTTATCCAAGGAAATTAAAAACGGTTACCGTTTTTTATTATCAATGTTATGACGGTGACGGCAAAAGAATGTGCGGACATTCAACCGGACAGCGGACGAAAACCGCCGCGAAGATGTATTGCATGGAGTTGTACCGGAAAGGAAAATTGATACCGGAAAAAAAACCCATAAGTTTTATGGAATTTTCTGAAGGTTGGTGGGACATCAGAACCTGCAAATACCTCGAATGGCGGCAGATGCAAAATCCGCTCGCGCCGTCCACCATCGACCACTACAAAACAAATTTGGAACTCCACATAAAACCTTTCTTCGGCAAGATGGGAATCAATGCCATTTCGACGGATATTGTTCAAAACTGGATCATGCGCCTTTCGCGGGACGGGTACAACAATTCTTCCATTAACATACTGATCGCCACGTTAAAAGTAATGATGAAGGAAGCGGCGCGGCTCAAGCTGATTCCGTCAAACCCGATGGAAAAAATAAAAAAGCTGATAGCGCATAACAAGGAAGTGCAAATACTGAAAAGCGATGAAGTGCAAAAACTTTTTCCCGCTGACTGGAGAAAAATCTGGGACAGCTATGAAATTTATGTCTTTAATAAACTGGCCGCCTGCACCGGCATGAGGTTAAGCGAAATTATCGGCCTGCAAACCGAAAACATCCGCGATGACCACATTCACGTTTGCACGCAATACTCAAAAAAATACGGCATACGCCCCCTTAAAACCAAAGATTCAAGAAATATTCCCATTACCGCCCTGTTATACGACGAACTTTCAACGCTCATCAAAAACGATGCGCAGGATTTTTTATTTTTGGAAGGCGGCGGCAGTAAACCAATTTCACGTAACAGGGTGTACAAGGAAACCAGCGCCGCTTTTGACAAAATCGGCATCGGCAGGGAAGAACGCAAAAAACGCGGCCTGGCCCTGCACCACTGGCGGCATTTTTTGAACACCGCCCTCCTCATGGCGAACGTCAGCACCCTGAAAGTCCAAAAAGTTACCGGCCACAAATCCCTGTCCATGACCCGCCACTACGCCCATTTCGACAGCCGCGACTTTACCGAAGTCCTGGACGTCCAAAACAGCCTGCTCCAGACCAACAGTTAAAGTAGCTACCGGTTTCACCTTTTGCGAATGCGAAGGCATCACTAATTATTTTTTGTGAATATATTTATATCTTCTTTTATCTTTTCCCATAAAGGATACATATCAAATAATATATTTTTCATTCTTTCCCATTTTAATTGAAAACCATAGGTATGTCTTATTAAATGCCTGAATTTTAAATAATCATTTAGTTGCTCATATAATTCTTTTCTGAATATATATGTTCTATTTTTTGTTTCTTTGAACGCATTATCAAATAATTCTTTATGCCATTTAATTCCATTAGGTAATCCCATGTCTTTATTTTTCATTATTAATAACATTATTTTCTCAATTCCATTATAAAAAGATTGAAGAATCAATGCTATTCCGCATTTTTCAACAAAATCAGGTTCTCTAATTTTACATAAGTCAAATAATGGACTTGTCTCGCCTAAAAGTTCATCTATTTGTTCAATTTCAAATTGTATTTTTTGAATAATGGCATTATCCAATTTCTACAATCTCCCCAAGAGAATTTAAAAGATTATAAAATTTATCATTTTCATCAAAATCAATCAAATCAACAGTATTTGATAAATTATTATCTAACTTTGCATATACACGAATAAATTTTTCCGGTGGAAGTCCCGTTATACCTATATCTATATCTGAATTCCGATGTATTTTGCCTGTAACCATTGATCCGAACAGAAAAACAGCTTTACACCCTTCATTTTTGAGCAAGTTTACGGCTTTTTTTATATCAGCCTGATATTTTTTGGGGATTTTGTTCAGTTCCATACTTATATTTTATTATAATTAATTATTTAGTCAATACGGGGATTGGTGACAGCCACCTTTTACGATTTCAGTAATTTTTTTATTAATATGTCCCGCAGGTTTCTTCTTGAATCAAGAATTGCCAATATATTTACAATATCATCATCTACTTTATATATTATTTTCCACGGTGATTCTGTTATTTGCCTGTAGTCTTTCATGTTTTTGGCCAATAATTCAGGAACATAAGTTCCCCTGTAGGGGAAATGATCCAGCGTATTTATTCTTGCTTGTATTTTTTCCATTATTTTTAGGGCGGTTTGCGGATTATTTTGGGCAATGAATAATATTATTTCATTTAAATCATTTTCAGCGCTTTGAGTCATATTTACCAGAAATTTTTCATATTCTTTTATTTTCTTAACCATTTTTCGCTATTCTTTCTTTTATATTTTTAAACACATCATCGGCTTTTTTTACATTTCCGTCTTTAATGTCTTTTTCCGCCAGTTTTATAATATTCATTAAAGCAAAAGCATCCTCCGTGTCTTGATATGTTTCTATATCCATTAATACGGCTTTTGCGTGGCCGTTTTGGGTAATTATTACGGGGTTTTTTCGTTCATTTACATACCGCACCATTTGAGCCGCGTTGGTTTTTATATAAGAGACAGGTTTAATATTTTCCCTCAAACTTATAGACATAAAATCCTCCATAAAAAAGTATGTCAATATTATATCATATCAGTGACAGTCACTTCTTACGGCTAACCTGGCTGGTGTTTTTCATATTTTCGCGCGATAAAAAAAATGGTTAGACCAAGAATAACGATAATGGTTGAAATAATTAATTGAAAAATCATATTAACCCCTTATGTTATCCAGTTTTTCAACTACTTTTTCCATAAGCATTACCGTTTTTATTATTGATGATATGTACCATTTTTTCAAGCCCTCGGGGCTTCGCCAAAAAGACTAATCAGTGAAGTACGAGAAGAAATTCACCACGGAGTACACGGAGAACACGGAGTTTTGATGCGATAATACTTTCTTCCTCCGTGACCTCTCTGGTTAAATTCTTCCTTAAAAGAGCCTGTCACCCCCCCCTATATATAGAAGAAATCCGTTTGGAGGGGGGCGTTTGGGTGAAATCGGGGGGCGGATGGGGGCGGTTGAGGGGGTGTTTTTGGGGATTTTTTGCTGTCATATTTGCTGTCGTTGGAAAAAACATACTTGGAGCGATATAAAATCATACTGGTAGTTGGTAAAATCCGTGTTGCAGAAAAAAAATCGTAAAAAAAATAAAAAATGCTTGACTATTTTTCCGAAAAAAGTTACGATAATTTAGTTGAGGTGTTTCAGAATTTTGTCAAGAAATAGTTGACAAAAATTCAAAAACGTGTTATACTGATTTGTAAGTATATCATGTAATTTTAAGGGAGGGGCTGAAGTAACCGTCGGTTGCTTCCTTCCCGAAAGTTTCAGGAGGATTGATTATGAAGAAACTGATTGCAATTTCAGTGGTTTTTGCGCTGGTTGCGGGGGCGGTTTTCGCCGTGGATGTAAGCGGTCACGTGATTGGGACGGTAAATGTGCTCCAGGGAAATACCGACAAAGATGCCGCAGGCGATGCCAACAAAGTAACATCGGGCGGCGGGATGGACCGGGTTCGTATTGACGGTTCCGGCGAAACCGAGGACGGCGTATTTGGCGGCTATTTTCGGATAGATGGCGTGCACTGGTCAGGTAGTTTTCAGGCTGCCGGTAATGTTTGGTGGAAGCCCATTGACCAGTTGAAGGTCCAAATCGGCGGTAACGGCGGCGACGGTTTCTTTGGGAAAGAAGGCGTTACCGGCTGGATGTTCTATCAGACGGTTACCGATACCGGCGTTGCTATGGGCGGTGATAATGTATGGGGCGGCAGTATTTATAAAATGAGCCTTACTACGAGGGACGCTTTCTATGCGGGAGGTATCGATGGTGCTCATGATCTTTATTTGTTCATCACCCCCGCGGACATTGTAAGTATTAACCTTCAGTTACCCTTTATATCCTACTCAGGTCAGGAAACTGCGGATGTGTTCAAACAAACCATCGCCCAGTTGGATTTCCACCTTGATTTTGGAAATATTGCCCTGACTTATAAGGGCGGCCGCGGCTATAAAGAAGGCAAGGCGGGTGAAGAGGTAGAAACCCTCGTGCCGGTGAAAGATTACTTTGATGATGGTGGGGATCCGGTTACTGGCTTGAATACAAAGAAGAAAGAGACGGTAGGGGGAGTAGAGGGATATGACGAACCCGGCAAGGTTTTCCTTTATTTCGGTCTGACGGCGATTGAAAATCTGGGGATTGATTTTGGTTTAGGGTATGGTTTCCCCTTCAAAGATTATAGTCAGCCCGTAGCGGTTGGCTTGGGCGCGAAGTATACCATGGACGCGTTCGGCGTTAAATTCCGTACCGTCGTATCCATTCCGATGGAAGAAGACCAATCCATGACGGTATTGGCCGATGTACTCCCCTTCTTTAGCATCAACGACAACATCGCGGCTTTTGTAAGCATCGGTCTTGGTATGATGATGCCCCCCAGCGCTGCCCCTGACGGCGCCGAGAGTGTAGTGGGCTGGCACTTCAACCCGTACCTTCAAGTCGGCAGCGAATGGGGTGCGAAATTCCTCGTTGGTATCAGGGCTTGGTCAACCGGTGCAAAGACTGGTTATGATGAAAGCAAAGTCACCAACTGGGCCGTTCCTATTGCTATGATGGTCAGCTTCTAAGAGGTTGAATGTGTAAGGGCTTAGTCCCTTAATCAAAGGGCCGTCCGCAAGGGCGGCCTTTTTTAACGGGTAATTATATGAAGTTTATTGCTATTCTATTTGCCGTGTGTTTCATCTGCTCGTGTTCCTCAACCCCGCCGGAAGAACCTTTTTCCGTCAATCTTGATTCCCCCCGCTTTGAAGCGGGTTCTATCGAAGCGCACTTCAACAAATCTTTTTCCATCACTGGTGGTTTGAAAAAGGACGCCGTCACCGTGTATTATTATCCGGCTGAAGACGCGGTGTGCCTGCAATTCAACATCATGTATGTTCACTGTAACCAGTTTTGGGACAGGGACGGGCGGGACGCTTTTGTCAGCGCGTTTGAACGCTATAAAGAAGAGTATGAACAGCGGAAACTGGCGAAGGGAAACCGCAAGACCAGAGAAATGTACGGGACGGCGCAAGGATTTTTTACGTGGAAAAAGACTCCGATTTCGGTACAGGCGTACGGGCATCCCAAGATTAAACTGGGGTATCAATTCAACAATCAGTCGGTATTTTTTACGGTCACGCAAATGGAGTCGTATTACGAAGACCCGCAGACGCACAGCAGAAACCAGACGAGTCCGGTAACGGAAATATACTTCACCCGCGCCCAGGCTGAAAGCCTGATAGCCCTGTTTAAGAAAGAACACCTTCAGGGTCTGGGATTACCGCCCAGAACCGGCGGCGGCGGGGAGGGGATGGATGGGTATTGACAGGGGGCGGTTGACAGAATATCAATAAACTGATATTTTTTGACTATAAATTTTCTGGGGGATTTATAATGCCGGCTATACGAAAAAGCGCCGATTTACGCAATAATTATGGAAAAATTTCCGATTTTTGTCATAAATATCGGGAGCCTATATTTATAACAAAAAATGGTGAAGGCGACCTGGCTGTAATGAGTATTGAAACATATGAAGAATTGGCCGGAAGTAATGAATTATACCGGTTAATCCAGGAAGGGATTGACGATATTGAAAATGGGAAGACATTGACAGAAGCTGAAGTACTCAAAAACATGGAAAGCGCATTAGGTAAGTAATGTTTGAATTAATATTTTCTGAAAAAATAAACGATGACATTGTTTCTTCAATAAATTATATAAAAAATACATTAAAAGCTCCAATGGCTGCCCAGAACCATGTAGAGGAGTTGAAGAAAAAATATATAAAATTAAAAGATAATCCATTTGTCAGACCATTAGTGCAGAATAAGTATTTGGCATCAAAAGGCATACGATTCATTATGGTTAAAAAATATATGCTGCTATACAAAATTGATGAAAATAATAATACCGTTTTTTTATACAGATTTATGTATTGTCGAAGGGATTGGATAAACATATTAACAAATGAAATAAAAAAGGAATAAACGGTATTAATCGTCCCTAAAAAGCCCCTAAACCACCCCATTTCCCCATAATTATATCATCTAACGCCACGTTCCCTCCAACCGTCGGTTGCTTCCTTCCCGAAAGTTTCAGGAGGATTGATTATGAAGAAACTGATTGCAATTTCAGTGGTTTTTGCGCTGGTTGCGGGGGCGGCGTTTGCTGCAGACGTGGGAGTTGAAGCCATCGGAAAGGTAGACCTTGCTAACGGCAGCACACTCAAAGATGCTGCCGGTGATTCCCCCAAACCGGGAACCGATTACAGCAGTCGGCTACGGGTACAGGCATCCGGTGAGAATGACGACGGTACCTTCGGCGGCTGGTTCCGCTACCAGTCGGGTATTGATGGGGATGGTGACCAGTCTGCTTTTGCCTATGCCTGGTGGAAGCCTATTGAGCAGGTTAAGTTGACTATCGGTACTAATAATGACGG
>JAITCL010000070.1 GCA_031283105.1 Treponema sp. | reverse complement strand
TTGGTTCCGTGTTTTTTGGAAACCTTGTACATGGAATAAATAATTTTTTTGTCGTCTGTTGTCGTTGCCATTGGTGTATTATATCATTCAGAAAATTTAATAGGAAGATGACCTTTTTCAGTCCCCTTGACAATAGCGCCCGTATTTTATAGAGTTATCTGCGTTGGACAAAGGCGTTCATCAGATGATACTGGGGTCAGCCGGATTCCGTTTATATCCTCTGAAGAGCGCTTTTTTTGTGTGGAGGTTATTGTATGCAGAATGAGGGGCAGGTACAGCCGCCTTGCGGCTGTATTCGATTAGACTCGCCGCTCTCGCAGCGCAAAGAGGGGTTAGTACGGATACCGTCCGGCTGCGCCATCTCGGGTATTATCGACAGATCAGGGCGGCGAATGAGCGGCGAGACTATCATAAAGTTCATCTCCGTTATGCACGACCGCTCAAATGGTCTTGGCGGCGGTTTTGCCGCGTACGGAATATACCCCGAATATAAAGACTATTACGCCTTGCACTTGTTTTATGAATCGGTGTCCGCAAAAAAAGAGTGCGAAGAATTTTTGGAAGAGCATTTTGACATTATCAACCTTTCCAAAATCCCGACAAGAAAAATAAAGGAAATTACCGACGAGCCTTTGATCTGGCGTTATTTTGTTGTCCCCCTGCCTACCAGACTTGCCGACAGCCAGCTTGACGAGCGCGAGTTTACCGCCAAATGCGTGTTCCGCGTCAATACAAGAATTGAAGGCGCTTATGTTTTTTCCAGCGGAAAGAATATGGGCGTGTTCAAGGCAGTCGGCTTCCCCGAAGATGTCGGGCGGTTTTATAAACTTGAAGAATACGAAGGCTGGTGCTTTACCGCGCACGGCCGTTACCCGACCAATACGCCGGGCTGGTGGGGCGGCGCTCATCCTTTCGCTCTGCTTGATTATTCGGTGGTGCATAACGGCGAAATATCTTCCTACGATACAAACAGGCGCGCCATCGAAATGTACGGCTACAAATGCACTCTCCAGACCGACACCGAAGTCATTACCTATATCATAGATTACCTGCACCGAAAACAAAAACTTTCTTTTAGCGAAATCGCTTCGGTTATCGCCGCTTCGTTTTGGCAGACCATTGAAAAACAGCCGCCGGAAGAAAGGGAAACGCATGAATTTTTGCGCGTAATGTTCAGCGCTCAGCTTATAACCGGCCCGTTTTCAATTCTGGTGGGCTTTAACGGCGGACTGATGGCGTTAAACGACAGGCTCAAACTGCGGAGCATGGTGGTTGGGGAAAAGGGTGACTTTACCTATATCTCCAGCGAAGAAGCGGCTATCCGCATTATTGAACCGAACCTTGACACCGTGTGGGCGCCCAAAGGCGGCCAGCCGGTAATCATCAACATGAACAGGGGTGAAGCGTAATGGCATTAAATTTGTTATATCCCGAATATGAAATGGTGAGGAATTACGACCAGTGTATCGCCTGCCGCGCCTGTGAACGGCAGTGCGCCAACGAAGCGCACGAATTTGTCGCCGACATGAACAAAATGTTATGCAATGACGCAAAATGCGTGAACTGCCACCGCTGCGTTTCGCTCTGTCCCACCCGCGCCCTCAAAATTGTAAAAAGCGGCAATACCTATAAACAAAATGAGAACTGGAACGGCAAAACCATCAACGAGATTTACAAGCAGGCGGATTCAGGCGGCGTATTGTTGTCGAGCATGGGTAATCCTGAAAATTATCCGGTGTATTTTGATAAAATACTTTTAAACGCTTCACAGGTTACCAATCCGTCCATAGACCCATTGCGCGAGCCGATGGAAACAAGAATATCTCTCGGCGCGAAGCCGAACCGCATTGAACGCGATGAAAGCGGCAGAATTATCAGCAATCTGCCGCCGCAGTTGCACCTGTCGATGCCGGTTATGTTTTCGGCGATGAGTTACGGTTCCATAAGTTACAACGCGCATGAAAGTTTGGCGCGCGCCGCCGAGGAGATGGGCATTTTATACAACACCGGCGAAGGCGGACTGCATGAGGATTTTTACCGGTACGGCAAAAACACCATCGTACAGGTCGCCTCCGGCCGTTTTGGCGTCCATCCCCAATATTTGAATTCAGGCGCGGCGATTGAAATTAAAATGGGGCAGGGGGCGAAACCCGGCATCGGAGGACATTTGCCGGGAACGAAAATAGTCGGCGACATTTCACGCACCAGAATGATTCCCGAAGGCAGCGACGCGATTTCTCCCGCGCCGCATCACGATATATATTCGATTGAAGATTTGCGCCAGCTTGTCTTTTCTCTGAAAGAAGCGACGAATTATCAAAAGCCGGTCATTGTTAAAATAGCCGCCGTCCATAACGTTACCGCCATCGCCAGCGGCATCGCCAGAAGCGGCGCGGATATTATTGCCATTGACGGTTTTCGCGGCGGAACGGGAGCCGCGCCGACTCGCATACGCGACCATGTTGGCATTCCCATAGAGCTTGCCCTTGCCGGCGTTGACAAGCGCCTGCGTGACGAGGGGATTCGTGACAGCGTATCCATCGTTGTTGGCGGCAGTATTCGTTCCAGCGCCGATATTGTAAAAGCGGTTGCGCTCGGCGCTGACTGCGTGTATATCGCAACGTCCGCGCTGATTGCGCTCGGCTGTCATCTGTGCAGAAGCTGTCACGGCGGCAAATGTAACTGGGGCATCGCCACGCAAGTCCCCGAACTGGTCAAGCGCCTGAACCCTGACATCGGACACAAACGCCTTATCAATCTGATGACCGCGTGGCAGCACGAAATAAAAGAAATGATGGGCGGCATGGGAATCAATTCGATTGACGGCCTGAAAGGAAACCGGCTGATGCTGCGCGGCGTGGGGCTGAACGAAAAAGAGCTTGAGATTTTAGGCATTAAACACGCCGGAGAGTAGCGTCTTACACCATATATGTTAATTTAATAATTTTTACCACGGAGTACACGGAGTACCACGGAGTTTTGGTACGAAAATCTTTTCTTCCTCCGTGTTCTCCGTGACCTCCGTGGTTATATTCTTCTTAGGTTACACAAAAAAATCCCGCTCGTTGCCGCGGCGTATCTTTTCCACATTTTCAACCGTTTTCAAGCGTATTGCTTCATTGGCAATATGGGGAATTTCCTGTTCAATAGCGGCAGACGCTTTTTCCCTGAAAGCGTCATCGCCGTAATCCAGAGAATATTCACTCAATGTCATCAGGGCATTGGGCAGGCAGACGTTCCCGATTTGGCCTGATTTTGCCAGCGACATAAAACGGTCGCCGGTTCTGCCGCTGCGGTAACAGGCCGTACAGAAGCTGGGTATATAACCGTCGTCCATTAATTCAGAAATAATCGCCAGAGCGCCGCGGTCATCGTTGACAAAAAACTGGGGATTGACCGTTTCGTCGCGCTGGCGTTTCGCATAACCGCCGACCTCGGTACTGGAACCGGCGCTTATCTGCGATATTCCCATCTGCAGCAGTTTTTTCCGCATTTCGTGGCTTTCCCTGGTTGAAAGAATCATTCCGGTAAAGGGAACGGCGATGCGGATAACGGCGACAATTTTCGCAAAGGTCGCGTCATCCACCAGATGGGGAAAATCGGCGATGTTCATTCCCGCCGCCGGGCAAAGCCGGGGAACGGAAATGGTATGAAAGCCGACGTTATACTTTTCTTCCAGATGTTCGTTGTGAATCATCAAACCCAAAACTTCAAAATAGGGATCGGCAAGGCCGAACAAAACACCGCCGCCAACATCGTCAATACCCCCTTCCTGGGCGCGGTCAAAGGCGGTCAGGTGCCAGGCAAAATCTTTTTTCGGCCCGGCAAGGTGAATACGGTCGTACGCCTGTTCGTCATAGGTTTCCTGAAAAAGAATATACGTGCCGATACCCGCCTCATGTAACTTGCGGTAATTTTCAGTGGTCGTTGCGGCAATGTTCACATTAACGCGGCGAATCTCGCCGTTCTCAAACTTCATGCCGTAAATGGTTTGTATGCAGTCAAGAATATACTCAATAGGACATTCCGCGTTTGATTCACCGGCCTCAAGCGCCAGCCGCTTATGCCCCATCTTTTCGAGTATCTTTACCTCTTCCCGCACTTCGTCCATAGTCAGTTTGCGCCGGTCAAAACGGTGCCCGCAGTTAAAACTGCAATACGCGCAGCGGTTCACGCAATAATCGCTGACGTACAGCGGGGCGAACATGACAATCCGGTTGCCGTAAATACGCCGTTTTATCTCGCCCGCCGCGTTAAAAATCCGCTTGAGGTGATCGGGGTTTTCATTGACCAGCAGGGCGGCAATTTCACGGTGATCAAGCCCCTCAAAACGCTCCGCCTTATCCAGCGAGCGGCTGATGGCCCCGTCATCGGTATATTTTGCCTCTTCCAGCAAATTTTTAATATATTCACGGTCGATAAAATGCGCACTCATAGGTTCAGTATAACGCTGAAAACGCTACTTGTCATCAGGCTGGTTTTTTTTCTATTATATAAATAATGAATTCAATGCTGCCGTATATCACCGGCTGTATGGGCGTCTTGCTGATACTGTCTTTAACGGCCTTGTTGTTGACGTACCGCAAAAAAGCCAAACTTGCGAAAACGCTGGAAGATGAAAGAACCCGGCACAAAAAAGAGACCCATTGGCTGGTATCCATTCTTGACGCGGTAAGCTCTCCCATTACCGTGACCAACAAAGACATGGAGTGGACTTTTGTCAACAAAGCGGTTGAACAGTTTTTGAATGTGAAACGGGAAGACATAACGGGCGTACCATGCAGCCGCTGGGGGGCCAATATTTGTAATACGCCAAATTGCGGCATTACCAGACTGAGAAACGGTCATAAAGAAACATATTTTCAACAGTTCGGCGGCGAATATCATGTGCTGGTTTCCTATCTGTATAATGAAAAAGGCGAGGTGGATGGCCATGTCGAAGTGGTCTACGAAGATACAGCCGTAATAAACAGGGAAAAAAAGAAATTTGAGGAATTGGCGCACTGGTATGTATCCATTCTTGACGCCATACCGTTCTTTATTTCCGTTACCGATACGGACATGAAATGGACATTTATTAACAAGGCGCTTGAGCATAATTTGGGAGAAAAACGAAAAGATGTTATCGGCAAATATTGCAGTTATTGGGGTTTCGGCCCCTGCGGTACCGATGATTGCAGCATAGTGCGCGCGCAGCGCGGTTTCAAGAAGACCTATTTTTCAGAGAAAAATCTGTCCTATCAGGCTGATGTTGAAATACTTACGGATTTACAGGGCGCGACAATGGGTTATCTTGCGCTGGTGCAGGATATTACCAAATTGGAACAGATGACAAAACAGCAGGCGGAGGCAGAAGCGGCCGGCCGCGCGAAATCGGCTTTTCTTGCCAACATGAGCCATGAGATGCGCACGCCGCTTAACGCCATTATCGGCATGACCACGATAGGAAAGTCAGCCGCCGCTCTTGAGCGCAAGGATTACTGTTTTAACAAAATTGAAGACGCGTCAACGCACCTGTTAGGTGTAATCAATAACATTCTGGATATGTCCAAGATTGAAGCCAACAAGTTTGAGCTTTCGCCGACGGAATTTAATTTTGAGAAGATGATTCAGCGGGTTGTGAATGTCGTCAACTTCCGTGTGGATGAAAAACAGCAAAGGCTTACCGTACATATCGACAACGCCATTCCCCAAACCCTCATTGCCGATGACCAGCGTCTGGCCCAGATCATTATCAACCTTCTGGGCAATGCGGTTAAATTCACGCCGGAAAACGGTTCTATCAGCCTTGACACGCGTTTTTTGGGAGAAGAAGACGGCCTGTGTACCATAGAAATTATGGTCAGCGACACGGGGATTGGAATCAGCGCCGACCAGCAAAAACACCTGTTCAGCTCTTTTCAGCAGGCGGAGACCGATACGGCGCGCCGCTTTGGAGGTACGGGACTGGGACTTGCCATTTCCAAAAACATTGTTGAAATGATGGGCGGAAAAATACGGATTGATTCCGATTCCGGAAAAGGTTCTGTTTTTACGTTTACGATACAGGTTGAGAAAGGCGGTCAGACGGAGCAGCGGCTTCTTGCGGCCGGCGTAAACCGGGACAATGTGCGTATTCTCGCGGTAGATGATGATCCTGATATTTTAATGTACTTCAAAAACATAGCGCGGCAGCTCGGCGTATCCTGCGACACTGCCGTAAGCGGAGAAGAGGCGCTCAAGCTCGTGGAGCAAAACGGTTCCTACAATATTTATTTTGTTGACTGGAAAATGCCGGGTATGGACGGAATAGCGTTAACCAGGGAATTAAAGGCGCAGCCTTCAGGTTCGGGAAATTCCGTAGCGATAATGATTTCCGCAGTCGAATGGAATATTATTGAAGATAAAGCGAGGAAGGTGGGTGTTGACCGCTTCCTGTCCAAGCCGCTCTTTCCGTCTACCATTGCCGATGTAATAGATAATTGCCTTGGGGTAGAGCATATAGTGAAAGAGGAAGAACCTGAGATTGCCGGACTTTTTGCCGGACGGCGCATACTCTTGGCGGAAGATGTGGAGATAAACCGCGAGATAGTGCTTGCGCTGTTTGAGCCGACTCAGTTGGAGATAGACTGCGCCGAAAACGGCGCGGAAGCTGTCCGCAAATTCAGCGAAGCTCCGGCTCAGTACGATTTAATTTTCATGGACATACAGATGCCCGAAATGGACGGCTATGAGGCAACGCGGCGTATTCGGGCGCTGGACATGCCCAAAGCCAAAACCATTCCGATAATCGCCATGACTGCTAACGTATTCCGGGAGGACATTGAAAAGTGCATAGAGGCCGGCATGAACAGCCATGTCGGAAAACCGCTGAATTTTGAAGAAGTTCTGGGCAAGCTGCGCTCCTATCTGGGCTAGCAGGCTGTATATTAGACTTGTTCGATAACCCGGTTGGTTATCGAACAAGTTAAGCAAAATACTCTGTATTTTGCAGTTTTTTAGAGGAAGTTGTTCAGAAACTGAAGTTTCTGAACAACTCTATTGAGTTATATATATGTTTGAAAAATTAGTAAAAATAAATTGTTTTTCCAAAAATAGAATATTAAAATATTTTGCCAAAAATTTACTGGAAAAATTATATTGTTGTGAAATTAATTGCATTGAAATGGACAAAAGCGTATTATTTGCCCATCATGCGCGCGGCTGTACGATTATTGCCTCAAAAATTTGCGAAAATGTTGTAGTTTTACAGAATGTAACCATTGGAACAAACATGAAATTTAACAAAATCAATAATGAGTGGGAAAATGTTGGTAATCCGATAATATGCAGAAACGTAGTAATCGCTGACGGAGCAAAAATATTGGGGCCAATAATAATTGGCGAGAATTCTTTTGTAGCCGCCGGCGCGATAGTTACCAAAGATATGCCCGCCGGCAGTATAGTATACGGCGTTAATCAATTTAAGCCCAGAGATATTAACTATGATTTGGTATATAATCCGAATATGATAAATTTTGAGAAAATCATAGAAGCAAATAATACATTGATAGCAGAATATTTTGGAAAATAATATGAAGTGCGCAGAAGGCGTTTATAGCCGGAACATTAGTCCCTAACCGCGTACACTTCAAAGGTATCGCCCAGGGAAAAAATTTTGCTGATTGCCAGAAGTAGCCCGTACAGCGGGCTTTTCCTGCTACGGGCGAATATTCCCAGCAGGGGGAAACGTTCCGGGTGGTGTCCGCTGTTGACCGTTTTTTCTACCGTAAAGCCCGCCGTTTTAAGCGCTTGTACGCAGACAGCCGGCGACCAGATTGTCCAGTGATCCGCCGGGCTGTTTTCCAGAAAACGTTTCAGCGAGGCGCGGCCTGAAATCCCTGAAAATGAAGGAGTCGCAAACGCCAATACTCCGCCGGGTTTAAGCAGTTTTCGTATTTCCGCCAGTACGGGAACGCAGTCGCGGAAGTGTTCGATAACGTACCAAAGGGTGATAACGGAATAGGGGGAGTGGGGAGTGGGGAGTAGCGGCCCTTCGGATTTTGATGTAACAATGACCTTTACCGGGCCTACGCCATTTTGCTTTTGCTCCGGGGACACGCTCAACGTTTCGCGTGCATTTTTAGGCGGGGAGTGGATAATCGGGAAAAATCCCTGTATGGCGGGAATGTTGAGATTTTGTGTCACATAACGGACGGCGTCTTCCGCCGGATCGATGCCGCAGGGGGAAAAACCTTCCTCCCGCGCCGCCGCCAGAAAGGGGCCGTAAGCGCAGCCTATGTCAAGGAGGAGCGGCGTATTGCCATTGGCTGTGTTATCAAAACCGGATGCCCCAGTCCCTGTTCCCCTGCTCCCTATTTTTTTAATCACGGCAAGCCGCCGCTTTCCCATTGTCTTTAAATGCGGAAAATCTTCGATATAGGTTTTACCGTATTGTTGTTGATATTGTTCAAAAAAATATTCTTTCGCGTATTCAATGGGCGGCGGATTAATCCGGCTCATGCTTATTATGCCGCAGCAGGTACAACGGCGGTAGGCGCGTTCAGAAAAACGGGCAAGAGCGGGGCCATGCAGTTCCGTACCGCAGACGGGGCAGTTGCGGTTAACATTCGGTATAACGCCGTTAATCAATTCCGCCAGACTCCGCCGGGGAGCGTGATCGAGGTTGTATTGTACCGCGAGGGCGGCGCAGCGGTTTTTCAGTTTGTGAAGGAATGTGTGATTAATTTTATCTTTGTTGAACAGCAAGCACTTAAGTTTTTTCACTGTGGTTTTTCCAACGCCCAGCGAGTAAAAGCCCGCCTTTTGCGCCAGTTTTTCATGGTACGCGCCGGGCGAAACCAGCAATACCGGAACACCGGCATACAGGGCTTCAAATGCGGTGATCCCGTAGTGGGTGATAAGCAGGTTGTATTCATGTAAATGTTTGTTCAAATCGGGAATAGTGGTAATGGTTTTTGGGGAGTGGGGAGTGGGGAGTGGAGAATTTATTCCTCCCCGCAGTAAAGTAATTTCTGCGTCTGAGTTATGCGCCGCAAGCGATTCCGCGGCGGCAGGGCCAAGCCCCGCGGCGTCTTCCTGCCCAAAACTGATCAATACCTTAAACGGCGCGGCGGGCGCGTTGTCTTTGGCGCGTGGTTTATCCGGCAGCGGCAGCAGGGAAGGGTCGGCGATATTGGGGCTGATTCGATGACAGCCGGGAAGAATATCAATCAAAAAATCAAAACTATCCCGGCTGGGGCCGCCTTCGTCAATGCCGATAACGGGGGCCAGCAGTGTCCAGCGGGCAAGTTCTTCCGGCGGGGTTTGAAAACGGTCAAGGATTATACATTCCCAGTGTATGTTTGATAAGCCGCTTTCGCCCATGAGCCGGTTCCGGTCAAAGCGCATAACGTTAAAAAAATTGTTTACATCGGTAAGGGCGGGAAGGAACAGCCATGAATCCCTGCCCAGCGTCCGCAGTCCGTTGACCAGCGCCATGCAGCGGATCAAATGACCGCCGCCATGCCCCGGTTCACAAGCGGGAACAACCAATACCGCTCCAGCATTCATGGCGCTGTTCCGCTACTGCCTTGAAGAAAAAGCGTCCGGTATGCGTTAATTATTGCCGCTGCCCGGTAACGTTCCTCGTTGTCCAGTCTGCCCGTTTTTTCCGCCTGATCCAGCGCGGCGTACAGCGTTTGCGCCCGCTCGTAATCTTCCCGCGTGTCAATGGTAAGCCGAATGTCAACTCCCTGCCAGCGCAAGGGAGCGAGCGGGCGGTGCAGGGAAAATAATTCCGGGTGGGCGTACAGGTAGGGGCAAACGTGTTCCCGTTCATAGGGGGCGGCAGTTTCGGCTTCGGCGCGCAGCAAGGCCGCCGCAGATACCGATTCAACGCCCGCGCCCAAAGGGAGGCCGCTGTACCCGGCATAATCCGCATTCAGGGCAAGAGCTTCCGCGTTAATCGCGGCGGCGGCATCGGCACATACAAAGGGGTTGTCGCCGGTTGCCCGTATCACCCGCTGTATGCTAAATTCACGCAGGGCGCGGCAGTAGCGGCCCAGCACGTCGTCTTTGGGGCCGGCAAACAGCGTGAAGCCCGTCTCATCAGCTAACGGCGCGAAAGCGGCGGCGGAATCTTCGGGGCAGGCCAATACCCGCAGTTGCGCGGGAACTCTGTTCAGCGCTTCCATCACACAAGAAATTACCGTTCCCTTCCCCAGCGGCAGCAGTGATTTTCCCGGCAAGCGTGAAGAATCAATGCGGGCCTGCAGTACAACGGCAAGATTGGCGGCGGACATGATTAGAGTCCCCCGTTTCCGGGGAAAAAATTTTCTTCGGCGGATTCAAGATCCCAGCGTTTAACAATGGCACGGGGATCGCAATGCCAGCGGAAACGATTGGCGTTTACCCAGCGGCGGCTTTTGGAAAAATCATCCCAGGCGGCAGAAATGCCGCCGTCGGTTTGCAGTAAAAAACCGGGAAAGCGGCGCAGGGGCAGTTGGGCGCAGTCGCCCTGAAATATGGGAGCGATATTTTTCAGGTAAAAACGGTTATAGTCCGCGCCGCTTGTATTTTCTTCAACGGGAACGGATGCCTCGTAGGAAAGTTTCAGCGTCTGCGTGGAAGAAATTTCTTCCCCCCAAAGATAGGCGCGAAAACCAAAATCCATAAGCTGCCAATATTTGCTTTTGAATGTTCCGTCAAACCCCCCCAGCCGGATAAAACGTTCACGGTCGTATATGCCCACCCCGTCAAAAGGATACAAAGAAGAGATGCCTTCACTGGTGGGGCCGAGAAACAAAGTCTTTACTTTTTTTCGCTGCAACGCGGGAACCATCAGGGTAGGAAGCGTTTCAAAACGCGGAGTCTGAATAACGGGAACGGTACAGAGTCGCTTGAACGAATTTCTTTCTCCGCCTTCTCCCGCGCTGTCATCAGAGTAGGCGAGCCGTTCCGCCATCCGGCGGGCGCCGCCTCCGGTGATAATTTTCAAATCATTCCAAAGGACAAAAAACAGGGGGCTGTTCATTTCGGATACCGCCAGATTGATTCGTTCTCCCAGACTGATGGGCTGGCGAAGCATCACAAAGCGGACAAAAGGGAAACGTGCCGCCAGTTCCTCAATATCGTACGAAGGGGGCGAAGGTTCCACCGAGACAACCGTATCGAAGCCGGTTTTTTCAAGATCGTAAAACAGATTCCGCCGTGTGTAACGTCTGCCGCGGTTAAGCAATATGGCAGAGAGACCGGCAGCGCCAAGGCGTTCCTTGCCGCCGATAACAGTGTACGAGGGAATCGTCTCGTTAAAAGTTGTAGGTATAGTATTCATCACATCCCGCGCAAAGAGAATCGTATTTGGGCGCAGCGCCTGACTGTTCAATATAAAATCGCCGTCCCCGCTCCCATATAATATCAAGCGGTTCGCTCAGGGCGTTTCCTGTTGTTATTTTATTTTCGGCGGCGGCAATCTGCTGGCGGCAGAGGGGAACCGTACCGTCAAGCAGTATGGGCATATCCCGCATAAGATGCCAGCAGGGCTGTCTGACAACCGGGGAAAGATCCGATGCTTGTCTGCGGGGCAGCATACCGCAGCAATCATCATACTTTTGAATGATGATGTTAGCCGTAACGGGAGCAACCTCTTTCCATGAACGGTAGAATCGCTCGATGTCGTTTTCCGCTCCCTCTGTTCGCACCGCTTGCACGTATGCATCCCGGGGGAAAAGGGAGAGGAGCGTTTTGGCGCAGTCATTCGCTTCGGCGCAACCCGCCCCCCGAATTTCTTTATACCGCGCCGGATCGGCGGTATCCAGCGATACAATCCACGAAAGCGGCGGCAGGGTGCTTTTACGCCTAACGGAAGCTGCTGTGTGGGCAAGCTGTGCGCTGTGTTCCAGTTCGCTGTTTTTCCAGCCGATGCCGGAAGTTTCGATTACCAGGGCAAGTTCCGGACGGCGCAATACCATTTCGATTAACGCCATTTTTTGAGGGTGAAGGGAAAGCTCCCCCCACAGGGAAATATCAATAACCGCGTCGCCGGAAAACGCGCTGATTTTTTCCAGCAGGGATTCAAATTTTTGCGCTTCCATATAGTCCCGCCGTTCCGTAACAGCGCCGCTTGCTCCGCATGCGCCGCCGGCAGCCTGCGGCCAGGGGCACCAGACGCAGCTTTGGGGGCAGCCGCCGTAAACCTGCACCGGATAAAAAGCGGGCAGGGTTCTTAAGATTTCCGGCTTTTCCGCGACAATGCGCTCAACGGTTGCAGTATCCGGTATTTCTCCTGCGGTACACTCTATAAAACGCCGCAGCAGAAGCAAATTCCGTTGGGAGTCGGCGCAGAGGTTCAGGCGGTGGCAACGGAGGTCAACCGGGGAAATTTCAGTTTCAATATCAAACGCGTTAATATCTTTTTGAATGACGGAAAACAGCGCATCCCGTCCCATCGGCCCGCCGTCGTTATCGCCGAGGATTTTGGCAAGAATTGCGGCGGTTCCCGGCGAAAGCAGTTCCGGGGCAAGGCCGTAGGGCCAGCCGTCGGCATAGGAATATTCGGCGGCATAGCGCACATGCCGTTCGGCAAGCCTCCCGGCAAGCGCCGGGTCGAGAAAGGGGCAGTCAGCCCAGGCAAAGTAACTCAGGTCGAAGCCCGCGGAATGGGCGGCAATGGCCTCAAGCAGGGCCTTCACCGTCCAGGAATCCCGCTTTTCGATGCAGATTCCCGGTATAACCGACGAAAAATCCCCTTCTGGCCCCGTCAGCAGCACCGTTTTGCCCACTCCGGGAAAACTTTGAGCCCGCTGCAGGGCGAGAATCAGGCTGTTTTTTTCATTAATAAGCGGTGCCGCCGCCGGCGAGACCGCCTCACCGGACAGATTGCCGGCAAACAAAACCAGAAGCGCGTTCATACCCTTCTATTATCGGTTATTTGAACCATTTTCAAAACACAGGGAATCGCTGAAATTCGATGAAGAAAGTCAACAAACCACGGAAAACACGGAGGAAGAAAAGATATGGAGTAAAAGTTCGTGATGGTTCGTGAGGTTCGTGGTAAAATTCTTAAGGACTGAATTAATGAGCGGTTCCCTGACCATGAGGAGGAAAAACATGGAAACAAAAACCACAGCGCAGGCGCTCATGCTTGCCAACCGTTTGAAAAAACGCCACCGCCATCTGCACAAATGGGCGCGGCGGACAGACACCGGGGCTTTCCGGCTGTATGACCGCGACATTCCCGAAATTCCCCTGCTGCTGGATATATACGGTGACGCGGTTTCCGGCGCATTGTATCAGCGCCCCTATGAAAAGGACGAGGCGGAAGAGGAGCAGTGGCTTCAGGCAATGACCGATGCCGCGGCGCAGGCTCTGGAACTCCGGCGGGAAAATATTGTTATTAAACGTCGGCAGCGCCAGCGCGGACAGAACCAGTACGAAAAAATTGCCGACAGGGGGCTTGTCCGCGAAATCCGCGAGGGGAATCTTATATTCAAAGTGAATCTGTCGGACTATCTTGATACCGGTCTGTTTCTGGATCGCCGCGCCATGCGCCGTATGATCAACGCCGATTCACAAGGCAAACGGATACTGAATCTTTTTTGTTATACCGCCGCTTTTTCGATTCACGCGGCGGGCGGCGGAGCGGCATCTACCGATTCGGTTGACCTTTCCAACACCTACCTCAACTGGGCGCGGGACAATTTTACGCTTAACGGTTTCGATACGGCAATACTGCGGCTTGATGAATTTTTTGCCGGGGCTGACGGTCAGGAAAAGACAATCGCCGGAAAAGGCTGCGTTCACCATCTGATTCGCGCCGATGCCGTTCCCTTCCTGCGCACAGCGGCGGCAGCCCGCCGGCGCTGGGATTCAATTATCATTGATCCGCCGTCATTTTCCAATTCGGCAATGGCCAGCGCCGATTTTGACTTAAACCGGGATTATGAAGATTTGTTGGCCGGCTGCCTTGCCCTGCTCGCTCCCGGCGGCAAAATCTGGTTCAGCGCCAACGCCCGCTCTTTCAAAGCGGATGCCGCGGATATGGAAATCGCGCTGGCGGAACATTTTCCGGGTGTTAAAATTTCCGACTACACCAGCCAGTTGACAGACGAAGACTTTAAAGGCAAAAAAATACCGAAGGCGTTTGTTGTGGAAACTGCTGAATAATTAACAACCCCGCCCCCGTCATAAATCCGCATCACTCATTACTTTCAAATGAAACCAAAACCTTTTGGAATCGGAAACAATCACTTTTTTTCTCCCTTTTTTCTTGACGCCGCTACTATTTTATACTATTGTATTCTAAGTGAGGATATTCAGAAATACATGGTTTACCCGGTTTGCCAAAAAAGAGGGCATCACTGATAGCGAATTGCGTGAGACGGTAGACCGGCTTGAAGCGGGGCAGGCGG
>JAITCL010000054.1 GCA_031283105.1 Treponema sp. | reverse complement strand
AAAGGCTGCCCGACTGCGCCACGATACCGATAGTTTCCTGCGATAATACCGCTGCAAGCCCCGAAGCGGTTTTTCAGGCGCTCTATTCCATTGACGTTATGGCGGTTATCGGCGCGCCGCTTTATGTAGAAGGCCGCTTATGGGGGGTAATGTGCGTAGAACAAGGTTCTTTGCCCCGCAAGTGGACGGAAAATGAAAAGGGGTTTGTCGCCCTTACGGCAAGTACCATCGCGGGCGTAATCATGCGCGACATTTATAATACAAGACTTAAAAAAGCGCTGCACAGGGCGACGGAAGCAAGCAAGGCGAAAAGCGAATTCCTTTCCAACATGAGCCACGAAATGCGGACGCCCTTGAACGCGATAATCGGCATGACTACAATCGGCAAAAACGCAAAGGATATGGAACGCAAAGACTACGCGCTGGACAAGATTGAAGACGCGTCAACACACCTGCTCGGCGTTATTAACGATGTTCTTGACATGTCAAAAATCGAAGCGAATATGCTGGAACTGTCGCCTGATGAATTCAATTTTGAAAAAATGCTGCAAAAGGTAGTCGCGGTTATCAATTTCCGCATAGAAGAAAAGCAGCAAAAACTCACCATACACATTGACAAAACAATTCCCCAGACCATCATCGCCGATGACCAGCGGCTGGCCCAGGTTGTTGCCAATCTTTTGAGCAACGCGGTTAAATTCACGCCGGAAAAAGGTTCCATTACGCTTGACGCGCGCTGTATTGGGGAAGAAAACAGCCTGTATACCATACAAATTTCCGTAAGCGATACGGGAATCGGGATAAGCGGCGAACAGCAAAAACACCTGTTCAGCTCCTTTCAGCAGGCGGAGTCCAGCACCACGCGCAAGTACGGCGGCACGGGGCTGGGCCTGGCAATTTCCAAAAGCATTGTAGAAATGATGGGCGGTAAAATATGGATACAGTCCGATACCGGAAAAGGATCAACTTTTGCCTTTACGATTCAGGCGCAGCGCGGAGTCAGGGAAAAACAGAGGCTTTTGGCCGCAGATGTGAACTGGAGCAATGTCCGTATCATGGCGGTGGATGATGACCCTGACATATTAAACTATTTCCGCGATATGGCGCAGGATTTCGGCGTGTTATGCGATACCGCCCTCAGCGGTAAAGAGGCGCTCGCCCTGGTGGAACGGAACGGCTGCTATCACGTCTATTTTGTGGACTGGAAGATGCCGGTTATGGACGGCATACAACTGGCGCATGAACTCAAGACACACGCGTCCGGAAATTCCGTCGTCATAATGATTTCCGCCGCCGAATGGAGTACGATTGCGGACGAAGCGAAGAAGGCGGGCGTAGACAAATTCCTGTCCAAGCCGCTGTTTTCGTCCACTATTGCCGAAATCATCAATGAATGTCTCGGTATGGACAGACAGCAGGCGGAGGAAACGCAGACGGATATTAACGGCCTGTTTGCCGGGCGGCGCGTGCTGCTGGTAGAAGATGTGGAAATTAACCGCGAAGTGGTGCTTGCCCTGCTTGAACCGACGCAAATAGAAATAGACTGCGCGGAAAACGGCAAAGAAGCCGTGCGCATGTTCAGTGAAACGCCGGCCCGGTACGAATTAATCTTTATGGACGTGCAGATGCCCGAAATGGACGGCTATGAGGCGACGCGGCGCATCAGGGCGCTGGATGTTCCGACGGCAAAAAGTATCCCGATTATAGCCATGACGGCTAATGTATTCCGCGAAGATATTGAAAGATGCCTCAGCGCCGGTATGAACAGCCATATCGGAAAACCATTGGATTTTTACGATCTTTTGGAGAAATTACATACTTATTTATCCCCTCCCAACAGTTAATCGTTTGGAAGGTGATATTATTTAAGCATGACAGAGATTAATCGCACGGCTGATGAAAGGGACAACATCTGCGCTCAACGGATTTATGAGGTTTCCGAAAGCCGGTACGCCATTTCCAATGCCCTGAATAACGCGATTGAAATATTAACTTCCCATAAAGAAGAATCATTTGATGATGTTATGAGTAATGGGCTGCGCCCTATCGCGGACGCGGCGGGCCTGAACCGTATCGCCGTTTACCGGCTGTTGGACGGAAACGCCCGGCTGGGACAGCGGTATGTCTGGAAATACGGCAAAACCGCCCCTCTGGACGCGGAATTGATAGAGGCGCCCGATAACCCGCCCATTATCCGCTGGCTGAAGATTCTGATGAGAGGCGAGTGTATTCATGGCCGGCTGGACATTATGGCCGAGGACGAGGCGGCCTTTTTGGGTTTGTTCGGAATACGGTCGGTGCTTTTTGTGCCTATTTTTACCCATAATAAATTCTGGGGCATGGTTGTTTTGGAAGACCATACCAATTACCGGTACTTTGACGAAGACTGCCTGGATTTGCTGTGCGCGGCAGCGCGGCTGTGCGCCAACGCGTTTATACGAATGGAAATGACGCATAATATCGACGACGCTTTCGCAAAACTTGAACGCCGCAAACAGTTGGCGGACACCCTGAACAAAATGGCCATTGTGTTTCTCTCGCAAAGCGAAGGAAACTTTGAGGATACCATGACGGCGGGCGTAGGGAAGATCGCCGACATGATACATTTGGACAGATTTTCCCTGTGGCGTAACTTTACCATGCCGGACGGCCTGCGCGTATCCCAGATATACCGATGGGACAGAGAATCCGGCGGCACTACCGTTCCGACAAAAGGACTGGAAGATCTTATGTATGCCCGGCTTGCGCCGCGCTGGGAAAACCTTCTTGCTTCAGGCGGAACAATTAACAGTCCGGCAAGCCTTCTGCCGGAAGCGGCCCTGCTGCAATCGTTTGGCGTAGTGTCGGCGTTTATCGCGCCGGTGTTTATCAACAGCGTTTTTTGGGGCTTTGCCCTTTTTGAGGACCGCCATAACGAGCGCTTTTTTGAAGATGACTGTACCGAAATAATGCGTTCGGCGGCGTTTTTGTGCGCGAATACCTTCATACGCGCCGAAATGGAACGTAAAATAGTTGACGCAAACGAACTCAACCATGCCATTATTAACGCCGCGCCCATGGGCTATACCGCCTTTAACGATGATTTGCGCGCGTTTGACTGCAACAAAAGTATATTGAATATACTCGGGACAACCAAGAAATATTATATCAATCATTTTTTTGAATTTTCACCCGAATACCAGAACAACGGGGGAAAATCCGATGAAAAGGCGCTTGAGGTAATCAGGCGGGCGCTTGCCGGTAAAAAGCAGGCCTTCGAGTGGACGCACCGCTCGTCTTCGGGCGAGCTTATTCCTTTTGAAATTACGCTGACGCGCACGAAGTACAACGGAAAATACATAATGCTGGGTTATCAATACGACTTGCGCAGCCTCCACAAAATGATGAAAAGCATAAACGAACAAAGCGAATTGCTCAAAATCAGGCTGGAACAGCAGGAATTAATTTCTGAAATTTCAAGGGGCTTTATTTCGTCCGGCGATTCAAAAACATACATAAAAGAAGCCATTGCCAAACTGGGACGCTATCACAATGTGTCTATGGTGTTCATTTTCGGCATTGACTACCAGCGCAGCGATACGTATCTGGCGTATCATTGGACTGCCGATAACGCGCCGCTGCGCCTGGTCGACTTCGATTTTTTTGGCTTTATTGGTTCCCATTTTCCTGAAACGCTGCCCGAATCCGCCACAGTACCGGTAATTTCCTGCGCGGACACTTCCGCGGATACAGATGAAATGTGCGGCGCTTTATCATCCGCCGGCGTTAAATCGTTTATCTGTGCGCCGCTGTATGTTGAAGGCCGATTGTGGGGGGTAATAAATGTAGAGCAGTGTCTTACGCCCCGCCAGTGGACGGAAAATGAAGAAAAATTTGTTTCCATGACGGCAAGTACCATTGCGGGCGTCATTATGCGCAACATCTACAATACCATGCTTAAAGACGCGCTGCACAAGGCGACCGTGGCAAGCAAGGCAAAAGGCGAATTCCTTTCCAACATGAGTCATGAGATGCGCACGCCGCTGAACGCGATAATCGGCATGACGACAATAGGCAAAAACGCTTCAACCATAGAACGCAAAGACTACGCGCTGGGTAAAATTGACGACGCATCAACACACCTGCTCGGCGTTATTAACGACGTGCTTGATATGTCAAAAATCGAAGCGAATATGCTGGAATTGTCGCCCATTGAATTTAAGTTTGAAAAGATGCTGGAAAAGGTAATTACCGTAATCAATTTCCGCGTGGATGAAAAACGGCAAAAACTTACTGTGCGCATTGACAAGGAAATTCCCCCGACCATCATCGCCGATGACCAGCGGCTCGCCCAGGTTATCGCCAACCTGCTGGGGAACGCGATAAAATTTACGCCGGAAGAAGGCCTTATCGATTTTGACGCGCGGTTTATGGGAGAAGAAGACGGCCTGTGTTCCATACAGGTTTCAATCAGCGACACGGGGATTGGCATCAGCCTTGAACAGCAAAAGCGCCTGTTCAATTCTTTTCAACAGGCTGAAAGCAGCATAACGCGCAAATACGGGGGTACGGGGCTGGGGCTGGTGATTTCCAAAAACATTGTGGAAATGATGGGCGGATCAATAGGGGTTCAGTCCGAATCCGGAAAAGGTTCAACCTTTTTCTTTACGGTTCAGGTACAGCGCGGCACGGGAGACGAATCTGCGGGCATAGGGCAGCAGGCGCAGAAAGCGCAGACGGATATTGCCGGCCTTTTTGCGGGACGGTGTATACTGCTGGCGGAAGATGTGGACATTAACCGCGAAATTGTACAGAGCCTGCTTGAACCTACGCAGTTGGAAATAGACTGCGCTGAAAACGGCGCACAAGCCGTGCGCATGTTTACTGAAACCCCAAATAAGTATAATATGATATTCATGGATGTACAGATGCCTGAAATGGACGGCTATGAAGCGACACGGCGTATCCGGGCGCTGAATGTTCCGCAAGCCAAAATAGTTCCCATAATAGCCATGACGGCTAACGTATTCCGGGAGGATGTTGAAAAGTGTCTTGAAACCGGCATGGATAGCCATGTCGGAAAACCCCTGGATTTTGATGAAGTTTTGGACAAACTTCGTACTTATTTACGGTGAAAATGCGCATATTATATACCCACCCCCGGCTCATCGTCGCCGTAACCGTATTCATTACTCTATTTTTCGCTTTCCAACTGCCCCGCGCGGAACTGGAGAACAACAACCTCCGTTTTGTGCCGTCCGATGATCCGGCGCTTGAAACCTCCAAATGGATAGACAGCACATTCGGCAGCTCATTTTTTATTCTGGTCGGCCTGGAGCGGCAATACGGCACGGTCTTTGACCGCGAATTCCTGAACCGCATACGGGAATATACACGGACTATCGAAGAAATATCCGTGGTCAAGGAAGTCAGCTCCCTGCTCAGCGCCGATTACATCACTTCCGACGGCGACGCTATTGTCGTGGAAAAACTCGTCGGCGATGATTTTTCCGGCTCGCCGGAAGAAATTGCCGAACTGAAACGCCGTCTGCTTTCGTGGGATATGTATGACCGCGCCCTGTTTTCCGATGATTTTACCGCGACGCAGATTTTGATTCCGCTGACCATACAGTCAGATGAAGCGGCATCAAAAGAAATAAATAAACAATTTATTCAGATCAGGGACATCGCGCGGGAAACGTTCAGCGACATTGCCGGGGTGTATGTCACCGGAATGCCGGTGATCGCCGCCACCGTCAATGAGGCGATGAACGCCGACCTTAAACTGCTCGTTCCCCTGGTGGTGCTGGTAGTGCTGGCGGTGCTGTTTTTCTCGTTCCGGGGACTCACGCCGGTGGTATTGCCCTTGCTCACCGTGCTGATTGCCACGGTCTGGTCGGTGGGGGCGATGCCACTGTGCGGCGTTAAACTTTCGGTCATCTCCACCGTGCTGCCGGTTATTCTCGTAGCGGTAGGAAGCGCCTACGGCATTCACATTGTCACCCATTACCTGACTGAACGCAGTACAACCGCGCTTAGCCGCGATGAACACCGGGAATTGGTTCTCTCGGTCGTGATGAAGATACGCAAGCCCGTGTTCCTCGCCGCGCTGACCACGTTTGTAGCGTTTGTTTCCTTTTGTTTCACGCCGGTTGCGCCGTGCAGGGAATTCGGCTACTTTGCAAGTTTCGGCGTAGCGGCGGCCTTTGCCGTTGCCATTACTTTTATTCCCGCCCTGCTGATTATCAGAGGGCCGCGAAAAGAAAAAATCCATGCGGACAGGGAAGATGACAACACGGGCATGAGCGTTTTTATCGCCGACAATCTGGTAAACATTGCCCGGTATAAAAAAACAATTTTTTTCTGTACGATTCTCATTGGCGTTGTTTCAATCTACGGGCTTTCAAAACTGGTTATCGACAATATCATGGTGGAGTATTTCAGGGCCGACACGGATATTTACCGTTCCGACTCTTTTATCCGGCGGCAGTTCGGCGGTTCCAAAGTGGCCAGCATTGTGCTTGAGGCGGACAGCCCGGATATTATTCTGAGGCCCGATACCCTTGCCGCCCTGGACGGGCTTTCGGATTATTTGCAGCGCAAGGTTGTGAATGTGGGCAAGGTGATGGGCTTTACCGATCTGGTCAAACGAATCAATCAGGTGTTCAACGCGAATGAAAGCCCCGAAGGGTTACAGCCCGCGCGGGCAGTTACGCAGACGGACAACAGTTTTGGTTTCGGTTTTGATGATGCGGACTATCCGGCGGCGGATTTCGGCTTCGGCGGTTTTGGTTTTGATGACAGCGCGGACTATCCGGCTGATGTTCCGCCCCCGACGGAGCAAAGCCAAAAAGTCTTCACCCAAAATGAAATGCTTGCCCTGTTTGACCGGGCGGGCAATGCGTCCCGCGGCATGAGCGCCGGCGATCTTATCCGTGAGCTGAAACGGCAGGTTAATTACGAAGGCGCTTCCTATTATGAGATTCCCCTGAACCCCCAACGTTACGGCAAAGAAACCCCCGATGACCTGCGGCGGCTGATTGCCAATTATCTGGTTCTGTTGTCGGGGAACATCAGCTCCTATGCCAACGACCCCCTGGAGCCAACCGCAATCAAGGCGATAATACAGTTACGCACAACGGGAATGAATGACAGTCAGTCAATTTTCCGCGAGATAGAACAATACGCCGCGGCAAACTTTCCCCCCGATGTCAAGGTAACGCTCGGCGGCACCACTATGGTGGAAAAATCTTTGAACGACCTTGTTGTGCAGTCCCAGCTTGTTTCGGTGATTTTTTCCATTATCTGCGTTTTTATCATCATAACGCTTTCAAATAAATCACTGGCCGCCGGCTGCATCGGCATCGCCCCGCTGTCAATTTCGGTGCTGATCAACTTTGCCGTTATGGGCTTCGCGGGCATTAAACTCAATCTGGGCACTTCAATGGTTGCCAGCGTTTCCGTCGGCGTGGGAATCGATTATACGATTCACTGCCTTGAGGCGTACAAACGGGAATACCGGGCTTCAAACGGCGCGGGCAATTTTCTCTGGCGCGCCTTTATCAGTTCCGGCAAGGCGATTATTATTAACGCGGTATCCGTGGGGGCGGGTTTTGCCGTGCTGTTCTTTTCCCGTTTCAATATGCTTGCCGATTTGGGGCTGCTCATTGCCATTACCATGTTTTCCAGCGCCCTGATCAGCCTGACCGTCCTGCCCGCCATGCTCGCCGTATTCAAGCCGAAGTTTGTTACGGGGTAAGAAAAAATACGAAGAATTTTTACCACGAACCAACACTAACCAACACGAACAACCACAGGATATGAAGTAAAAGTTTGTGATGGTTCGTGTGGTTCGTAGTAAAAAATAAAACACCGCTCATTTTGGCGACTGGCACCCGGTGTTGCCAGCGTCGCCGTTAAAACAGATAAGATAGTATCCGCTTTATTTTATCAATTTTTTCTTTATCTGTAATTATTTCTAATTCAACACTGGGTCCTGTATTGCTGCCGTTTAGAAACATCACAAATTGATCGTCTTCTTTATAATAATAACCAACTTCTGTTATGTCTTCAAAATTTATATTGTCTTCTGCAAATCTATTATCAATTTTACTTTTCTCTACAAATTTATTTTTACCTTTCATATCTTCAAAAAATAAGTCGTTAATAATAGTAGTCATTTCACAAGAAATTGTTGTCTTATTATCATATTTCTCATTTAGGAGTTCTTTGAACTTTTTTATATTTTTTTTGATTACATCATCAATTTCTGTATTATGATACTGTAAATAATTAAAATTTTTCTCTAATTCTATATCAAGTATTTCTTTTATTTTGTTACCAAATGCCGTTCTCAACTTTTCGATATTTGCAATTAATGTAATTAACCACCTTACTGCAACATCATCGCTTTTTTCTGAGGTTAAAAGATCATTGTATATCTTTTTTACGGTATTGTCTCTCCATTCATCACCATCATAATCTTGATAATATGTAACTCTGTCATATAAATCTGTGTTTTTCTTGCAAAATTCGGTGTAACTTGTTAATGCTACATCTTTTTCTTTTGGGACATACCAAAATGGTAGCAACATTCCATTTATTATTTTTATCTTATATCCTATACCAATAAAACCTTTGATTATTTCATAATATGTATCAATCGGAATAAAATATTTTTGTTTTACACCGTTGGTAGAGTAAGATTCCAGAAGCTTATTAAAAAAAATATTATGAGCAACATTAAAATAATTTCCCCCATCATTTAGCTGAAATATTTTAAAAAGGTTTGTGGACTTACAAGTAATATTTTTGTATTTATCCTCAATTTTACTCAGTACTTCTTTGGTAGCTGATTTAATTATTTCATGCTGGTAATGATCTAAAATAGCAACCATTATAAGTACCGTTATAGCCTGTAAAATATAACTTAAAAATTGCAGTGATGGCAAGAAATGGTTAGATGCAATTCCAACTACCGCTACTATTATAGCGATATATATTCCAAATCTGTTTTCCGGGGCTAAAATTTTGCTGAATAAATTAGTGTCGATATTAGACATTTTCCCGTTCTCTTTTTCATAATTTCTTCTCATAAAAACCTCTTTATATACCAGCATCTTCCCCACTATTCAAAGCATAGCATCGCTCATCAGCGGCGCTATGCTATGCTGTTCTATTCTCCGCTCATCTTTCATTGTTCATTGTTCATTGTTCATTGTTCATTGTTTATTGCTCATCCTTTCTACTGTTTCGTCCACACTTCCCCCCCGCTTGCCCTCTTATACGTCCCTATACCCCCGGCAAGGTACTTGGTGCGTAAGTCGCCGATAAAGCCGTGAAAACCACTGCCAAATGCAGAACTATCAAACTCGCTCGGAGCAATCGTGCCTTGAAATGTTACGCTGGTAAGGTTTTCGCAGTAGTCAAAAGCCTCTTTCCCAATGCTGGTAACGCTGTTTGGTATGGTTACGCTGGTAAGACTGGTGCAACTACGAAAAGCGCTTTGCCCAATGCTGGTAACGCTGTTCGGTATGGTAAATGCGCTGCCTGCTTTTCTTACCGGATATGTATGTAAAACGGTTTTGGCTTTGTTATACAATATTCCATTCTCTGCGGTGTATGCATTATTATCAGTGGCAACATTTATCGTGGTAAGGCTGGTGCAATAGTCAAAAGCCCCTTTCCCAATGCTGGTAACGCTACTGGGTATGGTTACGCTGGTAAAGTCAGTACAGTAAAAAGCTTCCTCCCCAATGCTGGTAACGCTGTTTGGTATGGTTATGCTGGTAAAGCTGCAGTTGGCAAAAGCCCTATCCCCAATGCTGGTAACTTTACTAGTGGCAGTAAATGTTACGCTGGTAAGGTTTTCGCAGTAGAAAAAAGCGCTATGCCCAATGCTGGTAACGCTGTTTGGTATGGCTACGCTTTTAAGGTCGGAGCAGAAGCAAAAAGCGTAATCCCCAATGCTGGTAACGCTGGCAGGTATGGTTATGCTTTTAAGGTCAGAGCCGCCAAAAGCATGCGCCCCAATGCTGGTAACGCTGGCAGGTATGGTTATGCTGGTAAGGCCGCAGTTGGCAAAAGCCCATCCCCCAATACTGGTAACGCTGTTGGGTATGGTAAATGTACTGCCTGTTTTTCCTCTTATTGGATATTGTATTAAAGTGGTTTTGTTTTTATTATACAATACTCCGTTCTCTGAGGTATACGCGCTATTACCCGCGTCAACATTTATTGCGGTAAGGCCAAAGCCGCCAAAAGCGTAATCCCCGATACTGGTAACGCTGGCAGGTATGGTTATGCTGGTAAGGCGAGAGCAGTTAAAAGCCCTATCCCCAATGCTGGTAACGCTGGCAGGTATGGTTACGCTGGTAAGGCCAGAGTTTTCAAAAGCCCTATCCCCAATGCTGGTAACGCTGCTGGGTATGGTTATGCCAACAAGCGTGGCGCATCCGGTATATGAGGTATCATAAAAAGCAGAATCAGGTATGTTTGTTATGGTACTGCCGGAAAGGTCAAGGTAGACGTATTTGTTTGCATTGTTGCTAAGCGTTGTTCTTAAACTGGTGATATCATTCACGTTCAACGAAACTTTATACGCTGTGGCTGCGTTGTTAGTTGACCATTTGGCCAGATATGTTCCTAAATCGGTAATGCTGGTAAAAATTGCGGTTGTTATAGAGCGTGTCGTCTTGTGCGATGCGTCATGGGTACAAGTTCCTGTTTCTACGCCATTCTGTGCTATGGTGGGCGGGGTTGTTACTACCCAAACGTAATTATGCGCTGTTGAATCTATGGCAACAGCGCGGGTTTCTTTATGCGTTGCGTCATGGGTACAGGTTCTGGTTTCTACTCCCGCCGTAGTACAAGTAGGGGCGGTTGTCTGCGTCCAGTTACCGTAGTTGTGTCCGATAGCGGCTGCTCCGGCGCGGGTTTCCTGGTGTGTTGCGTCATGGGTACAGGTTCTGGTTTCTACTCCCGCTGTGGTACAGGTGGGGGCGGTTGTTTGCGTCCATGCGCCCCAGTTGTGCGCTGTTGAATCTATGGCAACGGCGCGGGTTTCCTTGTGAGTAGTGTCATGGGTACAGGTTCTGGTTTCTACTCCCGCTGTGGTACAAGTGGGCGCGGTTGTCTGCGTCCAGTTGCCGTAATTGTGTCCGAGCGCGGCTACAGTGCGTGTTTCTTTGTGGGTAGCGTCATGGGTACAGGTTCTGGTTTCTACTCCCGCTGTGGTACAGGTAGGGGCGGTTGTCTGCGTCCATGTACCGTAATTGTGTCCGAGTGCGGCGGCTCCGGCGCGTGTTTCTTTGTGGGTAGCGTTGAGCGTACATACTCTGGTTTCTTCTCCTGCCGTGGTACAGGTGGGGGCGGTTGTTTGCGTCCAGTTGCCCCAGATATGGGTATGTCCAAGCGCGGCTATGGCGCGGGTTTCTTTGTGGGTGGCATCATGGGCGCATGTTCTGGTTTCTTCGCCGTCTACCGTTTCGGTGGGGGCTTTGGTCTGTGCCCAGTTGCCCCAATTATGCGCGGTTGGGTCTATGGCAACAGGACGTATTTCTTCGTGGGAAGAGTCATTGGTACAGGTTCTGGTTTCTTCTCCCGCTGTGGTACAGGTGGGTGCGGTTGTTACTGTCCAGTTACCCCATTCATGGGTATGACCGAGCGCATCTATAGAGCGGGTTTCGGTGTGCGCCGGATTGAGCGAACACGTTCTGGTTTCTTCGCCGTCTTCCGTTTCGGTGGAGGCTTTGGTTTGCGTCCATTCGCCCCATTCATGGGTATGGTTGATTTCGTCTATAGGGCAGGTTTCTTTGTGCGCCGCATTATGGACGCAAGTTCTTATTCCTACGCCTTCTGTTGTTTCAGTGGGGGCAGCTAACTGCGACCAACTGCCCCATTGGTGCGCGTTGGGGTCTATGGCAACAGCGCGGGTTTCTTTGTGGGTAGCGTCATGGGTACAGGTTCTGGTTTCCACGCCCGGTGTGGTACAGGTGGCGGCGGTGGTTACCTGCCAGTTACCCCAATCGTGGGTGTGGGCTTTGGGGGTTGTTCCATCATCGCACCCTGCCAGAAACAGGGTAACTACCGCTACCAGAGCGATAATCCATGTAAATAATCCTAATCTATTAATTTTCATCTTTATAACACCCCTTTTATCGTTCGAAATCTATTTTTGTTTCAAATGAAATATACCAAAAAACAGCGGTATTGTCAACGGTTTTTATATGTAATAATCGTAAATATTGCCTTATTTTGCAAGAAGTTTCTTCCCCATATCATAAGTCTTAAATTATGCAAAAAAAGCCCACGGAAATACGGGTAACGCTTGCCTCGAACATCAAGAAAAGGCGCAAATTACTCGGTATGTCACAAGAAGTACTGGCAGAAATGGCGGGGATTTCCTCAACAATGGTCAGAGATATAGAAACCTGCCGTACATGGATTAGCGATACCACCCTTACCAACCTTGCGACCGCCCTGGAAACTGACATTTTTTGCCTTTTTATGGCAGAAAGCCCCAATGAGGGTATAAATAACCAGACGGTGTTACTTGAATTAACCAGAGCTCTCAAAAAAATCAGGAAAGGCTTCGATTATTCCGCTGAAAGCGTCCTAAAAATCTGGCGGCAGAAAGCAGAACGCCCCAAAAAACCCTAATGTGTAAAAAACGCGCCTGACACCATGTGCGCTAACCCCCGATCCGTGCCAACGCGAACAACAATAAGATTATGGAGCAAAAGTTTGTGCTGGTTCGTGTGGTTTGTGGTAAAATTCAAACATATTGGACACCTCCCACTTTCCCGGTAGGCGGTTCCCCTCCGTGTTCTCCGTGTCCTCCGTGGTAAAAATTCTTCCCTGCTTTCTCATCTCGCATAGCTCCCCGCTCGCCCGTAGCGCCCCCTCCGGCTGGTGCGTTCCTGGGGCAGGGAATGGGGTTTCTGTTCGAGAACATTGCGTGATAGCTCTATGTTTCGCTTTCTAACCTCGGCTTTTCATTTGAGAATAATTTCTCTATACTAAAACCATGAAAAACAGATTTTTACTTTTTACCCTGCTGGCGGGGGCGGCTCTTGCCCTGTACGCGCAGGATGCCGAGGAGATTGTCCGTTCTTCGAGAGACCGGATTAACGCCGATACGGTTTCTACCCGCTCCCGCATGGTGATTCAGGCAAAGGCCGGTTCGACTACCGAGCGGCTGATCGACCAGTATTCAAAAGACGGCCCCAAAGGGAAACGGACAATGATTGTGTTCCAAAAGCCGGAAACGGTAGCGGGAACCCGTTTCCTCACCATGGAAAATGCAGGCAGCGCGGACGACCGCTGGATTTTTCTTCCCGCTCTGGGCAAAGTGCGGCGGGTGGCGGCATCGGAAGGCTCAAATAGTTTTGTAGGCACGGACTTTTCCTACGATGACATTTCTTCGGCAAGCAGAAACGCCGCTTTTGACACCCACACCCTGCTTCACGAAGAAGAGTTGGACGGCAGCGCCTGTTATGTGATTCAATCAGCGCCCAAAGACAGTTCCTATCAATATTCAAAGATGATCCAGTGGATTACGAAAGATACCAAAATCATTATGAAGATTGAATTGTACGACAAAAAAGATACGCTGATAAAAACCGCCGAAATGTCCGGCATCAAAAGAATACAGGGGCGGGTTACCGTCACCGTTACCAAAATGACAACGATTGCGGCGGGAACATCCACGACCATTTTTACGGATATTATCAAGTATGATGATCCCATTCCCGAATCGGTCTTTACGACCGCTTATTTGGAAACGGGGAGGAGCCGGTAGCGGGGGGATGTGGAAAAAAAGAATAGACCACGAACCAACACTAACCAACACGAACAATGACAGGATTAGAGTAAAAGTTCGTGTGGTTCGTGGTAAAATTCAAACATATTATCCGGGCGCACCGCGGGTAAATAGGGGGATAAGTATTATAGATGAAAAAAAAACATAGAAAGGGAACGCCTTTATTTGCCATAACATTTATTTTGTTATACGTCATTATGGGCAACGGTATCCATGCGCAGGATTTTGGTTTCGATGAAGATGCCGGGGAAAAGGCTTCCAGCCCTGCGTTTTCGGTAAAGGTGGGCGGTGAAATTACCATTGAACTTTCGCCGTATATACACGAGTTTGATAAACAGACCCTTCTTTTGAAGGATATGATTTCCGGCAAACTCAACTTCAAGGCGACAGGCGGGAATATTGACGCGTATGCCGCTTTTAACCTCAATGCCGACTCAATCGGCGAATTGTGGAACGAAAGTCCTCAACTAAGCGAGCCAAACTATACCCCCCTTATCATAGATGAGGCTTTTTTGCGGGGCTATATCGGTCCGGTTACTATGGAAGCCGGCCTGCGTAAACTTACCTGGGGCAAGGCGGACAGCCTCGGCCCATTAGATGTAATAAATCCCCTGGATTATACCGACCTGCGCAACATGACCGACATACAGGCGGTTAAAATTGCCCGGCCCCTGTTTCATGTTTCATGGGATATGAACGGCTTTTCAAAACTTGAAGGGGTTTTTATCCCCAACTTTGCCGGCCACCGCTTTGCCCGGGAAGGCCGCTGGGCGCCCGCGCAATATGCAATCATGACAGAGACTGCCGAAACAGCGATACTTGACCGGGCATCGCAAAGATACCCCTTATATGCCCCATTCATACAGAGTATGTACTCACAGGCTGCCGATTCTTCTGATTTTTCATCTGAATATTCCGATACGTCAACACTTGAATATTTCCAGACCGGTCTGCGCTTTACCGCCACCGCAGGCCCTGCCGACATTGGCGTACAGTATTTTTACGGGAATCTGTTCCGGCCTGATTTTACCCTTGCCGGCATTGACGATTTTCTTGATGATTTGGTTATTGGAAATAGTCCTTTCAATCCTCTTGATCCTTATTTTGGCAATCCCGATTTATTATCCCCCCAGCTTAAATACAGCCGCTACCACCAGATCGGCATTGATTACGCCCAGGTGCTTTTCACTCTTAATGTACGCTCGGAACTTGCGATTCACCTGACCGAAGACATGCAGGGCGATGACGGGTCGGTGCGCAATCCTTTTATCGGCTGGTCTCTCGGTTTTGACCGCGATCTTTTTTGGGGCATCAACGCCAATATCCAGTGCAATGAAACAATCCGCCTGTTTAACGACAAGATAGGGGACAATCCCGTTTTGGACTGCGAGGCCGGCACTGACGCCACCGCTACACGGCTTACCCTGCGGCTTTCCAAAAAGTTTTTCCGCGATGAACTGGAAAGTAAAGTTACCTGCATTTGGGACATCGAAGATTCGGACGGCTACATCATTCCCGCCCTTACCTGGACTATTGATAATATGAGCGCCGAACTTTCCGCCGGTATTTTTACCGGAAAGGAAAACGGCGAACTGGGCCAGTATTGGGAAAATTCATTTGTCAGGCTGGGTTTGAAATTTTCGTTTTAAGATAACTGATGGTACCGGGGGTTTATTATGTTTTAAAACGTGATACCTCTTGCATTAAGGAAATAATGCCTTCGCGGTTTTTGTTGCTTATTTCACTGACATGGTTTATCGCTATGTTTACCTGATCCGCGCCGGAGGCCATCTCGTTCATGCCGCCGGTGATCTCCTGCGTCATCTTTTCAAGGTTCCGGCTTTCATGCATTACTTCCTTGCTGCCTTCAAGCATTTCCTGGGAGCCGCTTTTTACCTGCCGGGTAAGTCCGCTTACATTACTCACGCTGTCAAGCACCTGCTTGCTCCCCTGTCCCTGCTCTTCCATCGCGTTACGGATATTTTCCTCCTGCTCCGCAACCGTTCTGACGCCTGAGTCAATAGCTTCGAACTTGGTCAGTACGTTCTCGGTGGATTTTGTTATCTTTTTGATCGATTCCGATATCTTTTTCAATACCGTGCCGATGGTCTTGGACTGATTGCCGGAACTTTCAGCCAGTTTGCGGATTTCATCGGCGACCACGGCAAAACCCTTGCCCGCTTCCCCGGCGTGGGCCGCCT
>JAITCL010000038.1 GCA_031283105.1 Treponema sp. | reverse complement strand
AATTATACACGCCGGAAATAGCGAAGCGTATCTGGCCAAAAGACAGGAGGTACCATTTTGATTTTGCCCTCGCAGTATTACGAAGAGAACCTTTACCCCCTGCAAGATGGGGTGATGAACACTATAAGCAAATGTGGCGTCCGCTTTTTTCTGACCGGTGGAACGGCGCTCAGCCGGGCATATTGACGAACGGAGCGAAGTCGCGTCCGTGCTTGCACGGACATGACTGAGCGAGTGAGGAAACGAAGGGTTTAATATCTTACCGAACATTTGTAATTTGCGTATGCAACTTCCTTGCAGGGCTTTGCCCTACGGTATAATACCCTTTATTATAGTCATCGTTATTCTGACGATCTTGATTTTTTCTTGAATGACGATAATGATTATCCGGCTCAGGTAAAAGAAGTTTTTATAAAATTAGAAGAGTTTTTGTAAATACATAGGTAATCCATCGGCTTTTCCGGGTGTATCTGACTATCGAAAATATCAATAATAATGAGTTGTAAACAGTGGTTGGAAGAAACAAACAATAGATATTCCAGAAATAGGTTGTTTATGAATAAATGGAACTTAATATCGGTCAATACCAGATCTGGATAGAATAGATAGGAAGTTATTTATGTTTATTCAGCATCCACTTTATTATTGGTGATTTTTATTATGAAAACGACAAAATTAAAAAAATATATTTATGATAAGTATATTTCTAACACTGAGATTTGGAATATTGGTTTTGTTAACCTTGATATACAAAACATTCTTGAAGCTGATACTTTGAATACCATATGGATGAAACATTCTTATAATGATCGCTGGTTTGCGGATCCTTTTATTTTGAGTACAACCCCCGAACAGATTATTCTACTTGTAGAAGAGTATTATCTACCGCTTAAAAAAGGAAGGATTTCAAGATTGATCATTGATAGAAAAAAATATCGGCTGTTATCATGTGATGTTGTTCTTGAATTAGCATCCCATCTGTCATTTCCCGCAATTTTTAGAATTGGTCAAGAAATATATATTTATCCTGAAAATTCAAATATAGGGAAACTATTATTATACAAATACTTTGAAGAATCAAATAAAGCAGAAATGGTTTCTGAGCTAATAAATGAGCCATTGACAGATGCAATAATTACGACTTTTTTTAATAAGTTTTACGTTCTTTCAACAAAAAAACCCATTCAAAACAAGAATATACTAAATATTTACAGTTCCAATAAAATAGATGGTGTATATTCAATGGATCATACTTTCGTTTTTGAGGATAATTGTGCTCGTAATGGTGGCGAGCTATTTTATATAAATGATAAGCATATTCGCCCGGCCCAGGATTGCAATGGCAAATATGGCAAAGGTTTAGTATTACAAGAAGTTTTATTCAAAGATAATAAATTTTCATTTAAAGAGTTAAAGCGTTTTTATCCAACAAGTCGAAAATGGAATACCGGAATGCATACTATGAATGTTTATAATGGTATTATCGCTATAGATGGAAGACGATACTATGCGCCGAGAATAAGGTATATGTTATTGAAATTAAGGAAAGTTATTTCTATTTTACGAAGCGGCATATCAGATAAAAGATGATAATTAAGTCTGATAATTATTATACAATTCTAAACAAAAAATATCTTTAAGTTACTGTTAGGATAAATATTTTGATGATAATACTGAGGCAGACATGATTGGTAAACGGAAAGAGATACTCAGTCATGTTAATGAACTAAAAATTATAACTATTGACGGTCATTTTAATAAAAAGGCCCGTTCACGATGGTTGAAAACATCAATGCGACAACACCTATGGTAATATAATTTTGGAACTTTCGGGGGAATGGAATTGTCAAATACTGGCAGATGAAGGGATAAGATATCTTAATACTGCTAATGTAATACATTATTTTTTTTCTATGAAGGGAGAAAATCCCTGCTTTCTTGCAAATCATAGTGTATTGGGATAAATCAAATACCTTACTAAAACTTGATTTTGTAAATGATGTAAAGTATCATTTTGGAGATATTGTTAAAACAGAATTATTTGTCAGGACGGATTCAATTCGCAATATGCTTTCCAATAAATTAACCGCTTTATTCCGTTTTGCCGCAAAAGATGTGGCTGATATTCGGGAAATGGCATTGCATGAAAAAATAGATTGGCAGCAAGCTATTAATGATGCAAGGCAAAAGGAAGCGGGTGTAGAAATACCAATTGTTTGCGACATTCTCCATGGAATGCCCCAAAGCAAATTTGAAACTGTCGCATGGACAAGGAAACCTTCTTGGGAAGAATTCCGCAATGACATTGACCGGATTGTACACGCAATGATAAGCGGAGAAGTTTTTTAATGCGCACCTTAAAAAACATTCTTGTTACCGGCGGCGCCGGTTTTATTGGCAGTAATTTTATACACTATCTTTTTGAAAAAGATTCAAACTTTAACTACAGGATAATAAATATTGACGCCTTGAATTATGCCGGTAACCTCATGAACCTGAATGATGTTGAAGAAAAATGGGGAGGAAAACGCTATTTCTTTGTGAAGGGAGATATTTGTGATGCCGTTTTGGTTCATGACCTTTTTAATAAATACGATATTGACACGGTAGTTCATTTCGCCGCCGAAAGCCATGTAGATCGTTCTATTCTGGGGCCCGGAGATTTTATTAAAACCAATGTTATGGGAACATATACCTTGCTGGATGCGGCAAGGAATTATTGGAAAATCAGTGATTCATCTATGGAGACGGGGGTACTTTTTCACCATATCAGCACCGATGAAGTGTACGGCTCTCTCGGAGAAACAGGCTATTTTACCGAAACAACCCCTTATGATCCCCGCTCTCCCTATTCTGCCACCAAGGCGGCAAGCGATCATTTAGTTATGGCCTACAATCATACTTATAGACTCCCTGTCACTATTTCAAACTGTTCCAATAATTATGGCCCTTATCAATTCCCGGAAAAATTGATTCCCCTGATGATCCTGAATATACTGGAGGGGAAACCACTGCCTGTTTATGGTGACGGTAAAAATATCCGGGATTGGATTTACGTAGAAGACCATTGCCGCGCAATAGTGGATATATTAATCCGGGGAGAAAGGGGCTGCAAGTACAATATAGGCGGAGAAAACGAGTGGGAAAATATTAATCTTCTTTATTTGCTTATTGATATTACCGCGAAAAAAGCGGGGATAGATCCCGTAGCGGTCAAGAATACCATTACTTATGTATGCGACCGGCCCGGTCATGACCGCCGTTATGCCATTGATTCTTCCCAAATAAAAAAAGAACTGGGATGGAAACCACTGGTGGATTTCCAGACTGGACTTGAAAAAACTGTTGAATGGTATCTTTGCAATCTTGATTGGATCAACAGCATCCGAAATGGTGAATACCGGAAATGGATAGCAAAAAACTATACCGAAAGAGAAACAGTTATCTGAAATGTATATAGAGGTATAAACAGTGAAGGGAATAATTTTAGCCGGCGGCGCCGGTACAAGACTCTATCCCCTGACAAAAGCAATATCAAAGCAGATACTTCCTCTTTATGATAAACCGATGATCTATTACCCCCTCTCGGTTTTAATGCTTGCGGGAATTAGAGATGTGCTTATTATTTCCACGCCGCGGGATATTTCCCTGTTCAAAGAGTTATTTTCAGACGGCGCATGGTTAGGGATGCGGTTTGATTACGCTATACAAGAAAGTCCACGGGGACTTGCGGACGCCTTTATTCTGGGGGGGAAATTTATTGACGGGGACAGTTGCGCGCTTGTTTTAGGGGACAATATTTTTTACGGAATGGGTTTTACTGATTCTCTTAAAAACGCTGTTTCAAAAATAACCCAATCAAAGGGCGGACTTATTTTTGCCTATTATGTAAAAGATCCGGGCGCTTACGGCGTTGTAGAATTCTCCGGAAGCGGCCAGGTGCTTTCCATCGAAGAAAAACCCGTTAAACCAAAATCGCATTACGCCATACCCGGTCTTTATTTTTATGATAACAATGTAATTAAAATCGCAAAGAGCATAAAACCATCGGACAGAGGAGAAATAGAAATAACCACCGTTAACAATATCTATCTTGAACAGGGAAATCTTTCAGTTGAAATTCTTGGAAGAGGCATGGCGTGGCTGGATACAGGCAGTTACGACGGTTTGCTTGAAGCTTCCAATTTCATCTCTACTATCCAAAAAAGACAGGGTCTTTATGTTGCCTGTATAGAAGAGATTGCCTATAAAAACGGCTGGATAACACGCGATTCTTTGCTGGAGTTTGCCTCAACTTATAAAACCGATTACGGCGATTATCTTTTCTGGATTGCGGAGAATGCCTGATACCGTTCACTTTTAAACAATGTTCTACTTTATATATATTCTTAACAGTAAATAAAAGAATCGATTGAAAATGATTACGAAAAAAGGTAAAATGTTGATACTATTTTAATGTTTATTTTACAAGGAGCAGAAAATGGAAAAAATTCAGAATGACCTTCCGACTTTAGAAGTTGGAGGTGATAATATCGTGTTATTTCATCCTCATATTCCAAAAAATGCCGTAAAATATGTAACTGACACCTTGTCTACCAGGTGGATTGGACAGGGTCCAAAAGTTGAACAATTCGAAAATGAGTTCAGCAAGAAATTCTGTAATGGGCAAACCGCTGTAGCAGTGGGGTCAGGTACCGATGCCCTGCATCTTTCGTATATCTTATCCGGACTAAAACCCGGCGATGAAATTATTTCGCCTGTCTTTACCTGTACCGCGACAAACATTCCATTTTTGTATATGGGCGTTAAAGTTGTTTTTGCCGATGTTGACAAGAATACTCTTAATATTTCTGTTGATCATGTTCGTGAATTAATCAATGAAAGAACGAAGGCAATTGTTTGTGTACATTATGCAGGTTTACCATGTGATATGGATGAGTTGAATTCTATAGCAAAAAAATGGAATATTCCTGTTATCGAAGATGCGGCGCATGCTTTAGGTGCTTCCTATAAAGGCATTCCTATAGGCGCTATTTCCGATTTTACCATGTTTTCGTTTCAAGCAATCAAGCATATAACAACAGGCGATGGTGGTATGGTTTCATTAAATGATCAAACACTACGGGCCAAGGCAGAAAGGATTCGCTGGTTTGGTATAGATCGTACAGCAAAACAGGAAGGGCATTGGGATAATGATATAAAAGAAGTCGGTTACAAGTACCAAATGACCGATATAGCTGCCGCGCTGGGACTGGCAGGTCTTGAGGAATTTGATAATATCATTGCCTACAGACGCAAACTTTTTTCCATATATGAAAAAGAATTACAAAACATAGCCGGACTGACTTTTATAGGCGGTGGATTCAAGGATCGAGAACATGCGGCATGGTTATGTACTGTAGTCGTTGAGAGGCGAGTTAATCTTCAAAAAATGCTGCGGGAACACCACATAGAATCAAACCAGGTTCATTACAGGAATGACAGATACTCTATATTTGGTAGAAGGCGTGATAATTTACCCAATATGGACACGGTCGAAGACAAATATCTTATTTTACCTCTGCATACAAAAGTCAGAGAAGAAGAAGTTTATAGAATTTGCGAAATAATAAAAGGAGGATGGTAAACAGATATGAAACGAATACTTATTACTGGAGGAGCGGGATTTATAGGTTCTAACATTGCACATAAACTTACAGCAAAAGAATATGAAGTTGTAATTTTGGATAACCTTTCCCCTCAGATACATGGTGATAATCCTGAAGAAAATTCGCCTCTATTTTGTTCCATTTTGAAAAATCCCAAAATTCAATTCATAAAAGGCACTATAACATTACGTAATGATTGGCGTAAAGTTTTGAATGGAATTGATGCCATCATACATCTCGCTGCAGAAACAGGTACAGGACAAAGTATGTATGAAATTGAAAAATACATAGATGTTAATATAATGGGTACTGGCCTGCTGCTGGACATTCTTACAAATGAAAAGCATGGCATAAAACGGGTTGTAGTTGCGTCATCAAGGGCAATCTATGGAGAAGGGAGATATAAATGTCCTTCTCATGGTGAAGTTTACCCAACCCAACGCCTTGAAGAAGATATGTGTCGAGGTGATTTTGAGTGCAAATGTCCGTTTTGTAGTGGAACTGTTGAACTTTTATCGACGACTGAAAATAGCAAAATTCACCCTACATCGCTGTACGGAATTACTAAACAAAATCAAGAACAGATGGTTATGGTTATTTGTAAATCTCTTGGAATAGATGCCGTTAGTTTTCGTTATCAAAATGTTTATGGGCCCGGTCAATCGCTTAGTAATCCTTATACCGGAATATTATCAATATTCTCTACTCAAATCAAGAACTCCAACCCTATAACTATATTTGAGGATGGCCTCGAAAGTCGTGATTTTGTTTATATTGATGATGTTGTAGATGCTACAATACTAGGGCTCGAAATAAAAGAAGCTGCGGGCTTGTCATTCAATATCGGAGCCGACAAACCGATTGATGTAATCACCGTTGCTCGTAAACTACGTGAAAATTATAATTCAACTATCAAAATAAATATATCCGGAAACTTCCGTTTAGGTGATATTCGCCACAACTATGCTGATATCACATTGGCAAAACAGGTATTAGGATATATACCCAAGGTGAATTTTATTGAAGGTATTGGTCATTTCTGTGATTGGGTAAATACTCAAGATATACAGAAGGATCGCTACAATGAATCTATTGAAGAAATGAAACGTAAAGGATTATACAAATAGTTGCTTCTAATCTGATATTTTGTTTGTGTACTGTTACATATCAAAATCGAAGAATAAATTTATAAAATTTGTGATTTTTAAAAAGGATGATAGGTAATGTATATGTATTCTGATATTGTAATATTTAAAGAGAACAAACCTCGTAGGCTTGGGTACAAATTTCTTGTTTCCAGTGGTTTTCAAGTTTATGAGACAGAAATAAAATCTAAATTGTTAAGATTTTTTTTCAAAGTATGCCGAAAATTAAGAATATATCACCCTTTTTTATCCAAGATATTTTGGAATATAGATATTTCTAATTTGTCTAAAGCAGCATATATAATAGTTTTTAATGGTTCAGTTGAATATTATTTTTGTAGTTTTTTACAACGTTATTTAAAGAATTCAAAACTTATGTTTTACTATTGGGATTTAATTGATAATGAGAAAGAAAAAATAATTAATTATTTCAGACCGTTATGGAATACATTCAGTTTTGATGAGAATGATTGCCATAAGTATAAACTTAAATACAGTAAAATGTTTGTTAATATTGCCAATAATTATTGTTTATTAAATATACAGGAAATACAACAGGATATTATTTTTATTGGTAATAATAAAGGACGGATTAAACGACTAATGGAAATCAAACAAGAATTTGATAAGCTGGGAATTCGTTATAAATTTATTTGTACAGGAGCTGAAGAATTCTCAAATCAAGGTATATATACAGAAGGTATACCTTATGAAGAAGTTCTTGTTGAATATATGAAGTCCAGAGCTATTTTAGATATCAATTATAATGATGTGTATGGTCAGACCATACGAGAGATAGATACGTTTTTTTTGAAAAAAAAATTAATCACTGATAATAGTTTTGTAAAAGAACGTGATTATTATCACCCGGATAATGTGTATATAATTGATTATTCAAGGCCTGATTTTTTAGATGGTATAAAAGATTTTCTGGAAAAGCCTTTTGTACCAATTGATGAAGAAATATTAAAAAGTTACTCCGTTGAAGCATGGATTCAGCGATTTATGGAGCAATAAGTCTTTAAATACGTGATGATTACGATTAGGCGTTTGTTCAAAAATACAAAATATACAATATTTTTTGATATTAGTGAAAGAAACACCGATGTTTTTCATTAGTTTATTATTTATGAAAAAATAAACAGAATAAGGAGTATTCCTTGAAGTTTCACAATTCTATAAAATTGTTTATTCGTAACAAGATATCAGATGAACTTAGAGATTTTCGACATCAGTTGTCTCGTGAAAATCCGTTAAAGCTTTTAAAATATTATAAAGAAAAGAAGAAATATAAAAATGATCTCAAAAAGAATTTCTCTAAAGACGATTTTCAATATTATATTTGTATCGCCGCTATTGTACGTGATGAAGCAGATTATATAGCAGAATGGATAGAGTATCATTTATACGTTGGCATCCAAAAATTCTATATTTACGATAATGGATCTGAAGATAATACAAAAGATATATTAATGCCATATATGGAGCGGGGTATTGTTGAATATCATTATTGGCCGGGGAAAAAGCGTGAATATTATAAATATAAAACAGAAAAAGAAAAACGAAGAGTACAAAAAAAATGGCATAAAAAACAGCATTCTGCATATTTTGATGCCATTAATAGATCAAAATACAGTACGTTCTGGCTTGCAATTATAGATTTAGATGAATTTATAGTTCCGGTTTCAACCAGAACTATCCCTGAATTTTTATATGATTTTGAAGACGAAGCAGGGATAGAAGTGTTTTGGTTGTTATATGGTAACAGCGGGCATATAAAAAAGACTAATCAATTGGTCATTGAGCGCTTTCAATATCATTCGCTGTCTGAATATTGGGAAAATCGTCTTATAAAATTAATTTTTAATCCTCGGCATGTTTTCTTGAAACGTAATCATGATGCTTGGTTCTTCGATGGGAGAAAGGCAGTAAACAGCAATAGATTTATTTGCGGACAACCCGGATATTCTATAACACATGACAAAATTCGATGCAATCATTATGAGACGAAGTCTTTTGAAGAATGGCTAAAAAGAAGGAAAGGAATTTTGTTAAAAGAAAGTAACAGTCCTGCCTTTATTGATGAATTTAATAAAGAACAATCAGTACGAAACGTTGTAAAAGATGATATAATAATGTTTAAATATATTGAACCTATAAAAAAAACTTTAGATACTAAACAATAAATGTAAGCTATCTATAGGCTTATACTTCGATGGATACTCAATTATGAAAAAAGGATGTTTTAAATATTTAATCCGAAAAATAACCCCTTATAAGTTACGTTACTTCATTCGCATTATACGCAATGGTCGTTTTAGGGAATACATCACAGAAATAAAGCAATTTAAAAATGATAAAAATTATATACCTTCTGATTTTCCTCTTTATCTATCTATTGCAGCAATTGTAAAAAATGAAACCCCGTATATTGCCGAATGGATAGAATACCACCTGCTTGTAGGGGTACAGAAGTTCTTCATATATGACAATGAATCTACCGATAACTTGCGGGAATATCTTGAATCTTATATCAAAGATGGTATTGTTGAATACACTTATTTTTCCGGAAAGCGGCAGCAGCTTGTTGCGTATAATGAGATAATTTCACGATACAAATATTCTTCCTTTTGGATTGTTTTTATTGATATTGATGAATTTCTTGTACCTATTTTGGCAGAAACTATTTCTGAATTTCTTCACGATTTTGAGGATATTCCCGGTATCGAAATTAATCAGATGTTGTACGGCAGCAGCGGGCATCTGAAAAAGACCGCTGGTCTTGTGATTGAGCGTTTTAAGGATCATTCACCGTATGATCATCCAATTAATCGCGGAGTAAAATCCATTGTAAATCCCCGATATGTTTTTTATATGGCAACCGCCCATGTAGCGGAATACTACAACGGAGAACATAGCGTAAGTACTGAAAAAATCAAAAATATTGAAGGGTCTTTAGATCGTCTGTCTTTACATGATAAGATGCGAATTAATCATTACGGAGTAAAATCTCTTGAGGAATTTACTTCAAGAATAGACTTGGGAAGAACATCTTCACCCGGAAAATTACCGATTAAAGAATTTTTTAACCGTGATCATAATGAAATAAAAAATGATGCCATTATGGATAAATATATCCCTATTATAAAAGAAAATTTAAAGAAAAAAAATGAAGCAGCTGAATAAAATTATATATTTGTTTGATATTCTTCTTCATAAATCGGTATATTACGGACCTTCGGTAGCTTGTTGGGACTTTTTAAATTCCCAAAGACGCAGACTTGGCCTGTTTGCGGATTTTGTCAATGATAAAAAACATTCCGCGATAGTCAAATGGTTAACAATAAAATTCCAGTTTTTCATTTCTGAATTTGTGAAACAATATACAGAAACTATCCCTTTGCAATGTAATATTCCGGAGCAAATCTGGATTTGCTGGTGGGATGGAATAGATACTATGCCACCTTTGGTCAGAGCTTGTTATAATTCCGTTAATGAAAATGCCGGAAAAAACAATATTCATTTGATTACTAAAAATAATTTTCATGAATTTGTTTCTATTCCGAATCATATTTTAAATAAATTTAATTTAAACATAATATCAAGAACGCATTTATCTGATATTTTGCGAATGGCATTACTTGCCGAACATGGAGGGCTTTGGCTTGACGCAACTGTTTTTGTAACAGGCTCTATACAATCGAAGAACGATTGTTTTTTTACTATAAAAAGGGATTATGTCGGAGAATATGTTTCCAAACGGAGATGGACAGGTTTTTGTATTGGAGGAACAAAAAATAATATATTGTTTGAATTTGCAAAAAATTTCTTCTATGAATATTGGAAAAAATATAATGATATGATTGATTATTTTCTTATTGATTATGTAATAGATATAGCATATAGGTCGATTTCGGGAATAAAACAGATGATCGACAATGTACCGCTTAACAATTCAAATCTGTATGTAATGCGGGATAATCTTGGAAATGAGGCAGCCAGTAGCTTTTTGGATGAAATTTGTGAAAACACCATTTTTCATAAATTGACTTGGAAACAGAACTATCCCATTAGAACTCCTGAAGAAAAACTCACCTTTTATGGATTTATTCTAGGGAAACACCAATAATTATCAAGGAGGATATAATTAATGTTTTTCACCAGTATGAATCAAATATATATTATAAAAATTCTCATTAGAAATTCAAAATGAATACAACACCCCTCTTTTCAATATTACTTGCGAATTACAATAATTCATCCTTTCTTGATGATTGTTTGGGAAGCATCTACAAACAGTCATACAAAAACTGGGAAGTCATTTTTATTGACGATTGTTCAAATGATGATTCACTTGGTGTTATTAATAATTATGCAAGCAAAGATAACAGAATCATAGTTTTCGTAAATGAAACAAATAAAGGCTGCGGTTTTACAAAAGCACGATGTATACAGCTTGCGTCCGGTGAGATATGCGGTTTTCTGGATACGGACGATGCCTTAATGCCAAACGCTCTTGAAATAATGGTGCAAAAGCATACAGCGCACCCTGACACGGCAATAGTGTATTCACGGCGCTACCATTGTAGTAAAAATCTGAAAATACGGGATATTTCCCCTGATAATACCGGTAAATTTGTCTCCCAGCTTGCAACGCCTTTAATTAACCATTTTGCGTCATTTAAAAAGAAAATGTATGATCAAACAACTGGTATTGATACTTATATGAAACGCGCCGTTGACCAGGATTTATATCTGAAACTGGAAGAGAAAGGGGCAGTAATATTTATTCCTGAGATACTGTATTTATATCGCCACAATATCAATTCAATTTCATTAAGCAATAATGAATATAAGGCGCAGGCATGGCATATATACGCAAACAGTAATGCCTGTAAAAGAAGAAATCTTTCTTTGGATGATTACTGCACTATCATAAAACCGGGAAAATTTATGGGACTGATGCTCAAATTGTTGGCAGTTATACACTGGTTACAGCATAAAATCAAAAGAATACTTCATTTGGGCAAGAAATAATGAAATTCTCACTCATTATGGCTACGCTTGGCAGAACCGATGAAATCATCATTCTGCTGGATTCACTTCTTTCACAATCTTATAAGAATTTTGAATTAATCATTATCGATCAAAATGATGATGACCAGGTAGAGAAAGTATGTGACCAATATAAAGATAAACTTAATCTACACTATTACCGATGCGATAAAAAAGGATTGAGCTTGGGGCGGAATATTGGGCTTGAACATACATCAGGCGACATTATCGCGTTTCCCGATGATGACTGTGAATATGAAACGGATACCCTTAAAAAAACGGCTGAGTTTTTTGAGAAAAATCCCCATTACAGTTTCTATACCTGTAATACCAAAGAAAAAAACGGAAACAACGCCGCTTTGGAAACCGGAAAGAATGATTGTGATATTGGAATTTTCAATTTCTTGAGCATTGGAATATCATTTACCATTTTTGTTCGTTCTGAAACATTCGCCGGATTTGCTTTTGATGAGCAACTGGGGGTTGGGGCGGCTTTTGGTTCGGCTGAAGAAAGCGATTTATTACTGTACCTGATTAAAAATAAAAAAAAAGGAAAATACCACGCTGGGCATTATATCTACCATCCCGGAAAAACAGAAATTCCACAGCGGGTTTATTCATACAGCATGGGTTTTGGCGCTCTTTTCAAAAAAGCGCTGTTTGTGTACCGTCTGTATCCAATGTTTTTTATTTTTTTGTATCGCATTTTTCGTAACATAGTCAAACTATCTCTGCGCCCCGGTGATAAAATCGCCCGTGCGCTTGTCGCTGGGCGACTATCCGGTTTTTTGCAATATAAACCTTTGGCCAAAGTAAAAAAGATTGAAAACCATTCTTATTAACGGTTATTTCCTATGCCGCCGCCTTACCGGCATTGAACGTTATGCGCATGAAATTACATCCCGTCTGGATAAACTATGTAGGCATGGTGAAATCGCTATAATTATACCTGTTGATGCGGTTAATATCCCAAAATATGAAAATATCCGTATCATTCGACATGGGAAAACCATTCAGCATATCTTATGGCAAATGGTTACCCTGCAATGGTTTCTTGTTACCCACAGGGAATATACCGTTCTTGAATTCGGCAATACTGCCCTGCCTTTCGCTTCCGGTATTGTTTTTCTGCACGATATTTACTGCGAATTTTTCCATGATGATTTTAAGGGCCTTCGCGACAAAATAGCGAGAATATATAACCGTTGGCAATACCGTTTAATCGCAAGACATTCAAAACATATTGTTACTGTATCCAGCTTTAGTAAAAATCAAATTATTCAATATTGTAAAGCAAAACCGGAAAGCATATCTGTTATTTATAGCAGTTGGTTTCATTTTAAAAATATAACGGCAGACTATTCTATTTTTAATGATTTTGCCGTACTTTCAAAGCCTTTTTATTTTTCGCTTGGGAGTCTTTCAAAACGCAAAAATATCAAATGGATAATCGAATATGCGCGAAAAAATCCCGATTCACTTTTTGCTATTTCAGGCGTCAGTCTGCCTACCGTAAAAGCAGATGAGTTGGATAATTTAACGCCGCAAAACATAATCCTTTTGGGCTATCTAGACGATTCCAAAGTAAAAGCCCTTATGACGCAATGCAAAGCGTTTATCCTGCCTTCCTATTATGAAGGTTTTGGCCTTACCCCGCTTGAAGCCTTATCCTGCGGTGCGCAAATAATAGTCGCAAAGGCGGCAAGTCTGCCTGAAATCTACGGAAACACGGCGCATTATATCGATCCGTTTAACACCGATGTTAATCTTGACGCGCTGCTTCGTGAACCGGTTGAAAAACCGGACGCGATTCTTGCGAAATATTCCTATGACACTTCGGCCCCTATGGTATGTAATTTAATACGGGAATACGCAAAAATTCAGGAATTAGGAAATAACTTATGATTGCATGCGAAGGGTACATACCACGCCCTTCAGGGCGAGGTTGTTGATTATTCGTTCTATATCTTCTAAACATAGAACCTTTACGGTATGTTTCTACGGGTTTCTATTTTCAATTCTTATTTTATCCTGCTCTTCCACTAAGTTTCCTTCCGGTGGGCAGGTTACCATACCTGAAGATTTTTTTGGAATAGTCCATGCCGCCAGAACCCGAAAAGCAGAAGAATATAAACTTTTGGAGCAAATGGAATGTAAATGGGTACTAAATACTTTTTATTGGAGCAGCATTGAACCTGAAAAAGATACTTTCAATTTTGTTAACTACGATTTATTTGTATCCGGCGCAAAAAATCATGGGTTAAAAATTGTTGGCGTACTGGGTTATTCCGCGAATTATTTATACCCAAAAGGAAGGGCAAGAAATTACATATCGCCGGAAAATATGCCGTTCTTTTTACGTTTTGTCGAAGAAACAGTGCGTCATTATAAAGGACAGGTTGATGTCTGGTGTATCTGGAATGAACCAAATATCAGATTTTGGAAAGGATCAAATAGCGAATATTATGAGTTAACAAAACTTGCTGCTGACAAAATACGTGAGACCGATCCAAATGTTTATATTATTGGCGGCGCATTTTGCCGCAGCCCTGCCGGATTTATCAAAAAAATGCATAAAGCCGGAGCAATAAAAGAACTGGATGCCCTTTCCTTTCATCCATACGATCTTAATCCTTCCGGTTCCCTGAGGATTTATGATAATTTTACAAAAACACTTTCAGAAATTGATTATGCAGGTCCTGTGTGGGTAACAGAAGTGGGTTTTCCAACCGGGGGATGGTATCCCAATAGAGTATCAGAAAATAAATTTCCCGCATATATAGTAAAAACCATTACCGGAATGGCGGCCAGAGGGGCAAGGGTTCTTTTATGGTATCATATGTTTGATAGTTTGGATGTTGGCAAAAAAAACCTGGATTCTGAAAATTATTTTGGATTAATTCATAAGGATTTCAGCCGAAAAGCCGGCTCCTGGGCTTATGAACTCTGTGCGCGTTTTCTGCCCGGTTCGCGTTATGTCCCCGAATTACCTCAGAAAGAAAACATACCTTCAAATATTGTCTCATTTTGTTTTTTGGACGGTATTTCAGGTAACAATACCCTTATAATTTGGAATGACAAAAAACGTATCCAAAAAATTGAATTTAATATTTCGTCGCCTGCCTTGCTTCACGATATTTCCACCGGGCAAAATAATCTTTTATCATCTAACGCTTTTCTTGATGTTGGAGATAAACCTTTGATTATTACATGGCAGGGAACGGATACTCCGCGTATTACAAAAATATAATTATAAGCTGCACGAGATGAAAAGATTTGTCAAAGTACTAAAAAATTATCTGGATTCAATTGGGTGGAAGTGAATATTATGGGTAGTCTAATAATCAGATCCAAAGCGCCATTGCGTCTTGGTCTTGCAGGCGGCGGAACAGACATCGCCGATTACTACAACCGTTTCGGCGGTTATGTGCTGAACGCTACGGTCGATATGTACGCCTACTGTACTATCGAACCAAATGATTCGGGCAAAATAGAATTTATTGCCGCCGATTTGGGCAAACAGGAGGAATACTCCGCCGAAGAAAAAATCACCATATCTCCTGCCTTGCCTCTTCATTGCGGCATTTACAACAAAATAATTTCTGATTTTGTAAAAAAACCGCTTTCTTTCAAAATGACCACTTACTCTGACGCGCCGGCCGGTTCAGGACTTGGCTCGTCTTCCACAATGGTCGTGGCGATAATCAAGGCTTTTGAAGAATGGCTTAATCTGCCGTTAGGTGAATACGATATCGCCGCCCTTGCCTGTAAAATTGAACGCGAGGACATTGGGCTTGCGGGCGGCAAACAAGACCAGTATGCGGCGACATTCGGCGGTTTTAATTTTATGGAGTTTTATGAAAAAGAGCGCGTAATTGTAAACCCGCTTCGCCTAAAACGCTGGATTAGAAACGAAATTGAATCGTCGCTGATTTTATACTATACCGGTGTTTCAAGGGAAAGCGCGAATATCATTAACGAACAAATTCAGCATACGCAAAAAGGCGATGCGAAAAATATTGAAAGTATGCACGAAATGAAGAGGCAGTCGGTTATTATGAAAGAGGCATTGTTGAAAGGGGATTTTAAGGGTTTCTCAGATTGCCTTTTGAACGGCTGGCTTGCGAAAAAAAACGCCGCAGCCTCAATTTCTAATTCCTTTCTGGATGAATTGTATCAATACGCTATTGACAACGGCGCGGAATCGGCGAAAATTTCAGGCGCGGGCGGCGGCGGTTTTATGATGATATACTGTAACCCTTGCAAAAGAATCGCGCTTATCCGCGCATTGAAAGAAAAACAGGGAATGGTATTAACGCCCAGTTTTACAGAGATAGGAACGCAGGCTTGGCGCCTGATTTAGCACACAGTTTGGAGTACTTATTATGGATATAGAAATAAATTATTTAAATACGCTCATTGAGCGTTATCCGTCACTGGAGTCCGTCAAAAGCAATATAAGCGCGTCATTTGACATTATCGCTCATTCTTACGCGAACGGCGGGAAACTGCTGATAGCGGGTAACGGAGGCAGCGCTTCCGACGCAGAACATATCGCGGGTGAATTGATGAAAACTTTCGCCAAACAAAGGAATCTGCCTGATTCTTTTATTACTGATATTAAAAAAGTTGATTCTGAAATTGCCGAATACCTTATTCCGCGTCTTCAGCCGGGCCTTCCCGCCATTGCGCTTTCCGGTCATGCTTCACTGAGCACCGCGTGTATCAACGATATTGACGGGAATATTACCTTTGCCCAGCAGGTTTACGGTTACGGAAAGGAAGGCGATGTGTTACTTGCAATATCAACTTCGGGAAATTCAAAAAATGTGCTGTATGCCGCGGCAGTTGCGCGTGTAAAAAAATTAAGAATAATCGCGCTTACAGGAGAAGGCGGCGGTAAATTAAAACAATATGCAGATGTTTGTATTTGTGTTCCTGAAACGGAAACATGGAAAATTCAGGAATTGCATTTGCCGGTATATCATTGTCTGTGTCAGATGCTGGAGAATCGTTTTTTTTAATGCAAGTTGTAATAATGGCGGGCGGAAAAGGGACTCGCGTTTCTTCGATAGCAAGCGATATTCCCAAACCGATGATTCCCATCTGCGGCAAGCCGATACTTGAACATCAAATTGAGTGTCTGAAAAAAAATGGTTTAACCGGTATTACCATCGGTGTTGGACATCTCGGTTGGCATATCAAGGATTATTTTGGAGACGGCAGCCGTTTTGGATGCGCTATTTCTTACTATACCGAAACCGAGCCGCTGGGAACTGCCGGAATGCTCTATAAGCTGAAAAATCTTTCAGATGATTTTATTTTGTTGAACGGCGATGTTATTTTTGATATTGATTTTTCGCGTATGATTGCGTTTCATGCGGGAAAAAAAGCCCAGGTTACGCTTGCGGTACATCCCAACAGCCACCCTTTTGACAGCGCTTTAATCACCACAAACAACAATAATCAGGTTACCGGCTGGTTGAACAAGGAAGACGAGCGCACATGGTACAAAAATCGGGTGAACGCGGGAATTCATATCATGTCCGCCGAATTTTTGAAAAACTGTCCGCAATCCAAAGAAAAAATAGACCTTGACCGCGACATGCTGAAACCTTCGATTTCATCAGGCAGAATTTTTGCCTACTCTACTCCCGAATACATAAAAGATATGGGTACGCCGGAACGTTACGCGCAAGTTACATCCGATATTGAAAATGGAATTGTCAGACAAAAAAATCTGGCGGTTAAGCAAAAGTGCGTATTTTTAGATAGGGACGGCACTATCAATAAATTCAATGATTTTATCACAAAACCGGAAGATTTTGAATTAATCGATGGCGCGGCGGAGGCTATCAAAAAAATAAACAGTTTGGGATACCTTGCCATTGTCATTACCAATCAGCCGGTTATCGCCCGCGGTGATGTTGATTTCCAAACGCTTGATATGATTCACATGAAAATGGAAACCGATTTGGGCAAACACGGCGCGTACATTGACGATCTTTTTTATTGCCCACATCATCCCGACAAAGGATTTGACGGCGAGCGCCCCGAATACAAGATTGACTGTGATTGCCGCAAACCAAAACCGGGCATGATTTTACAGGCGGCGGAAAAATATAACATCAATCTTTCACAGTCATATATGGTCGGCGATGATATGCGCGATGTCAATGCGGGAATCAATGCTGGCTGTATTCCGGTATTTCTGACAAATAACAAACCCTGCGAAGGTATGAATAATATTAAAATTTTTGACAGTTTGGGGGATTTCGCCGGACGGTTTTTATCTCAGGATGAAAATAACTGGGTCAGGCCGGAAGAATATCCATGACCATCTGTATCGATTGCCGGATGATAGACGCAAGCGGCATTGGGGTATACCTGCGGGAATGTCTGCCTCGGTTCCTGCAATCAGAAAATAATTTTCTATTGTTGGGAGATCCCCGGCGATTAAACTGTTTCTCGTCAAACGCAAATGTAAAAATAATTGAATGTGCTATAAATCCGTTTTCCATTAAGGAACTTTTCTTTTTTCCTTCCAAAACAGCGCGGCAAATCAACTGCGCTGACCTTTATTTTTCGCCTTTTTTTAATATCCCACAATCTATAATTATTCCCGTTTTCACCACTATTCACGACATTATTTTTCCCGATATGCCTGAACTGACATCTAAAATCGGTCTTTTTGCGCGTATGTGTTTTTACCGCAGGGCTTACCAAAAATCAAAAAAAATATTTACGGTTTCAGAATTTTCAAAATCAAGAATACAGCATCATCTGGGAACTCTCAACGAGCCCGTAGGGCGAAGTTTCAAGAGTGCAACAAAGCCGGTTATTGTTACCCATTCGGCGATTCAACCTATGTTCCTTGCGTACCGCGCTAATGTCCACAATATACAAAAAACGCAAACCATTGTGTTTGTAGGCAACATAAAAAAGCACAAAGGGCTTGACCTTCTGCTTGACGCTTTTCGTCTGGCAAGAAATGAGGGACTGCCCCACAGGTTAGTTGTCATTGGCTCACAAGATAAATTTCGCACAACAGATAACGCAGTTTTACATAAAATAGAAGCCCTTGGCGGCGAAGCGGTAACATTTACCGGCTTTATTTCAGATGAGCAAGTTATGGAATATCTTTCCGCCGCCGCGCTGCTGGTACAGCCCTCGCTTTATGAAGGTTTTTGCCTGCCGCCGCTTGAGGCGATGGTTGTTGGCACACACGCGCTGGTTTCGGATATTCCCGTATTAAAAGAAGTTTATGCGGATTTTCCTGTAACATTCTTCCGCAGCGGAGACTCATCAGACTTAAAGGAAAAATTAATGGAACTATTGGTTAATAAAAAACCATATTCCCCTGTCTTACCAGATGATTTATTATATAAATATACGTTTGAAAAAACTGCTTCGGTAATTTTAGGGGAAATGAAATGAAAGTTGCCATCATTCACTACTGGCTGGTCAATATGCGCGGCGGGGAAAAAATGCTCGAAGCCCTGCTGGAGATGTTTCCTCAGGCCGATGTTTATACCCATGTGTATAACCCCAAAGCGGTTTCAGCATTGATAAAAAACAGGCGCGTAATCACTTCACGCATAAACCGTCTGCCTTTTGCAAAAAAACTTTATCAGTTTTATATGCCTTTAATGCCCAACGCGCTCATGGATTTTAATTTACAGCAATACGACTTGGTAATTTCCAGCGAAGCGGGTCCGGCAAAGGGCGTGGTTGCCAATCCCAATGCCTATCACCTCTGCTATTGCCACAGTCCCATGCGCTATCTTTGGGATATGTACCATGAATATTTTCGGGGTAGTAACCCGTTTGTCCGTTTCTTTATGAAGCGCCTTATTCCTTCTCTCAGATTATGGGATATAAGTTCCGCCAATCTGGTGGATCGTTTTGTTACCAATTCACATTATGTGGCAAAAAGAATTTGCCGCATTTATAACCGCGAAGCGGAAGTTGTATACGGCCCGGCGCCCATTGAACGGTTTTTTGCCATAGAACGAAAACCGTCTGATTATTACCTGTTTTTCGGTCAGATTACCGGCTACAAACGGGCTGATATTGCCATTGAAGCCTGTGTCAAATCGGGAAGGAAGCTGATTATCGCCGGAGCGGGAGCCGGCAAAAAAAATACCAAAAAATATAAAAAAAACGGCCTGATCCGTTTTACCGGCAGAGTTTCCGATGATGAAGCGGCGGCCCTGTTCACCGGCGCGCGCGCCCTGTTGTATCCGGGTATTGAGGATTTAGGGCTTGTGCCCATAGAAGCCCAGGCGGCGGGTTGTCCGGTAATCGCCTTTCGGGAAGGGGGGGCGGTAGAAACGGTAAATGAAAATGTTACCGGCATTTTTTTTGACGAACAAACGCCGGAATCCCTGATTAAGGCGATTGATCGGTTTGAACAAATTGAAGTAACATTCAGGGAACGCCGGTTGTTTTATGATCATGTACAACAATTTTCCCAATCAGCCTTTATTGAACGTATGCGCAGAGTCCTTGAAGAAAAAAGAAGGATATAATAACCTGTAAATATGAGCATATCTGAGTTTGATGTGTGGTATCGTACCAAGTACCGCCGTACGAGTTCCGCCCTTACTACTTCCGCTTCCATCATCTCGGATATGCTGGGGGTCATGTTATCCATCGGATGGGGCTTCTTTTGGGTCAGGATATACTATATTTTATTCTTCGATTATGGCGGGATTAATTTTAAATCCTTTATAACCTATTGGCCCTATCTGCCGGTTTTTTTGCTTATCTTTCAGATCCTGAAACTGTATCCCGGAATATCTCTTGCTCCCGCCGAAGAATTGAGGCGTTTCTGCATCGGCTCTTTTATGGCTCATGGCGGCATTATTTTGTCACGGTATATTGAGAAAGACAGTTGGGACTCCATATCGGCCGCCCTTATTATCAGTTGTTTTTTTTCAACGGTGATTTTGCTCACGGCACGAAGCATAACTCACTGGCTGCTCTACAAAACGCGGCTTGGAGGTATTCCCGCGGTTATTTACGGATCGGATAATACCGGAAGGCGGGTTGTAGACTGTCTGCTTGGTAATATCAGGACTGGTTATGTGCCGGTACTAATTCTGGATGATGATCCTGCGGGCATTGACGAGTACCGGGGTATTCCGGTGATTCACGATACCTCCATAGGGCCTGAAATTGTTAAACATTACCGGATAAAAATGGCAATGATGGCTATGTCCAAACTTGATAATCAAAAACTGAAACATATTATGAACACTTCGGTTTCGGCCTTCAGGTACAGCGTTCTTATCCCTGATTTTTTTAGCGCTGCCAATATATGGATGTCTATCCGTGATTTTGGCGGCGTACTGGGTTTTGTGACCAGCAATAAACTTAAAATGTGGTGGAATTTGAAGATTAAGCGTTTTATGGATATGGTTATTGTCTGTGCAGGCGGTATTTTTATACTGCCCTTCCTCCTCTTTATTGCGCTTTTGATTAAAATAAATTCACCCGGACCGGTTCTTTATCGGCACAAGCGGCTGGGAATGAACGGCAAACATTTTTACGCATATAAATTTCGCTCCATGGTAATTGATGCGCAGGAGCGGCTCCAAAAACTTTTGGAAACGAATGCTGAAATAAAAAAAGAATGGGAACAAAACCACAAGCTCGCCAAAGATCCAAGGGTAACCAAAATCGGCAGATTTTTGCGGGGAACCAGTATTGATGAATTTCCCCAGCTTATCAATATATTGAAGGGGGAAATGAGTCTGGTAGGCCCCCGTCCCATTGTTGACGAGGAAAAAGAAAAATATGGTGAAGATTTTAACCGCATTTTTTCCGTCAGGCCGGGATTGACAGGGCTTTGGCAGGTATCGGGAAGATCAAATACCGATTATAATGCGCGGGTTGCTTATGATACCTATTATCTGCAAAGCTGGTCAGGCTGGCTGGATCTTTGGGTGATGTTTAAAACTTTCGGCGCAATTGTGCGCGGCAGAGGAGCGTATTAGTGCGTTTCCTGTGTTGTTTTTTTCTTTTCCTTCTGAGCCTGTTTCCGCTTTCGGCGCAGCGTTCCTTTAATGAAATTTTTCCGGGGATTTCTGCCACCGTTCGCGATGCGGCATTCTCAAGTGAAGGCTTTTACCGGTCCAGTGAAAAAGCATCGTCTTCCGTTCTTGCCGGTTCAGGTCAGAGCGCTATTGACCCTCAGATTATTGAAGCGGTGTTTTTAAGGCAGCCCCGGTTTTTGGTTGAATCAATTGTGGTTGTTCCCGGTGATGCGGGTCAATATTCTCTGCTGGATGTTTACAACGCCCTGGGAAAAATCAGGGGGCTTAAGGGAAGGCTTTATCATTCAGCTACCCGTAATGAAAATATTCCCCTGTTTGAAGATGTTACCCGGATACAAAGCGCCCAAAAAAATAATCCCGTTGCGGATCCTCCGTCCGCTTCAAAAATTCCGTCTTCCGAGACGATCTATGTGCGGCTTAAGGATGTGAATTTCGGGAATACCTATTACCGGGGAGATATAGCGCTTGTCCATCATGGCCTGCGTTACAGCCTGTCCAATAACAGAAACGTGACCTACTTTTTTGTTCCGGTTATTAAAGAAGAAAAGTTTATCGCCCAGTTGTATTTTGAACCGATAGAGGAAGGAATCCTGATATATGCTCTTGCGGGCGTTGATGTTTCCGATTTTGTGTCTTCCAAACTTGACATGGCTTCGGCAATTGGCAAGCGGCTGGCGGTGATTATTGGCTGGGTTGCGGAAGGGATTACCGCCAAGGGCGCCGCCAAACATGGCGCTTGACAAGCATCCCTGTTTTTTGTTAGATTAGTATAGATATTTTATTTTATGCGGCTGTCGTATAACGGCTATTACCCCAGCCTTCCAAGCTGGAGACGTGGGTTCGACTCCCATCAGCCGCTTCTTATATAGGTATTTTTTTGAAGCTCCGCTTCAAAAAAAGGAGATGAAGCGTCTGCTAATGTCAGCCGCTGGAGTCTAATCTTTAATCCTGTAAATTCCGCCTTCTTCCGCTACCAGAGATTCTTCTTCCAGTCTGTCCAAAACACGGTACAATTTTTCTTCTTCTAACCCGCAAGCCATTCTTAATTCTTCCGTATTGCTTGAGCCTATCGAAGCCAAAGCCTTTATTACTTTGCCCCTTGCCTGCCTGAAAGAACCGATAAAGGAACTTTGGCGGGCATAGTGGGCGCTGCGGCGTCCGGGGTTTTCCGTAAGTTTTTTTAATGACACGCCGTAGTCCATCAGGGCGTAATACCAGGTTCGGGGGTCTTTTTTATACAACGCCGATTCAAGAATGGGAAAAATTTCGGAGTCTTTGACATCGTCCCTGCCGGGGAAAAAACAGTGAATCACGGTTGAGCGGATATTGGTTTCTATAAAAACAGACGGATAATTGTAGGCAAAACAGGCTATTGCCCCGGCTATGTAGGGGCCGATTCCGGGAAGCAAACGCAATTCCGGGGGAGTTTCGGGCACTTTGCCGTCATATTCCGCCGTAATCATGGCGGCGCTGTTTTTCAGGTTATAACAGCGGCGGTTGTAGCCCAGTCCCGACCACAGGCGCAGGGCTTCTTCCATTGAGGCATCCGCGAGATCCTGCGGTTGTGGCCAGCGCCGCATCCATTCTTCCCAATAGCGCATAACTCTTTCGGTTTGCGTTTGCTGTAACATAAATTCGGAAACCATTACCCCCCAGGGGTCAGCTCCCCGCCAGGGAAATTTCCTTCCCGCCTGCCGGTAATTGGAAAGAATCATTTTCCTGAATTCAGTAATTTTCATTCTTGTATTTTTTCCGCCTCCGCTGTTATCATTCGGGCTATTGCATCCGGCTCAAGATTGTCCGTATTGATGACCATGCCGGCTAATTGGTAATTATCATTGTCAATATTGTATATGCGCACATAACGGCTGCGATCCTGACGGTCACGCTCGGCGGTAAACGCCGCCACCGCTTCAAGACTTCCCCCCTCCCTTTTTGCAATCCGTGCCGCTCTGGTTTCGGCGCTTGCCGTTAAATACACTTTTAAATCAGCGTCTTCCAGCATCCAGATGGCAAGCCGCGAACCAAGCACGCAGCCGCCGCTTTCACGGGCAAGCTGTACCTGGCGGCTGTCCACTTCCCTGTCCCACCAATCATCTGTGGCGGCGCGGTCAAGCACTTCGTTAAGGGTAATGCCCTTTTCCTGCGCCAATGAGCGGAAAGTAAAATTAATAAACCGCAGCCCCAGTTTGTCCGCAACCATTCTGCTGACAGTTGTGTTTCCGCAGCCGCTTTTTCCCGACACAGCAATTTTTATGTCTTTTTTCATATTCCCGCCCATCCCCCTACTCAACGTTTCTTAACTGTTCCCTGACATTTTCAAGCGATTCTTTCATCTCCACCACGGCGCGGCTTACCTCCAGTATGGCGCTTTTCGAGCCTATGGTATTAATCTCACGGTTAATTTCCTGACAGAGAAAATCGAGTTTTTTTCCGGGCCGTTCATTTCTCGCGGCCTCCGCTCTGAATTCGGCAAGATGAGCTGAAAGCCGGGAAACCTCCTCGGAAATGGTGTACTTCATCAGCAGCACGGCGGTTTCCGCAAGGATACGATTCTCATCAATGGCATCGCCTGAAATTTCCTTAAAACGCGTTTTAATATTTTCTTTAATGGAATTTTCAAGTTCGCCGATATGGGAGGATACGGTTTGCAGCGCCGATTCAATAACGCTTATTGAATTGAGGATATCCTCCTCTGTGTGCTTTCCTTCCCTGACGCGCTCCGCCTTAAAAAGGGAGGCAGTCTCTTGTAAAACCGGCTCTATCACGCTCCAGTACCGCTGCTCGTCATGTTTTTTTTCAACATCCAGAACCCCTTCCATTCCGGTTAACACCGGTACGCTCAAGTGCGCGTCAATGCCCAGATCGACGGCAAGAGCGGAGAGGACGTTCATATAGGCGCGGGCGGCACTGGTGTTTACCGTGACGTTTAACGGTGCGTTTATTTCCTTTATCCTGATTGCAACTTCAACTTTTCCCCTGCCGCAGATACCGCCGATGATGCCGCGCACCTTCGGTTCCATGTACGAAAGCCAGGGGGGAAGATACACCTGTAATTCCAGAAAACGGTTATTGCAGCCCTTTATTTCTACCGAGAGTGAAATGTTGTCTCCCGCCCATTCCCGGTAGGCAAAACCCGTCATACTTATCATGGAGAATCCCCTTTATGATTATGATAATACTTATAAAGCGTTGTTCCAAGCGGCCAGTTGTTTCCCGCGCCCAGGGTAAGGAAAAGATCGCCGGGTTTGAGGATTTTTTTCAGCGGTTCAACAGCGTCCATTGGTTCATCAACATAATATACCGCGTCTGCTTTTTTGTCACACAGACTATTAACTTTTTCGTAGATGCTTTTACCGCTTATTGTTCCGTTAAATTGTTCCCGCGCGGAAGCGTATATCTTGTGCAGGAACAGCACATCGGCGGCGGCAAGTGATGCCGCAAAATCATCGAGTAACGCGGCGGTTCTGGTATAGGTATGCGACATAAAACTTACTATCAGCCGCCTGGACGGGTAAAAGTTTCTGAGGCCTTCCAACGTTGTGGTAATCGCCGTGGGGTGATGGCCGTAATCGTCCATAAAAATGATGCCGCCCGCGCTGCCGATAATTTCGGAACGTCGTTTTGAGCCGCTGAATTCCGCCAACGCTTTTTGAGCGGCAAGCCGCAAAGATTCATTCCAGCCGCCGCATTCTTTTTTTAGCAGGACGGAAGCAAGGGCAAGGGCGGCTGCCGCGTTCATGGCCTGATGTCTGCCCGGAACACGCAGGCACAGTTCTTCGGGAAAAGCCGCAACCGTGAACAGCGCCCGGTCATTTTCAACACGGTAATCGCCGATGCGGTAATCGCCTTCAGCGGTAAAGCCGTAGGGTATCAGAACAACGCCCCGGTCTTCCTTTTCGATGATGCGGGCGACTTCATTGGCCCCGGGATCATCAGCGCAGTATATCAATTCACCGCCTGAGGGGATAAGGCGGCAATACTCGACAAAAGCGTCGCGAATTGATTCATAAGTGGGGAAAAAATCCTGATGATCGCTTTCCACCGCGGTCAAAACAATCCGCTGAGGACGGAACGCGAGAAAATGTTTGCGGTATTCGCAGGTTTCCGCAATGAAATACTTGTTCCCCGGTGCGATGGTTGATCTTCCCTTAAAATTCGCCACGGCGCTGCCCACGAGAACCTGCGCCGGAATGTCCAGTCCCTGTATCAGGCAGCCGCTCATTGCGGCGGTTGTGGTTTTGCCGTGAACGCCGGCAATACCGGCTGAATCAAACGCGGCGGAATAGGCGCCCAGAGCGTCGGGATAGCTGACACGGGGGATGGATTTCCGCCCGGCCTCGGCAAGCTCAACATTATTTTCCTCGCTATAGGCGGCGGAATAAATCACCATATCAATATCATCGGTAATATGGGCGGAATCAAACGTTTCATAATAGGGTATGCCGAGTTCTTTCAGAATCGCGTCGGTATAGAAAATTTCAGGTATGTCGGAACCGCCGGTTTTTACTCCCCTGTTGTGAAACAATTCGGCAAGGGCGCAGACCCCCGTCCCCTTTATGCCGACAAAGTAAACCGAAGCGCCGGGATGAAGTATGCCGGAAAAAGATTCCATACTTAATTGTTACATTGGATTTGACGGTATTTCAAGCGGTAACAGCATTTAATTTTTTTATATACGCACATAGCGCGTAAACCGGCACAGGGGGGGGCAGCGCCGGGGTAGCGGGGCGCTATGCGAGATGAGAAAGCAGGGAAGAATTTTCACCACGGAGGACACGGAGAACACGGAGGAAGAGGAAAAGGGGAGCAAACAATGCGCCCCATCCGGCTGACCTCTACCAGTATAGGGTAACAGCATTTACCCTGTTACATCGGTTATAGGGTGAAATAGGGCGGCACAGGGGGACAGTGCGGGGTTGCCAAAATATTATGGGGTTCTTCGACGGAGCAGACCAGGGAATAAAAGCAAAAACTAAGTGTACAGTAACAGCCGCACGGCACGGAAAACAAGAGAACACGCTGATAATGGAATTACCCATAGTTCTCAATAATGCACAGAAGCCGTGCGGGGGCTGCGTAGTTGAGTTCCCCCATCTATTTTGGCAGCCCCGGCGCTGTCCCCTGTGCCGGTTTACGCATTATTAGTGTGTAGGTCAAAAACTAACTGCTGTTACCCTGGCGGTTCAATGCGGTATTCGCGGAGCTTGCCGCTGCGGGGGTCGGTAAAAATAAGCCCGTTTGACCGGAGGGCAAGAAAGCCGTTTGCGGGCTGATCCCCATACAATGGATCGTTGAGCACCGGACAGCCTATCCAGGCAAGGTGGCAGCGTATCTGATGACGGAAACCCCGTTTCAGTCTTATGGTAAAAGTGTAATACTCGTTCTCTGTAACATTGATAATTTCTGTCCGATAATAGCCGTCGCGGTCTTTCGCAACTTCGTTATGGGTAATTTTACGGTTTTTGCCGCAGGCGTCAGTTACCGGACGAACCTGTTTTCTGCCGGGGCCAAAGGGGCGAAAAAAACTTTCAATGGCAAATTCTGTCTGTCCTGAAAATTCAGCTAACGGAAAGCCGGAAGGCGGAGCGGGGAAGGATGAGGGTAGGGTGCAATTTTTGCGGCACATCGCGCTATACTCTTTGATAAAATTTCCTTCATTTTGTAATGTCAATAAATAATCCAGTGACTGTTGGTTTTTTGCGAAAAGAACCAAACCATGAGTTTCGAAATCAAGCCGGTGCAGTAGTCCTTCCCTTTCCCCCCTTCTGCCGGAAATATCCATAACCGCAGGAAACAGCGCCGCGTACCATTCAAGCAGGGTATCGCCGCAATTGTTTTTTAACGGAATGCTGTGCATACGGGGCGGTTTATAAACAACCGCAAAATCTTCGGTTTCATCAAGGACATAGGGTTTTTCTTGTTCAGCCATGCTGTGCCTCTAAATCGTTAAGGCTGTGGATCATGACGGTAAAACGCTCCGGCAAGGGTGACTTAAAAACCCGTTCGGTATCTTCACCCGGCAAAATAATCGCAAGGCTCTTTGCATGGAGCATCAGGCTTGCCTTTGGGAAAAGATCATCGGTAAAACCATACAGGGGATCACCTGTAATGGGGTTGCCGAGGTAGCGCAGATGGACGCGGAGTTGGTGCGTCCGTCCTGTTTTGGGCCGCAGCAGGATCAGCGAATGTGTCCGCCATGTTTTAATAACCGAGTAATAAGTGAGCGCAAGCCTGCCCTGCGCGGCTACTGCAAAACGCTTGCGGTCTTTGGAATCGCGGGCGATAAAAGTTTCTATGCGCCCTTTTTTTTCTTTTGGAATTCCGTTGACAATGGCGATGTAGGTTTTTTTAGCTTTTCTCGATTTGAATTGATGGGCAAGAAAGGCCAGAGCCTCATCATCATAAGCGGCAATAATGACGCCTGATGTTTCCTTGTCGAGCCGGTGTACTATGCCGGGTCTGAGTCCGCCCATTTCGGGTTCTGTGCCGGAAAGGCCGCCCCGTTTCAGTCTGCGGTAATACAACGCGTTGGCGAGAGTTCCGCTCCGGTTTCCCGCGCCGGGATGAACCACCATTCCCGGGGCTTTGTTGATTACCACCGTCCGTTCATCTTCATACATAATATCAAGCGGTATGTTTTCAGGAATGATATTAAGCGGCTGCGCCTCTTGCCAAACCAATTCGAGCAGATCGCCATTTTTTACCGTGCGGGAAATTTTTGCCTCTTTGCCGTTAATGGCGGCTTTGAGTTCCCGCGCTTTAATCTGCGAACGGGAAAGCAGTCCCAGATTTTCCGCAATATAGCGGTCAAGGCGCATCCCGCCGGCGGGAAGAATACCGGTAACGGTATGGTTGAATGAAGGCATCAGGGTTTTTCAGGGGAAGGTGACTCCGGAGAGGCCGTATCCTCATCCGTATTATCACCGTCCTGCTCCTCAGGCCAGGGTTGACGGTTAATAATGATGGTGCCGGCCGGCAGGGCTTCCGCCTTTTTCCGCGCCTTGTACCGCTTTATCTTAACAATAACGAAGTCGGTAAATGCAATACCCACGGACACGCAGGCGGCAATTTTAAACATCGTTTCAAATTCCCCGCTGTCCATCAGGGCAGCCCCGGCGCTTTTTAAGGGCCAGGGAGCATACTGCCTTCCCTGTTCGCTCATGTCCATGCCGTTGGCATTTGACCACCGGTGCATATCCATGCCAAAAGTGGTAAAAAACATGGTAAAGGGGATTGAACCAAAAGCAACTATCTCCCAACGGCGCAGGTCTTTTGCCCATTGGGGAAAACCGGTTGTATCAAATGCGCCCGGGGTATCTTTATCTTTTGTCTGTGCCGGAACATACATGACGGAAACTGCCGTTAGGAGAAACAATAGTATTAATTTTTTTCCCGGATTCAAATTCTCTCTCCAAAAATGGCGCTGCCAATGCGCAGCAGGGTAGAGCCTTCTTCTATGGCTGTTTCAAAATCGCCGGACATTCCCATTGAAAGGCAGGACCAATCCCGGCTTTCAGCGGGAAAGCGCCGTTCCAGTTCCTGCCGTACTTTTACCAAACTCCTGAAAGCGGAACGCAGAACCCCCTCATCGCTGGTGTTAGGCGCTATAGTCATCAGACCCCGGATGCTTAATGAAGGACAGGCAAGAATAAAATCGACTGTCTTGAAAATATCGTCAAGGCCGGTAAAGCCGCTTTTTGAATCTTCCCCGGTGCGGAATTCCAGCAACAGCGGCAAAGGACTGCCGCGGGCTGATGTATGTTTTGCCAACTCCGCCGCAAGGGATTCCCTGTCCAGACAGTCAATGCAATCAAACAGCGAAGCGGCAAGTTTTGCCTTGTTCCGCTGCAGGGCGCCAATCAAATGCAGTTCCGTGTTAGGATGCTGTTCCCTGAAATCTTCAAATTTGGCGGCGGCCTCCTGCACCCTGCTTTCTCCAAAACAGCGTAGACCCGCCTTCCACGCTTCATCAACCGCTTCCACAGGCTGAAATTTGGTTACGCCCATAAGGGTTATCTCTTCCCGTTTTCTGCCGCAGCGCAGACAGGCTTGGGCTATACGCTCTTCCAGTGCTTCAATATTTTTGGCGATTGACATCCGTTATCATATTCCCATATCTTCAATTGTTTTTGCAAGTGCCGCAAAGTCTTCAAGGGTCAGGTCTTCCGCCCGTTTGTTGCCGTCAAGGGCGCTTTTTTCCAGCGCTTCAAGCGCCATTGCCGCCGGTGCGCCCCGTTCGGGGCTGAAGAAACCAGTCAGATTGTTTTTTATCGTTTTTCTTCGTGATGAAAAAAGCCGCCGTACCAGCGGATAAAAACAGGCGGGACGTTTATGGGCGGCGTCTTCCCGCAGTTCCAGCAGGACGGCCTGTGAATCCACATTGGGCCGGGGATAAAAAGAAGCGCTTTTAATAATCATCAAAAGTTTTACACGGTATGCCGACGCGCAGACAACCGAAAAAGAAGAATAATCGGCAGAACCGGGAACAGCCGCCATGCGCAGGGCGACTTCGCGCTGGACGGTGACAACAATCCGTTTGAAAAAACGCCCCTGCTCAATAAAACCGGCCAATAATACCGCGGCGATATTGTAGGGAAGGTTTCCCAAAAGGTACGGAGCGGGAGGTTCGGCAGTCCATGTTTTCAGTACATCTCCTTCAACCAGAGTAAAGTCCGCATTACCGGCAAAAAGTTCCCTGAGCGTCCGCGCAAAACCCGCATCGAGTTCAAAGGCGCGGACAGCAAGGCCTTTTTCAAGCAGCAGGGATGTCATCGCCCCCAGACCGGGGCCGATTTCCCAAACAGCGTCTCCCGCCTCCGCTTCCAGAGCGCGGACAAGAGATTCGCGTACAGCGGGATTCAACAAAAAATTTTGTCCGAATTTTTTTCTCATGCCCAAGCCGTTTTTGTCAAGAAAGGCCCGCAATTCCGCCGCCGAATTGTAATTGAGTTCCATCAGGCAAAAGGTTCCATGCTGTGCGCCGCCGGGCGGCGGTATTCAAACCAAAGTATCGCTGCCATGCACAACAGCGACAACGCTATAACCAGCCAGGGCTGCCCCTTGATACCGGGCATCTTCGCCGCGAAGAAGGCGGATTTTTCCATAAGCCGGTACAGCAGTAAAAGGGGATAACTCAGTAAAGGCGAAATCGAGGGCAGCGCCAGATTCAGGGCGAGCCATGCCATCGATCCGATCATAAATACCGTGGTCAGAGGGGTTAGTATCAGGCTGGCTATTATGCCCACCGGACGCAGGATGCCGAAAAACCACGCCGTTACTCCGGCGGTGGCAATGAAAGCCCCCAGCGAAGCGGAAATGGACAAGAGGAGCGCGGTGGGTACTTTGCCTTTGAAAATACGGTTAAGCGCTTCACCGATGATCAGAATCCCCGCAAGGGCGAGGTATGAAAGAATGAACGACAGGGAAAGTCCCGCTTTGGGCGTAATGATCAATTGAATCAGAAAGGCCATACACAACAGTGAAAGCGCTTCCCGTTTGAGCATACCGAGTATGGCCAAAACTCCCACCAAATACATAAGGGCTGCGCGGTTCAGGCTGGGCAGCGGGCCGACAATATAACAGTAGACAAGAATAAAGACAGCGCCGCAAATCGCCGAAAGCCGCAGCCCCAGTATTCTTTTAAGCAGGAAAGAAATCAGCGCAACCAGCACCGCAAGGTGCATGCCGGAAAGGGCAAGGATATGCGAACAGCCCGCGTCACGGTACAACACGGCAATGCCCGCGTCAAGATTGTCGCGTATGCCCAAAAGCAGGGCCAGGGCAAGACCGCCCCATGAAGGGTTACCGGCGGGGGGCTGGGTAAAACGCTGCGCAAGACTTGCCCGCAGTCCGGTGCGGAAATGTTCAAGAGGCGGCGCCTGTTTGGTAATGTGCAGCGATTCGGCGGCAAACAAATAAGCGCCGCCGGTGTTGCCGTCGCGCAAAACCCCTTCGGCAAAAACTTCCGTTCCCCTGCCGAATTCCTTCAAGCGTTCGGCGTTTTCTTCCGGAAAAAAGACCGTTATTTCCCCGCGCGTTCCAACCCTTACATTTCCGGCGCCGGCAATCATTCTCATCGAAAGCGTCGTCATTGCCCTGCCGCCGGAGACCAGCCGGGGGTCATCAAGCAAAACGCCGGAAATTCCCTGCACATTATTTTCAGGGATTCCAAAACTGATATTTTGCGTTGCCTGCGCCCCGGCGCCGATACCCAGCGACAGGCCCGCCGTAAAAGCGGTAAGAATTAACGGCGTTAGGCGTAAAGTCCGCACTGTTTGCGGTTTAACGTCTCCCATAAGAGGCCAGGAAACCAGCACTCTGAAAAAGCACAGAACCCCTACGGGGATAAAAGCCAGCGCCAGCAGTACGTTAAGGGTAATTAATTCGGAACGGTACAGGGGAAACAGGCAGTAATAAGCCACAACCGCGCCGCAGGCCGCAGCCGGCGGCGGGCTGATTTTAGCGTTTGGCATAGTCAGGGAGACCGTTAGCCGTCATTGGATTTCCGCATCAGCCACGCTGACAGTCACATTACTGGATATGGCGCCGTCCAAATCCGCAGATAGATCGCCGCCCTGTTCAATGTCCGCAGAACCGCCATCCGTACCGGAACTTGCCGTTTCACCGTCCAGGACACGGAACGGCAATTCATCCTCGTCTTCCTCCGGCAGCAGGCCAAATACTTCGCCCAGAATATGGTTTCGTATTTCTATGGGCAGGGTTTCCGCTTCTATGTGCAGAGTCGAGCGGTTGGCATCTTCCTTGAATTCTGTTGAACGGACAGTGCCGGTCATGCACACAGCGGCGTTACTCAGTGCAAACTGAACTTTAACCCTTAAACCCGGATCAGCCTTGCCGCCTACGGTAACCGCGCAGCCGGTATCGGAGATATCCTCCAGAAAGCATTTGAGGCCCGGATCAATTTCTATTTTATGCGGCGGCTCATGGGCCGGAACAAGGTAAAGAAAAGCCGCTTTGTGCAATTTTGTTCTGATGGATTTGCGTTTCTGTGTCCTGAAAAGCGATTCACCCTGTATTATTTTAAGCGCAGGAAACCCCAGTGAATAAACTTCATCAATCACCTCTGAATCAAATACATAACCCGCGTCATCTTCCCTCCAGAAATAAACCGAAATTTTCGTTCCTATCCAGGGCATATTGGAAGGATTCTTTTTATTTACCGGACGGGAGATGGTCATATATTCGTTGGTATTTTTTATAACATGAGACCTGAAAACCCCGCTTCCGGCAACAAGAACCCTCAGCGTCTGGCTTTCGCTTATATTACGGGAATTGGAAATGCTGTTTCTTATCGCGGATTTGTCGATTTCGATTTTTTTACGGTAGTCGTACAGTTTGGAAAGAAAATCCTGGGCTCCCTGTTCCTCATTCTCGCCGGACATCTTAACGCTCCGAACCAGTGAATGGATACATTTGTCAAGCTGGCTTTGGGACTCAAAAAGGGTATTGGGGAATTCAAGGTTGCATTGAATGGCAAGATGGCGGAGCATTTCTGTTTCTTTGAAGGAAAAACCCGCTTCCCTGCCTTTAACAAAGAACTGTACCCAGCTTGCCCCCCCCTCTTTTTTTGAACGGGAAACCACAAAAAAAAGCAGTCCAAGCACTATTACTGCTATAACCAGTATAGTCAAAATTTTACCTCACCACTATAATTATAGCGAATATATTGTAATTGGGAAAGCCTTGTATGAATACATTTATCGAACCTTTGATACTATATGCCGTTCTTTTTTTCCGTATTTCTACCGGATCCATGCTGTCGGGAGAAGCGGCGGAAAATGCCGTAGAATTTTCCACGCTGGCCGAAACCGCCCGGATTTTTTTGTATAATATCCCCTCACTGGCCCTTGTCTGGTATCTCCTGCTCAAGGTAAAAAGTTTAAAAGAATGGGGCATTACCCTTCCGGGGAAAAGGGATTTTATCCCCGCGGTCATGGCGCCTCCCGCCCTCATACTTATCGGCCTGACCATTTCAATAGCTTCCCGTCATTTTAATGAAATTCCTTCCGGTTCCCGGTTTCTGCCTCCGCAAGAATTTATCTCATGGATCATATTGATTATTTCCTGTATCAGCACCGCTTACCTTGAAGAGAGTTTTTTTCGGTTTTACCTGCTGTCAAAACGGAAAGAAATGGGGTTTGGCCCCCACCGCGCGGTTTTGGTTTCCGTGGTGTCGTTTTCGCTGTGCCATATCTATGAAGGCCCCTGGGGATTTCTGAACGCGGCGCTTTCGGGCGTCGTGCTTGCTTTTATTTTTTTACGCTTCCGTTCCCTGCATGGCATAGCGTTTGGCCATGCCCTGTATAATGTTATGGTATATGTCATGGGTACGGCATAGAAATTTTTTACGGCGGCGGCTGGCTTATAACGGACTCCAGGCCGCTAATCATGTACAAAGGAATATCGTGAATAACGCAGTCTGCATAATTGCCGCGCCCTAAATCCGACATGGATGAACGGACTGCCATTGGGGGATTATAAATATTTATAAATGATTTCAGGCTTTTTGCTTTTAAATTTCTTTCCGCTTTTACTTCAAGGGGAATTACCTTGTTTCCAAATTGAATAATAAAATCTACTTCCGCTTTTGCCGATCCTTCCCGCGCCCAATAAAAAATTGGTATGTCTCCCAGAGCCTTTAATTCCCCCAGCACATATTGTTCCGCCAGCGCCCCGTGGAAATGATCAAAGACAGCCGCGTCGCGGTCCAGAAAAGCCTCAATGTCCAGGCCGGACATGGCGGAGAGAAGGCCAATGTCCAGCATATACAATTTGAAATGGTCAGGTTCGGCGTAACTTGCAAGGGGATAGTGGGGCAGGGTAATGCGGTTAACTTCATGTACCAGTCCGCATTTGATAAGCCAAAACAGCGAAGAACGGTAATCGCGTGACTTTGCGCCGGGCTTTACATCGGTATAGACAAATTTTTTCATTTCTCTGGCTAACTGACGTGGAATGGAATTCCAGAGGCGTATCACCTTTTCGGAAGACCCCATGCCAATGTGCTTTGAAAAATCATCTTCGTAATTGCTGATGATTCTTTTTTGTATTTTTCGTATAGCCTTAAAATTTTTTTCTTTGGCAAAAGCAAGCGCGACTTCGGGCATTCCGCCGACATAGAAATAGTATTTCAGATATTTTGAAAGTTCGTCCTTCACCAGAGCGGTCAGGCGCGGCTTCCGGTTTTCAATTGCGGTAATAAGCTGCTGTTCGCCCAGGGCGTTAAGGAATTCGGAAAATGTTAATGGGTGCAAAGTGAGGTTGTCGGTTTTCCCAACCGGAAAAGATTCATTCTCGTGCAGCGCAATGCCCAGAAAACTGCCTGCCGCGATAATGTGGTATTCCGGCGCTTCTTCGCAGAAATATTTCAGGGAATTGAGGCTCCGGTTACATTCCTGAATTTCATCAAAAATAATCAGTGTTTCTCCCGGGGAAATAGATTCGCCTGTGATAAACCCCAATTCTTCAATGATACGCAAGGGCTTAAGATCGCCGTCAAATATCTGCCGCGCCCGCAGGTTATTGAAAAAATCAATATACACCGTGTTACGGTAGGCAGTTTTTCCGAATTCCTTCATTAGCCAGGTTTTACCGACCTGCCGTGCGCCTTTGAGCAGCAGGGGTTTCCTGCCGGGTGAATTTTTCCATGCTAACAGGGAATGTATCTCTTTCCTTTGCATGCTATAAATATATTATGAGTTTGCACCTTTTTCAAGGGAAAATGAGAAGGTTTTCACACCTTTTTATAGGGAAAAAGAGGCAGCTATTGCACCTTTTTATAATGAAAATAAGGTGGTTGTAACACGTTTTTATAGGGAAAAATGGGCAGGTATTGCACCTTTTTATAAGGAAAAAGAGACGGATGTAACACGTTTTTATAGGGAAAAATAGACAGCTATTGCACCTTTTTATAATGAAAATAAGGTGGTTGTAACACCTTTTTATAGGGAAAAATGGACAGATATTGCACCTTTTTATATGGAAAATAAGACCATTCTCGCACTTTTTTATAATGAAAATGTATTGCTTGTAGCACCTTTTTGTAGGGAAAAAAAGACGGTTCTACTACTTTGTAACAACTAAAATTTTATAATTTAGTCCCAAGAATTACACACAAAAATACAAAAGGGAAAAGAAAAGGTTTTTGTCCGTTATCTTTTCGTAAGGCTCACGATTAGATTTCAAACAACAATTTCCCCTTCTTTCTCCGTGTCCTCCGTGGTGAAAATTCTTCCCTGCTTTCTCATTCGCATAGCCCCCCGTTCACCCGTAGCGCTCCCTCCGGCTGGTTTATATGGTCATATACAAATGCCGGTATACGTCAAAATATGATGCCCAGGGTAAGGCCGCGGACTGTTTTGAATCGTCGATGATGATGTTTTTTGCCAGCACACAGGTACGGTGCAGTGAAAAAAGCGCAGCCCCCGCGTCCAGGTGTTTTTTACGGTAGGCCTTTTCCTCCGATGCTGGTACATACGCTGTTTCACCGTCCGGGTCGGCGTAACCAAAGCCCCAGAGCAGGGAGGAAAGCGAGTGTTTTTTGCTGCCGCCGGGGATACGGTAAATCTCCGCCCGGTTAACCCTTATGCCTTCAATCAGGGCGGCGTTCATTTTTTCCGTAAATTCGCCGGGGGAAAATTCATGGGAAAATTCTACGGCGGCCATTTCCGCGCCGGCGGCGATACCGATGGACAGGGGGGAAACAATCTCCATTTTTGCCAGGGGGTTAAAGCCCTGGGTGTAGAGCACGTCCAGACCGGCGCGGCCCATCGCCATGGAAAAAATTTCTATAAGACTTAAATGCCCGTGAAAGACGGCGCTGCCCTCTTTGGTAAAACTGAACAGAAGCCGCCAAATGGCGGGATCGCTGTGGGCGGTATTTTCCGGTTCAGGCGGATGTTCGGGACTTTCCGCGCCGCAAGAGTTTTCGTTGCGCATAATGCCGGTATCGCGCTTGCAAACGCCGCAGGGGGCGGTGCAGTTTTCCGCACAAGGGGGGCTTAATGCGGCTTTATGGGATTTTTCAAATTCCGTGCGCAGATACGCCGATGAAACGCCGGAAAGAATATGTTGCCAGGGCGGCGGGGCTTCAATATTTTTTTCAGCAAGAAATTCACCGGTAAGCGCCGCATGGTGTTCCAGTATGCCCCGCCAGACGTCTTTGGCGATAAATTCCTGCCATGCGTCAAGCCTGCTCCCCGCGCGGAACGCCTGCTCAACCAAATCCCCCGCGCGCGCGTCTCCCCGGCTCAAGATACCCTCCAGCATGGACACGAAAGGATCGGAAACGCTTACCTTGTGTCCCAGAGGTTTAAGCCGCGAGCGGATAAATTCAAGTTTTGCGGCGGCGCTCTCGCTGTCAATTTGCCGCGCCCACTGGTAGGGTGTGTGGGGTTTGGGTACAAATATCCCCACATTAACATTGAAGTGCATGGAGGTCTTGCGGGCAACAGCAGTAATAAAATTAACAATTTCAACTTCTTCGGAATATTCCCCGGCAGGAACGGGCAGGCCGATCATAAAATAAAATTTTGCCCCGCGCCAACCGTTTCGTTTCGCTTCTTTTAAAATCTCCACCACCGAATCTTCCGTTACCTGCTTGTTGATTGCCAACTGCCAAAAGTCGCGGGGGGTTTCAACGGCAAAGGTCAGGCCGCTTTTGCGTGTTTGGGAAATTTTTTCCAGCAGGGAAAGGGAAAAACTTGATACCCGCAGCGAAGGCAGTTGAAACGAAACGTGTCTGCCGGAAAAACGCCGGTTCAAAGCATCAACCAGTTCCCCAATGCCGGCATAGTCTCCGCTGGAAAGCGAGGAAAGGCTTATCTCGCGGTAACCGCCCCGGGTAATGAAAGCCTCTGCTTCGCGGACAAGGGCGTCCTGCGTTTTTTGCCGCATCGGGCGGTACCAGTACCCCGCGTGACAAAAACGGCAGCCGTTGGGACAGCCCCGCATAATTTCAAGTATGCCGTGGTGCTGCACGGTTTTCATGCTGGGAACGGGATATACTGCAACTTCTAAAGAAGACGCTGTTTCCCGCCGGGCAAAACAGGAATCCACGGCGCGGACAGCCCGTTCCTTTCCCTTTACCCATATATGGGGATGATTCTTTATACGCTCAAACAGGGCGGCGCGGCTTCCGCCGTTTTGTCGTATGGTTAATAATTCTTGCGCTAAATCAAAAAAACCCGCTTCCGCCTCGCCTATCCAGAAAGCGTCGATAAAGGCGCTGTAGGGCAGGGGATTGGACACGGCGGGCCCTCCGGCTATTATCAGCGGATCATGTTCGCCGCGCTGGTCTGAACGCAGGGGGATACCGGAAACGTCAAGTATGGCAAGAATGCCGGATATTCCCAGTTCATAGCCCAAGGTAAACAGCAGGAGGTCGAGGTTTTTTAAACTGACGCCGGTATCCAGGCCGTACAGCGGCAGACCCCGCTCGCGGAGCAGCCGCTCAAAATCCGGCGCGGGGGCAAAGGCGCGGTCGCAGGAAACGCCGGGAATCCGGTTAAGACCGTTGTAGATTATCCGCAGGGCCTGATTGGACATTCCAATTTCGTAGAGGTCGGGAAAAGCGATAAGGGTTTGCAGGGGAGCGTCCCGGCGGGCAAGGCGTCCGTATTCGCCGCCTGTATAGCGGGCGGGTTTTTCCACCTCCAACAGAAGCGCCCCTAAATCATTAACAGGATCAACATACCCGGTGTTAATGGCTGTACCTTCTGACATGTATACTCAGGGCCAGCCCTATTCCCAGCATTGCCGACATTAAAGAAGAACCCCCGTAAGACATAAACAGCAGGGGGATGCCGGTAACCGGCATAATGCCCATCGTCATACCGATATTAACCAAAAAATGAAAACTGTATACGCCGACCAGTCCGGCGCAGATATAGGCGGCAAAAGGATCGGCGGTTATTTTTATGATTCGCAAAAGACGCAGACAGATAATCAGAAACAAAATAAAAACCGCAATCCCGCCGATAAATCCCATTTCTTCGGAAAATATCGAAAAAATAAAATCGGTGCTTTGTTCGGGAAGGAAGCGGTAATGGCTTTGGGTACCCTGTAAATATCCCTTACCGGTAAAGCCGCCCGCGCCGATGGCGGTAACGGACTGGATAATATTCCAGCCCGCGCCCCGCGGATCCACATTGGGGTCAAGAAATACGATGAGCCGCATGATCTGGTAATTTTTTAACACCCTGCGCGCGGCATAAGAAGCGCCCAGCGACAAAACAATAATCGCGGCAGCGTACAGCAGCCAGTAAAAATACCGCTTCTTGTATTTCAGATGACCAAACAGGGCAATCGCCATGATAAGTCCCAGGGCAAGAATAATAATGACGATAAGGCGGGGATTGGTCAGCATGATAATGGCGGGCATGGATCTCCGCAGAATGTAGGTCTGCCAGAACGGAAGAACCGTTAAGAGGCCGGTCAGCAAAATGCAGGAAATTAAAAACAAAATATAACGGGTTGATACGCCGGCGACAAACGTCATGGAAAGCAGTATCGGGATAAACACCAGCGAGGTGCCCAAATCCGGCTGCACCAGCACAATTCCCATCGGAACAAGTACGATAAAACAGGATGTTAAAAAACGGCCAAAAATATTTCCGCTGAGCCGCGTGTCTGTCAGATAACGCGCCAGAAAAACAATGGTAGAAATTTTTGCAAATTCTGATGTCTGAATGCCAAAGATGCCTATCCTGAGCCAGCGGGTGCCATGAACCACCCGGCCAAAAACACAGGTGTACAACAGGGGAACCAGAATAATAAGGTACAGGTACAGGGCAACGTCGTAAGAACGGCGGTAATTGACCAGAGCCAATGCCAAAGCCATAATCAATCCGATAGAAGCCCATATAATCTGGCGTATATATTCAGTGGAAGCCAGAGCGCTGGTAGAACTTGTTCCCGATGAATAAATGAACAGTATGCCCAGCACCATCAGCGCTATCACCGGCAGGAGAATAACAAAATCAATTTCAAGCAGATCTTTCGGCCTCATTCCCTGCGCCCCTGTACCGGCATCATATAACGCAGCCCCAGACTCTGCACCGCCTCATCGCAATTTTGCCCCGCAAAAATTCCCTGAAAGATAATTGCCGACGCATAGGGCGCCCACCACTCCCAGGGATTTGCCGCTTCCACAATAATGGACACGACAATCTGCTCTTCGGGATTATTGGTCGTATAGGGCGCATAGGCGGCAAACCATGAATGCCAGCGATCCGGCAGACCCACTTCGCCGGTTCCCGTTTTACCGGCAATTTCAACGGTTTTAATATTCAGGGGAAATTGGGCGGTTCCTTCGCTGATTACCCCCCGCATATCCCGCCGGACGGCTTCAAAAATTTTGGGATCAATGTCGCTTTTATGGAGCAGCTCCGGCATTGTCTGGTGTTCTATCGCCCCCGAAACCGGGTCTCTCACTTCTTTAAGCACATAGGGTTTATATACCCTGCCGTTATTCACCACCATCGACACCATGTTGGCCATCTGGATGGGCGTTACCAGAGTATAACCTTGCCCAATGGACATATTCATCGTATCGCCGCCCAGCCACTTCTCGTGGAAGCGCCGGGTTTTCCACTGGGGAGTGGGAATAAAACCTTCTATTTCGCCGGGAAGGTCAATGCCGGTCACCGCGCCAAAACCGTAATCTTTAGCATACGAAACAATCCGTTCCGCACCCAGAGCGTCGCGCCCGACCTGCCAATAATAAATGTCGCAGGACTGGGCCATTGCCCGGTGCAGGTTCATCCGTCCGTGACCGGGACGGCGTACATGGCAGCGCCACTGCCGGTTGCCGTATTCAATTTCACCGGGACAATCGACAAGCCGGTCAACGGGAAAGGCGTTTTCCGCCAGTATCCCCGTGGTCATTATCACCTTAAAAGTTGAGGCGGGAGGGTAACTTGACTGTATCACCCGGTTGATAAACGGCTTGTTGGGATCGCTGACCAGAGTTTGATACACGTCGCGTTCCCCTCTGGTAAAAATATTGGGGTCGAACCAGGGATATGAAACGAGGGCAAGTATTTCCCCCGTGGCGGGACGCATCACCACCACAGCGCCAATCCGCTCTCCCAGAGCCTCTTCCGCCAGCGTTTGAATCCGCCGGTCAATGGTCAGCACCAGATTTTTTCCCATTTCGGGAGGAACGCGCTCCCCGTGACCGGCGACTCTCTTGCCCCGTACATCGACCGTTCTTGTTTCCCTGCCTTCTTTGCCTTTCAGCAAATCGTCATACTGGCGCTCTATTCCCGTTTTCCCGATTACGTCTCCCTGGTGGTAGCCCTGATTGTACAGTTGGGTCAATTCATCTCTGGTTATGTCGCCGACATATCCTACAATGTGGGAAAGGCTTCCTATATCAACATAATTTCGTACCGGCTTGCTGTTCCATGAAACGCCCGGCAGGGAATCTTTCCGCTCGGCAAGGGCAGCTATCAACTGGTAGGGGACATTGACCGCTATTTCCACCGGCTGATACAGGTGGTAGTAGCGGGAGGGTATTTTTGCCTCTATTTCGTCCGCGGGGATTTCCAGAACCGCCGCGACACTGGCTATCAGTTCCGGTATTTGGCCGCGGGGGACTTCGCCGGGAACAATGCTGACCGCAAAGGAATCGGCGTTCAGCGCCAGAGCATGGGTGTAGCTGCGGTCATAAATCTCCCCCCGCTGGGACGGCAATATTTCCGTGCGGCGGGAAATGTCCTGGGCATGGGAACGGTACTGTTCGCCGGAAAGTATCTGCATATTAAAGAGGCGCAGGCCATAAACGCAAAACAGCGCAAGAAAAAGAATCCGCAAAAGGCTGATGCGGGTTTCCGATCCGCCCTGCCGGGGATCGTTGTTGTAGGAAGGCGTCACATTCCGCCTCCCCGTTCATTGGTAAGCAGGGAATTGAACCGCTTGAGCAGGGCAAAGAGGAACGGCGCGATAAAAGTGTTCATGGCCAGTTCCGTCCACAAAAGGGGGGAGGCAAGCGGATAAGACGGAATGATGCCGGCCATCAATAAGCTCAGCAAAAAGAGAATTAGCGCTTTGATAAGAGTCGCAGAGGCGCAGAGGAACATGGGAAGCAGAAAAACGTCCAGAAAAAAAGTTCCTTTCATCAGGCCGGTAAGCGCACCGATAATTGTGCGGACAAAGGCATTAAGGCCCAGGGGGGCGGCGGAAAGAAGATCAAGCGCTATTCCGTAAAAGAAACCGGAAAACTGCCCGGTCATGGTGCCGTTGACATAAGCGGAGTAGACGATGATTCCCAGGGCAATATCGGGAACGGCGCGGTACAGGGCAAAGTGGGACAGCAGCGTCGACTGGAGAATAGCCGCCACCAGGCCAAAAATCACCGTCCAAATAATATTCTTAATCATCGTTATCTTTTTCTTCTATCACAAACACATATTCAAGGCGGGAAAAATCAATCAGCGGTTCCAGTTCCGCTTCCATTGAAATTTCATACTCATGGTAGGATACATAGCTTATCCTGCCTATATTTATATCCGGCGGATACACTCCGCCCATACCGCTGGAAACAACCAGATCGCCCTGGCTTATCATGTCCCTGGCCCTTTTGGGGATAAACCGCATTCTCAGGGGCAAATCGGGATTGCCCTGCCCCTCGACAATACCCTCATAACGGGAAGCGGCAAAACGGGAAGCGACCAGCAGGCTGGAATCATACAGGGGCATCACCAGGCTTTCATAAGCCCTTACCTGAATAACTTTGCCCACCAGCGCCTGACTGCCCCCCTGCCATGCAATAACCGCCATATCCCGCGCAACTCCCGAACGGCTGCCCTTGTTAATCACCAGCGCGGAATAGAGGTTATCAGGATCCCTGCCGATAAGTTTGGCGGGTATGTGGCGGTAAGTTAAGCCCTGTGAAAAAGCGAGTTGTTCTTTCAGGCGGGTATTTTCCTGATTTATTTCCGCCGCGCTCCGCTCAAGCCGTTCATAGCGGGCGACACGCTCCAGCAGTTCGCTGTACTCCGTCCTCAGTTTGGCAAGTTCCTGTACGGAAAGAATCGTCCGGGCAGCCACCGAAGAAAGATCGTCCACCCTGCCGCGCACACCGGAAAAAACAGACAGGCTCGCGTCACGAACATTGAGAATCAAACTGCGGGTAGAAAAAAGAAGCAGGGAAAACGAAACCGCCATGAGCGCCGAAAAAACATACAGTTCCAATGGCAAACGGTTTTTGGGCGTCCACCTCTTTTTCTTCATACTTTATCCGTTCAGGCTGTCATAAATATTTTTTGAGCTGTCAACGCCTCTGGTATAATCAAAATACTTGCCCGCCCCCAGCGCTACGCAGTCCAGCGGACGATCAGCGATAAACACCGGAACGCCGGTCTCGCTGGCAATCAGTTTGTCCAGGCCCTTCAGCAGCGACCCGCCGCCGGTCATCACTATGCCCCGTTCAACAATGTCGGCGGCAAGCTCGGGCGGCGTCTGCCCCAGAGTTGATTTAATATTGTCAATGATTTGATTAATGGGGTCACGCAGGGCTTCCCTGATTTGATCGGAGCCGATTTTGAAACGCTGGGGCAGGCCGTTAGCCGCATTGGTTCCCTTCACTTCAATTTCTTCAATATTTTTGTCGGGAACGGCATTGCCGATTTCGATTTTGAGATGTTCCGCCATCTGCTGCCCGATGATAAGATTGTTAACCATTCTGACATATTTGATAATTGCTTCGTCAAATTCATCGCCGCCCAGCCGGATGGCGTTGGTAACTACCATTCCCCCCAGCGAGATAACCGATATTTCCGTGGTTCCGCCGCCAATGTCGCAGACCATGTGGCCTGCCGGCTCATTAATGGGAATATCCGCGCCAATCGCCGCCGCCAGACTTTCCTCGATTACAATGACTTCCCGCGCCCCGGCTTTATAGGCGCTTTCCTCCACCGCTCTGCGTTCAACTTCTGTTATGCAGGACGGAATGCCAACCACCATGCGGGGTTTTATAAAACGGTAACGGGGCAGGACGCGGGAAATAAAATAGCGAATCATTTTTTCGGTGGACTCAAGGTCGGCAATAACGCCGTCCCGCAATGGCCTGATCGTGCGGATATGCCCCGGCGTTTTGCAGAGCATGCGTTTTGCGTCCGCCCCTACCGCGACAATTTTTTTCGTTCCCAATTCAACCGCCACCACGGACGGCTCATTCAGCACAATGCCTTTATTCCGAATATAAATAATGGTGTTACAAGTCCCTAAATCAATACCCAGGTCAGATGAAGTACTGCCAAACATAATTCCTCCATAAAAAATTCACATTGAAAGCCGCGTTCTCGCCTTGAGGTGCGCCGGGTCAGCCCTGAGCGCGAGCCGCCATTCGGCGCGGGCGCGGGTTGTCTCCCCCTGGAGGGCGTACAGTTCCCCCAACTGATAATGGGCCTCGGCATTTTCGCCCGCCTCCCCCAGTATATCCATAAGCTGCCGTTTCGCCCCGTCGCTGTCGCCGGCTTTTTGTAAAACATCCGATAACAACAGACGCGCCGCAAGAACAGTCCGGGAATCCGGGGAAACTTCTATGCACCGCTGCAGGTACGCCCGCGCCTGTTCAAATTCACCGAGGGCGCAATAAGACCGCGCGATGGAAAGAAGCAAAAGTCCCGAAGGTCTTCCGCCTGACGATGTTTCACCTAACGGCCATTCCTCCGACAGCGTGTCGTTTCCGCCGCTCTGCATTACCAGCGCTTCGGAAAAAGCCACCACGCTGTTCCGGTAATCTCCGACCGCGGCGTAAGCCAGCCCCAGATATTCAGGAATATCCGCCGCGTTATACGACAAGTTTCCGGCCTTCACCAGATATTTCACCGAAAGATCGGCATAACTCCCGCCCCGGTAGTTGTAGGCTTTTCCCAGAACATAGTACAGCCGCCCGTCATTCAATGAATTTTTAAGCAATAAGGCCTTGCGCAGCGACCGTATACAATCATCAAAATAACGCTCCGCATTCAGGTTGTTTATCTGGGAAATGCCCAGTTGATAGGCGGAAAACCCGTTCATGGTCAGCAGAAAATAGTCCAGCGGGCGGAATGCAAGGGCGGCCTGACTCCGGTCATACACTTCGTTGAAAGAACCGGATTCCCATAACCGTAAAAGTTCCGTGCGCTCCCCCCGCGCCGTGCCCGTTATCCTCCCCATAAACTGAACCGCCGCCGCAGTAATCAGACCGGTAACCGCCAGCGCCGCAATGGAAAATATAAGCCGTTTCCGGCGAATATAACTTCGGTAATCGTACCTGATTTTTTTACTGTACATTGTCCCCCTCATTGTAGTATATTTTTTCGAGAAAAAAGTCAATTCTTTGGAGTGATTTTTTGAATAATTGCGCGTTTTTCTTCCAGGGGGTCTCACTTTTGACGGATCAGGATGTATCCGCCGCCGCGCCGGAATTGGAAATACCGCTCGCCCATGCCGGCAAATTCCCTTCTTCTGACATTTTTACCATTCCCGCAGACACTTTGAATGTCGCCGCCGGCGGCGGTCTTACCGGCGTTTCCGTCCCGATGGGAGCCTCCCTGCCCCCGCTCTGGCAGACAATCCCCGTGCGCCAACTGCTCTCCATGCTTCCCGTCCCGGCAAGCCGGCTGCTGCGGGCTTTTCACGTTGCCCAATGGCGGCGGGAATCCCTTTTTTGCGGAAGCTGCGGGGCCAAAAACAGCGATTCAGATGTTGAATTGTCCCGCTTCTGCCCCGCCTGCGGCCGCGTAGAATTCCCCCGCATCGCCCCGGCGGTCATCACGCTCATCACCAACGATGAAGGAAAAATCCTGCTTGCCCACAACAAAAAATTCGCCTCCGGCGTATACAGCCTTATCGCCGGTTTTGTCGAGGCGGGAGAAAATCTTGAAACAGCCGCCGCCCGCGAAACCCGCGAAGAAACCGGCATTGAAATTGGCGATATACGGTACATTGCCTCGCAGCCCTGGCCCTTCCCCCATTCTCTGATGACAGGTTTTTCCGCCCGTTACACTGCCGGCATTCTGAAACCCGACGGCGTTGAAATTGAAGACGCCCGCTGGTTCAGCCGCGACTCGCTGCCCGCGCTTCCCGGCCCCGGCTCGCTGTCACGCTGCCTCATCGAGCGCTGGCTTGGGTGACTGTCTATATTTGTTCAATGGTTTCTATAGGGAGGCCGGTTCCATCGGCTATTTGAGTATTGGATAGCCCCATTTTTTCCTATGGTGACAGTCACCATTTACAGAAACTCCAGCCGGAAGGGGCGCTACGGGCGCTTCGGCGCTTCGACCCTTCGACAAGATCAGGGAGCGAAGCGTCCCTGCTCCCTTCGACAGGCTCAGGGAGCGACTTCAATCCGGTGGCTGAACTTGTCTGCCCGCCTCCTGTAATCCTGTCCACCCCTCCGGCTGGGATTTTCACACCGTCCGCCTACGGCGGATTCCACCCGAAAGCATCCAGTACCTAAAAATTTTTTTAGGTACTGGAGGTGACAGTCACTTTTTATGATTTGAGTCCAAAAAAAAGCTGCTCTTTGTCTTTTGAGCAGCCTTTTTTTGTTTTTTCAAAAATTATACGGCAGGTTTTAATTTTGTTTCATCAATCAATTTAAGGTTTATTAACTGTTTTAATGTGGAGTCGTTCTTCCGAATAAATCCGCCATAATTCGTGGGAGAAACCATGAATCTGAAATTTAAAACAGTAAACTTCTTATAATCACGATGAATGGATAGAGGTTGTTTGCATCTTTGGGTTATGCATAATTCACAACATTCAGGCTTGCCTTCACAACCTTGATGTGGTATTGGGGATGGACAGCCTATCTTGCTGTCTTCGAAGCTTAATATAGTATTCTTTTTAAGCTCACTAATAACAGATTCAGACGAATACATCTTATGCAACCTCCCCCAAACGTGTATTATCTACAATTAAATCTTTTGCAAGGTTTCGTATCTCGAATGCTATAATGCGGACTTCTGTTTCTTCGGAATCTCTTACCTTTGCTTCCAATTCCTTAACCCTCCTTGCCAGTTGGTTAAGCCGCTTTAAAAGACTTGCGGTATTATCTGTTGATTCTCCCCGCATGGATAACCGGATCTGAACTTCATGGTATGCCCCCCATAATTCATTTGACCAGTCATCGGACTTGAAAAGATCCCTTAAATTATCCCATGCGTCCTCAAGAGAAAGTTGGTTAAAATTTTCGCACAAAAAATAATAAATATTTTCTACCATATCCTCTTCGGCTTCTTCTATGGTTTTACCATAACCGTCAATGTGCAAATGGATACAGGTCGCAATAAACGACGCCTCGGACTCTTGAATGTCCAAATATGAGAGCAGTTGAATTTCATAGTCGAATTCCTGTGTTTTGGGGATTTTGATTCTGCCAATCCCCACGACATTGCCACGATGAACCCTTATTGTTTGATTCATTTTAATAGCCCTCTTAATACGGGTTTTCTTTCCTGTTTTCTCATAAACTACCTCCTTAATGATATTTTCGGCAACAATATATTTAACCATTACTATAACCTCTTTTGACAAATTTGTCTATAGCTTCTAAAAATTTTTCAACAGGGTTAGCTTCGGCATAAATTATGGTAGCCCCCCATCTTCCACCCGAAACCAAAACCTTTCGAATCGGTGACAGTTTCCGCCGCGCACTCGGCTGGATAAATCCAGCCGGCATTACTGTAAGCGGTGGCTTTTACTAAAAAAGTGACAGTCACCATAGGGAAAATCCCCTATAAAAAAGTGACAGTCACCATTTGCCTTCCTGCCCCCATATTACCCCCCCGCTATCTCGCTCCCTTCGACAGGCTCAGGGAGCGACCTCAGCGACCATCCATACCCCCCATTCCACCCCAACCGATACCTGTTTCACGGATTTTTACCTTTTTTTTTGAGAAAATGTTGGATTTATACATTAAATGTGTAATTTATACATTGTATAAATCATGAAATATAGTATAAATCATGATAATGTATAAATCATATAAGTATGTACAAACCATACTTATGCGTTTGCGAATAAAAGGCCGTTCCCGGGAGGGGCGTCTTTTATATATCACCTGTTAGGTGAAATCCTGCACAGCGGGGAAAATTATTATGGCTGGCTTTGAGGCAGACATAAAAAAAGAGGAGTTTCTTATGAAGAAACCTGTTTTAGTAGCGCTTATAATTGCGCTGGTATGTGGTATGGCGATGATAGGATGTTCAAGTGATGATGGCGGCAGTTCAGGCGGCGGCGGCGGTGGTTTTGGGCTGCCCAGTCTGCCCGCCACCAAAGTGGCTACTGATCTTCCTGATACTGAAGAGGTTGCTTTTACAAGCGAAACCAATGCGAAAAACGCGTTTGAAGGTGCTATTGGCGCCCTTCTTACGGCTATAGGTAGTGCAAACAGCGATGTCTTTGAAGCTGCTTTTGAAGACAAATATAAAACCGAACTGCTGACATCTTATGCTGCCATTACTGTGTTTAATATAACTAAGGCTGATGTTAGTTATGATGTAACCCTTGATGACGATGATGATGTATTGAGTGCAGCCCTCATTGATGATGAGGAAGACCCCAAGGCTACCCTAACGGGTAAGTCGAGCGGCTCATGGAAGGGCAGCAAGACTGGTACAGAATTCTTGGCTATAGACTTAAGCACTGACGGTGCACTGGCCTTTAATCAAAACACTAGCTATTCAATGGACAAAACTATTTCCTTCGGTGTTGCTGACGATGCGACCTTTGCTTATGCTTCTTCTACTTACACCGTAGCGGGGTATATCACCGTGACAGCATCGGGTCAAGGTTCAAGCGCGGTGGATAAGAAGAGTGCAACCGGTGAAGCTGCTAAATATAAAACGTCCGGCAATGGTTTACGAACGGTGGCGATAGCGTTGTCAATCAGCGACGGCACCAACAGCGCGAAATTCATTTATTCCGCGGCTGATAAGACGGAGGGGGGCGCCCGTTCTGCCGACGGCTTGAGCGGTTCCAATTATGGTGATCTTGTAGTGTATAACGGGCAAGGTGATGACAAGAATAAAGTAAAATTTACCATAAGGGGATATAATGGTGCTACATTACTCACTGACCTTGTCAATACTTTAGGTGATTCTCCTATTAGTAATGGTTTCTAGTTAACGGTTTGTGTATGGAAAAACCGCTCGGTTCTGCCGGGCGGTTTTTTTTTGGTGGGGGGGCTTCGACAGGCTTAGGGAGCACAGTTGATTACTGGCTCAGACTGGCAATGGTTTGAATATCAAGACCAGTAATTTTCTGTATAAAATCAGGTGTAGCCCCTTGTGCAAGAGCGTTACGTGCAACTTCTTCTTTGCCTTCTTCTTTGCCTTCTTGATAACGAAAAGCAAGGGCGTCATCCCAATTCCATTCCGTCATTAACATATTCAGTACCTCCGTCGCATTTTTCTCAAGAAATTCCTTGAGTATTTCGTGATCCCGGCAGTAGATTACCGCTTTCTTTACCGCCCCTTCCAGATTGTCCGTGCCTTTTTCAAACTCCCTTACCTTCTCAACAAACGCGCTGTATTCCCCCAGCGTTTTGCACTTCTGCGCTATCTCTGTGTTCCGCCCCTGATTGATATTGATTACCCTTACTTCCAATTCCAGCGCAAGGGGTATCTTCTTTTCTATTTCTTCCGGCAACAAGCCGCTCTCAAAAGCGTCAGATAACTTTATGAGTTCTTCATCAGGATAGGGGCTGACTCCGTTGTACAGCGCGAAAAATTCAGGCCGGGGAATGGGTATAAGCCGCGAGGCGTAGATGTTTTTTTCTCCGATTATTTTTTCATAAATTCTTGCGA
>JAITCL010000014.1 GCA_031283105.1 Treponema sp. | reverse complement strand
CCTTTCCGTTCATACTCATCCATGTTTTCTTTTGAGTACGCCCAGTACCTGCCCCGCGGCGGTTTAAAGCCATGCCATTCGTAGCTTGTATTTCCGCCGGGCTTTGCCGCTGAAAGCTCGGAGGCCTTAAAACGCCTGCCGTCAGCGTCAATATGCCCGTATGAAGAAGCGACATAATCGCTTCTGTAGCGTTCAAATTGAGGATGAAAAACAAACTGTTCCGTATTTTTAACATAAAAGTAAATAATATCCGTTACCCGTCCAAAATGCTTCGCGCCCTGCCTTGAGTCATTATGCGGATTGCTTGAGCGTTTCCATGATATTTCGTTAATAATATTTTTCACCCCGAATACCTTGTCCAGAATGTCCACGCGGATATAAGCGTCAGCGTGCCAGTCGCAATGCAGAAAAATACTCCCAGTCGGCTTTAGCACCCTGTGCATCTCAATAACGCGCTCCTTGAGCCATTCAATATAATGGCTTATCCCGCCAGCCCAGCGATCCTGAAAACTGCGTATCTCCCCAGTGTCCCCCCATATAACCTCGTAATTGCGGTTACTGAAAAACGGCGGATCAAGGTAAATCAGATCAACGCTCTCGATCTCCATCGCTTTTAATATCTCAAGATTATCACCAAGTATTAACCGGTTAACCGTCATTTTCCGCTCCCCCGCATCTTTAACATAATACAGTAAAATCAAAAAGGTGTCAGGCACCGGTTTGCCGCTAAAGCGGCCGCCGGAGCCAGACACCCTTCTCTTCTCTTCCCCATTCAGAATAACAAACCATACAGAATCGCCAATCTCTCTGCCTGCCCTAGAGCGAGAAGCCTATCGGAAAACATCTTTTTGGACTCTTAGACGAAGAGCCTTTTGCATGGCCGCTTTAGCGGACAGGCAAAAGGCTCGTAGGCGGTGTTCTCCAAAAGTTTTCCGATAGGCTTGCTCGCTCTAGGGCAGGACGACAGAATAGCTAATCAGTAGTTCGTGTTGGTTCGTGAGGTTCGTGGTAAAATCTCTTACTCTTCATTTGTGTTATTCGTACTATTCGTGTTTATTAGTGGTAAATTCTTCTATAACCCATCTTCTGTCACCCAGCCATATTGACAAGGCCGGACATCGCAAGGACGATCAGCGCCATGATAAATATCGAAACAAACACGTAGAAGTATTCTTTCTTTTTTGTGAACTGCCAGACCGTGGGGATGAGCGCCCACAACGTAACGCTGCATCCGAGCGTTATGCCGAAAGTGGCAAGCCCGTCAGGGGTAAACAAGCCTCTTATGAACAACTTCCAAAAATCGCCGTATTTGAAGGGAACGCCGGCGGCGTTCCATATCTCAGCGGGTTTCTTCCCGTTAAAGACGGCGTCGAAAACCGCGATGGGGTCCAATATATTGCCGCCGGGGAACGCAAGGATAAGAATCATAGCGAGCAAAGAGACAAGACAGGACGCGATGGTTATCCAGTAAACTGTTTTCCCGTAAAATAATTGATTTTTATCTGTCTCAGGCCGCTTTCCGTCCATGCTTATTTCCTCCCCTTTTCTTTTCTTTGCGCGTTGAATAATAAAAAAGCGTCAACCACCATAACAATCAGAAATACGGCAAGTGAAACATGGCCTGGCACTTTGCGGATAAAATAGAGTTTTGCAAGCCCTTCGGTTATAAGCCCGAAACTAGTGAAAACCATTATCCCAATTAGTATAAAACGTACTACTGTAACCTTTGCCTTAACAAGCGCAAAAGCTCCCAGATAACCGCCGATTACCTGTCCCGAAAGCCAGGGCAGTACAAACAAGGGAATAATACCGCCGGCCAGCATATACGGCCACACGGCAACGCAGTCCACCATCCCCAAAATGATGCCGCTGTTGGCAGCCGCCACTTTGAGCGGAACGCCAAGGGCGAGGTTTTGAACAGGCGTGATTGCCCAGCCCGCGCCCATCCCGAAAAATCCGCCCAGAAATCCGACGAAGAGCACAAGCGCCAGACCCAAAAGGATTCGGGTAATTTTATAAGAGTATACTTTGTCTTCCGACTCCTCGTAGTATGTATGCTCAAGCCCCATCCATTTGGTGACGGCGTCAACATTACCTATATTCGGCCATTCAAGCCCTTTACCGCCCGTGAAGAAATTGCCGGCGACCAGCAGAAGAATGCCTCCCAGAAAAACACGTATCATACCTTCTCCGGTATCCCCAAACATATTGGCAGTGACTATGGCGCACTGTGCGCCGATAAGCGCCCCTATACCCTGGCTTACCGTAAGGGTGAGGCACATTTTGAAATTCCCCATGCCTTTTTTCAAAAAGATTCCGGTTGAAATAAGCCCGCTGAACATTGCGACAATAAGCCCGGTCGCGCGGATAACCACGCTATTGACCGGCGTAAAAGCCATCATTACCGGCGTAAAAATAATGCCGCCGCCAATCCCGGCGATAACAGCTACCATCGCTATTGAGAAGCTGATAAAGAAGAAAGCCAGCAGCCAGAGCGCTATCGCGCCATAGCTCATCCCGTCCGAAACAGGCAATTGAGACAGGTAAGAAATTATTGAAAGCCCAATAAATGAAAACACTACCGCGGTCAGCATTATTATCAACTCCAGCCACGGGGAGCGGAAATATTTTGACTTTATCATATTGGTATCGTAATAAAAGTAAACAGTTTAATCAACCATACCCCGTTTTTTCAGTCCTGCCAAAAAGTGACTGTCACCGATTCGATTTAGGTGCTGGAGTGCCTGACACTGGGCGTCACTCCGCGCCCCCTATTTTCGTTTCAGGTATTCGGTGAAATGGGTTACTATTTGAGAGTCTACGTTTTTTTTGAGGGTCTTCATTAATCCCCATAGTTGTTGAGTTGAATTTATTTCCTTCTTGTTCTTCAAAGTCAATTTAGGCTGTAATAATTGATAACATTCAATGTTCAGGGCTGATGAAATTTTGGTCATTGTTTTGTCGCTTACCCATTTACGACCGCCTTCTATATCATTAATGGTTTGTATGGACAAGCCGGATATTTCGGCAAATTTTTCCTGCGATAATCCCAATTTTTTACGTTGTTCTTTGAGGTTTTTGGCTAAAATGGTACGAATTTCGGGGGGATTATTAATCATCATGTACTATAGTAAGTTGTAACCATGTGTTGACAAGTTACTTGTAATAACATATAATATATGTTACTATAAGCGGAAAAAGGAGTCACAACATGAACAAGTTTTGGGGAATTGCCTTATTTTTCCTGTTACTGTCATCTGTATGCTGGGCAGCGGGAAAAGAAAAAAAACAGACACAAAGCGAACCGCCACAATCCTCATCTCCACCTGCCTCCCTGTACTGGACGGGAACCGGAGGAAAAGAAATGAGCATTGCCATTCTTGCTCCAAAAGCAACCGGTCTCGAGAAAAATCAGGGCTATCTGCCCGCATTGGTACAAGGTGAATTTGTCAGTAACTTTTCAGGTTTTTCCGCCATTTCCGTACTGGACCGGGAACGCCTTGACGAGCAGTACGCCGAACTTTTTTCGGGTTATTATGATGACAATGCAAAAGCGGGGCTTGATTTGGGACACTTAACCCCGACAACGCATATCATGGGCGGAAACATAACCAGAACGGCAACAGGTTATGCCCTTCAGATACAAATTACCAAAACCGCCGATAAAATGACAACGGCGTCGTATTCGGGAACTTTAACTTTTGCGGAATTGGACAACCTGACCGGCATACGGCGGGCTTCGCTTGATTTGCTCCAAAAAATGGGCGTAACGCTTACGGCGCAAACGCGGGAAGAACTTGCCGGAGCGGCGAAGGATAATCATGTAAGCGCCCAAACCGCCCTTGCGCGGGGCATTACCGCCCAGAAGCAGGGAACCGAAGTTGCGGCATTGAGCTATTATTTTCAGGCCGCCGCCTACGACCCATCCCTGATGGAAGCGGCAAACCGCTCTTCGATACTGAACGCCAATATTTCCAGCGGCAACATCGGCGATAATGTCCGCAACGATATAGCATGGCGCAAGGACTGGGTAACGCGGCTTACGGAAACGGAACAGTATTTTGACAGTTTCAACCGGACAGAGTCCATGCCCTATACCCTGTTTTATATTTCGGGCGAAATTAAACAGGGAGCGGTGAATTATCAGAATGAAAGCGTAGCCCTGAGCATAGAGACTCATCTGCACGGCAGCGGCATTTGGACGGTTTCGATAGAACGCGCGCTCCAGGCGGTGTATAACGGTCTGGACGCCACCACAAGAAAAGATACCTGGGGGCTGGCAAGCTGGCCCCGGCAGGGCGTAACCAACCTGAATGCTTTTGCGGGACGAAGACAGAACTTCGCGGTAGTTTTTGAACTATTGAATAGCCAGAACAAGGTAATAGGCAGGCAGACTTTACAGACGGGAGGCTCCTGGGGACTAAACTGGAGCGGCCGCCCCACGGTCAATGTTGACGCAGATGAAAGGAAAACCCTGACTTTCCAAAATGTCAACGCAAATGATATAAGCGACAGCATGACCATACGGATTACTACGGTAAACGGAGCCGATGCCGAAACCGCGGCAAGAAACGGGGTTCTGCAAATACGGACGATTACGAGAGAAGAAGTTGACAGGTATAACCAATGGCGGTTTGCTAAAGGCGCAATACAGGGATTTGCGAATGATGCCGCCAGAAAAGCAGAAATTGCTGTTACTGGTACTAGGTATACTGGTATGGATTATTATAGGAATGTTCCTACGTATCGCAATGTGAAAGAGCTCAATATTCCCAATATTATTTGGGGCGATCCGGTTGTCTTCATTGGTAACAGTGCATTTGCCGGATTGGATTTGGACAGAGTATCCATCCCCGACAGTGTTATATACATCGGCAGGGAAGCGTTTGCCAACAATAGTTTAATCAGTATAAAAGGTGGTAATGGTGTTACCTCCATCGGCGCAGGAGCGTTTTGGAAGGCCATTGACGGTCAGGGTATTTTTAACACCATTAACATCCCCAATAGAGTTACTTCTATCGGCGAGAAAGCGTTTGGTTATTGGCGCACTATTACCATAGGAGCAAATGTGGATATGGCGCAGGATTCATGGGGTTTTATAAACTTTTACAATGAAAATGGCCGGAAGGCAGGTACATATCACGACGGCGAGGTATGGAGTTATGTTTCTTTTCCTTCTCAATTTATGGGAACATGGAAAAGGGATAAATTTGACAATACATTAACCTTTACCGCAAATACCCTGAAAGCCAGCAATCAATCGTATACCTGGAAACTTACCAAGGTATCCGGCAATTATTTTACAATGTTACCAGACACAGAGACTGATTGGATTACCGATACAGACAAATCGAAGAAAATATGGATTAAAATAGGCGGGGGAAAGCTCAAAATTTTTGAAGATAAAAGCAGTGGTGATGACAACTGGAACGGTAATGGCACATGGAAAAAACAATAGGGCGGCGCGGAATGACTGACGCCGTTTTTGCCTCGGTCACTTCGACAGGCTCAGTGACCGCACTTCGACAAGGGGTACCCTGAGCTTGTCGAAGGGTACCCTGAAATGGCGCACATGGCGCCTGACACCGATACGAAAGGTTTTGGTTTCATTCGTGTTCTACCCTTGTCCTCTTCCTCCGTGTTCTCCGCCTGCCTGCACAGGCAGGTATCCTCCGTGGTGAATTTCTTCATTCTTTTACCCCAGCGTTACCTCAACCTCATGCGTACCGCCGGCAAACGGAGGGACAACATTACCCGCTTTTTCCGCGCCGTCTACCACCAATGGCGCACATGGCGCCTGTCACCGGAATCTCGTAGTGTCGTTAGGCGACATTGTACGCTACCGGTAACGTAGGAGAGAAAAAAAGAGCAAATAAAAATGATGTCTTAACTTTGCTCTTTGTTTCCTGTTATTTGTTATTCTTTCCTCTCTAGAAACTGAACTTCACGTCAACGTAAAATACATTGGTGAACAGCGATTTTTTCTTAAGATCGCCTGAGTCTTTATAGGCGCCGTCTTTGACGGCCATATCGTAATTGATCATGTCGCCGATTTCAAGGAAAGTTTTGTTGTCCACATTGAACTTAACCGAGGGTCTGGCGCTGAGTACTGAATAATCATCCTCCGCGTCTTTTGCCTTTGCGGCATTTACAAAACCTCTCCGTTCCCACTGGTTGTTTCCATTGGACATCTTGCTGCGGCCTCCCATGAAGTACACCAGATCCAGCCGCGGTACTATCTTGTCAATGGTATACGATACCCAGGGGTTAAAAAGCAGACCGGGGTTATAGTCGACCTTATCGTCATTGGCATCTACCCGGTTATACAAAAATTGTACCGCGTTAAGCCCGACATTGAGGTTGTCGAACTTGTAACCAAAGGTTTCGGAAAACACCATGTTTCCGCTTTTATCAAAATTCTCAAGTTTATCAAAACAGCCCACCACAACCGCGGTAAGATTATTTACCGCCAGAACGCGGAATTCGGCCTGCAGGAACATGGACTCCTCCCGTCCCTCATAGGTATAGTCATCACCCTCTATATAGCGGGTGCCGGTCCATCCGGCTTTGTTTTTGCTGCGGAAAATAGCGCTCAGGCGGAAAGTATCGGGCATGGTATAAGCGGCGTTGAAGGTATATTTTACATCTTCAGTCTTCAGCATGATTTCACCGAAATTGGGCAGGCGGTTAGCGCCGGAAGTATAGATAGTGTCGCCGTCTTCTGTTGTTTCGGCGGTAATGGGCGTAAACTGCAGCCAGTTATTGCCGCCGCTGCCCTGCTGGCTGATGATATACGCGCCAACCCCAAAAATCAAACCCTTCACCGGCTCCGCCTTGACCAGTACGCCGAGGCCTTCGCCCGTATCGTCATTCCACCACCAATCGGCGCTTGTCCAGGTGCCGTCATCCACCAGACCGCCGGTAATGGTTACCATGTTATCCACAAAGCCTAACCAACCGTACAGATACGGCATGGAAAGATACCCTGACTGGTCTATTCTGCGCTGGCCCTGCAGACGGAACCGGGCGCCGGCGTTTTTGGTTTCGTTGGTATAGGAACCGTTCAGCCGGAACCGGTAACCATTTGATTCGGAATCAACGCCAAAGATTTTCAAATAGGAATCGTGATCTTTATTGTTATCAGACACGAATCCCATGCCGCTGTTCAGATAACCGTCAAATTTCAGCTCCTGCGCGTATACAGCGCCGGACATGGCCGCAATCAATGCAGCAATAACAATTATTCTTTTCATAAGTCCTCCTGGTTTCCCGGAAAGGCGCAGCCTACGGCCGCCGGATTCCTTTCCTGCAAATTTTGCTTATCACTATACAGTTGATTACCGGGATGGCAAGTAACTTAATAAATTTTTAATGGAGTAAATGAATAATTAACTAATAGAAAATTTAACCAAATTTTAACAATTGAATCATCATTCATTCATAATGAAACGGCAATTTTTGAACATCTTTTTTTTAAGGAGTAAACCAATGAAGAAATCTTTGTGCATGTTTTCAATACTTGTTCTGACTGCGGGCTTTGCCTTTGCGGGCGGCGGAAATGAGGCGGCTTCAAAACCGGCGGCGACGGCGTACACTATTGCCGTAGGCGGTTCCACTTCGGTAAATCTCCTGATGGAAATGCTTATCGCGGATTATGAAAAGGCGCGCAGCAACGTGAAATTTACCATTAGCGCTACCGGTTCCGGCGACGGGATCAAGGGCGCCGCGGCGGGAACTTATGAGCTGGGAATGTCCAGCCGGGAACTGACCCCCGCGGAAATCGGGACGGGGCTGGAGGCTCTTATCATCGCCATTGACGGCATCGCCGTTATCCTGAATAACGCCAACCCCATTGCCAGCCTGAGCATGGATCAAATCAAAGATATTTATACCGGAAAAATTTCCCGCTGGGAACAGCTTGGCGCTTCAGCAGGCGGTAAAACCGGCGGTATTGCCGTGGTGTCACGGGAACCCGGTTCGGGGACGCGGGGCGCTTTTGAGGAATTACTCAAGTTTCAGGATCAACTGGTTAAAGGCGCCATTGAATTTGACGGTACCGGCGCAATCAAGGCCGAAGTGTCCCGCAATGCCGACGCAATCGGTTATATCTCGCTCGGTTCTCTGGATACCACCATTAAGCCTCTGAATGTCGGCGGCGTTGCTCCGAGTACCGCCAATGTAGTATCCGGTTCCTATAAAATCGCCCGGCCCTTCATTCTGGTAACCAGAAAGGGCGTTCCCCTCAACACTGAAACAAAGGCTTTTGTGGACTGGATTATGGGCGGCGCAGGCCAGACCATTGTCAAGAAAAACTGGATCAGCGTGAAATAACAGTGATGATTCCGCGGCGTGTAACTGATATTATTTTTGCATGGCTCTTCAGGGCTTTCTCCTTTACGGGAGTTGCCGCCCTGGGGGCCATTGTGCTATTTATATTTATTCAGGGCGCGCAACCTTTTTTATTTCCCGGCGCTCATAATCTGCGCCTGGTTATCGAACGGTTTGATCATATTACCGTTAACGGTCAGGTTTATGAAAACCCGGAAGGCTTTATTGAACTGCCCTGGGATACTCAAACCGTTTCCGTACAATTTGTTAACCAGGGCGAAGAACAGTCGCTGGACTTTCGCCTTGCGCCGCAGAAGAAAGGAAGGACAAGCCTGTTGCGCCCCATTGAGGCGGGTGAAGGAACGGTGACTTTCCCCGACGCGTATACCTGCTCCGTAAGTTATCCCGGAATCATGGCCGGCCTTACCCAAAAAATACACATTATATTGCCGGAACCTCCCTATAACTTCTTTAGTTTTTTGGGCGGCATGGAATGGCTGCCCGCCTATCAAAAAAAATACGGCATTTTTCCCATGATTTTGGGCACTGTCTTTGTCTGTTTCGGGGCATTGCTGCTGGGCGTTCCCGTGGCGATCCTCTGCGCCCTTTTTATGGCGGAGTTTCTGCCGAAAAAAGTGACAAGTATTTTTCGCAGCGGCGTAGAATTATTGGCGGGCATTCCGTCGGTGGTGTACGGCTTTTTCGGCCTCATGGTTATTGTGCCGCTGGTTAAAAAAATATTTACGATTCCATCCGGCAACAGCCTCCTTTCGGCGATGCTGGTTCTGACCATTATGATTCTTCCCACGATTATCGCCGTATCGGAAAAAAGCCTGCAAGCGGTTCCCCGGTCGCGGCGTGAGGCGTCATTGGCTATGGGCGCAAGCAAAATGCAGACCGCGCTTCATGTGGTTTTACCTCACGCGCGATCAGGAGTGCTGGCAGGAATTATACTGGGATTTTCCCGCGCGGTAGGGGAAACTATGGCGGTTATTCTGGTAGCGGGAAATTCGGTGCAATTAATTAAAACTCCTCTGGAAGGGGTAAGAACCCTTACCGCCACCATTGCCCTGGAAATGGGTTACGCCGAAGGCAGACATTCGCAGATGCTCTTTGCCATAGGAATAGTGCTGCTGGTGATGGTTCTTATCCTGAACGGCCTTATCCTGCTAATACGCCGCCAGGAGGATGAATGAATTACCTGAAAAAAAGAACAATAAGCGACGGTCTCTTTTACGGTCTTATGGCCGCCGCTTGCGTGGCGGTGGGGGCGGCGCTTGCCGGCATCATCGCTTATATACTGCTCCAGTCCGCCGGCATGGTAAATTTATCGGTTATCTTCGGCCCTGTCAGTGAAAGTTTTCTTCCCATGATTGTATCTACCGCATGGACAGTGGTTGTATCTCTGACCATAGCCCTGCCGGTGGGGATTATGACCGCCATTTATCTGCATGAGTATGTCCCCAAATCGGACTTGAGCCGCTTCCTCGGCCTTGCCATTGATACGCTGGCGGGAATCCCGTCCATCATTTACGGGCTTTTCGGGCTGTTGTTTTTCTGCCGTTTTTTGAATTTGGGACAGTCCATCGCCGCGGGGGGGCTTACCTTGAGCATTATGATTCTGCCGGTAATTATCAGAACCACCGAAGAGGCGCTGAAGACCGTGCCCGTTTCTTTCCGCGAAGGTTCGCTTTCCCTGGGGGCGACTAAATTTCAGACGATAGTTCACGTAATTCTGCCGCCGGCACTGCCGGGAATTCTTACCGCGGCAATTCTCGCCGCGGGCCGGGTGGTGGGGGAATCCGCCCCGGTGCTGCTGACCGTAGGGCTTGCCCGCAATCTTCCCAAAACAATTTTTGAGCCGGGCCGCACACTGACCATACAACTCTATTACCTTACCAAAGAAGCCATTGAAGCTGATGATTTTGCCCATGCTTTTGCCGCCGCCGCGGTATTGATTGTCGTGGTATTATTAATCAATACGCTGGTCAAGATTATAGGCAGGGGCTTTGGAGGATCATCCTCTATTGACGGCGGAAATGAGGATTAATACGGAGGACCAATGAGCGGAGAAAAATTACAAGTCCGTAATCTTGACCTTTTTTACGGCGAAGTTCAGGCGCTTCAAAATATTTTTTTCGATTTAGGCAATAACGAAGCGGCCGCCCTTATCGGTCCGTCCGGCTGCGGAAAATCAACCTTTATCCGGGTTATTAACCGTATGAACGACCTTATCCCTTCCTGCCGGATTACCGGAGATGTCATTCTTGACGGCGAAAATATTTACGGCCCTATAAATGTGAGTGAACTCAGGACGCGGGTGGGTATGGTATTTCAAAAACCAAATCCCTTTAATATGAGTATATTTGATAACGTGGCTTACGGCAGGCGCATGCAGGGCATGAAGGATAAAAAGAAGCTGGCGGAATTGGTGGAACAATCTTTAAGAAAAGCAGCGTTATGGGACGAGGTAAAAGACCGGCTGAAAAAATCCGCCCAGAGTCTTTCCGGCGGACAGCAGCAGCGGCTGTGCATCGCGCGCAGTATCTCCATGTCCCCGGAAATAATCCTGATGGACGAGCCGACCAGCGCCCTTGACCCCATTGCCACCGGAAGAATCGAAGAGCTTATCGGTGAACTCAAGCGGGATTTTAGCATTATCATTGTCACCCATTCCATGAATCAGGCAGCCCGAATCAGCGACCGGACAGCCTTCTTCCTTTTGGGGGAACTTATAGAGTATGCTGAAACAACAAAGGTGTTTACCCAGCCCAGGGATAAACGCACCGAAGATTATATTTCAGGCCGTTTTGGTTAAGGGGGGTGATATGCAGGTACGAGGTTTGTTATTTGAAGAAATGAGTCAACTCAGACGGGAGATTTCTCTGATGGCTGCCCGTGTTGTGGAAGATTTGGGAAAATCTCTGGTAGTCCTTCGCTCCGGCAACGAAGAACTTGCGGAAGAAGTGAAGGAAAGCGGCAAGATCGTCGATTCCCTTCAGCTTAAGATTGAGGACATGACTCTGGCGCTTATTGCCACCCAGCAGCCGGTGGCGCGGGACTTGCGGGAACTGATAACGGTCTTTAAAATTACTTCAAATCTTGAACGCATAGGCGATTATGGGGTTCATCTGGTAAAGGCGGCGTTGCGGTTGTCAGACCTTCCTGCTTTCCGTTCCGTTGAACGCATTGAACGCATGGTCGAAACCGCGCAGGAAATGCTCAAGCAGGCATTTTCCGCCTACCTTGCCCAGGACACCAATTCCGCGAGAAGGGCCGCCGCCCTTGATGATAAAATAGACAGTGAACATAAAGCCCTCAGCGAAGAAGTGCTTGCTTTTATAAAAGAGCAGCCGCAGCTTGTTAAGGCCGCCGCCCGGCTCCTGCGGCTTTCCGGATACATGGAACGCCTCGGAGATCACATTACCAATATCTGCGAAGGAATCATTTATATGATCGAAGGCAGTCATGAGGAACTGAACGATTGAGTACGGAAAAAATACTTATTATCGAAGATGATCCTGAAATCCAGGAAATGTTGAAATTCGCGTTTGAGCGCGAAGGGTGGAAGTTGATTCAGGTTTCAACCGGAGAGGAAGGACTTAAAATCCTGCGCGGCAAGGGAGCGGACTGCATTATTTTGGACATTATGCTTCCCGGCATGGACGGTCTTAAAACCCTGAAAAAAATCAGGGAAGATAAAAATTTGCAAACCCTGCCGGTTATCATGTGTACCGCCCGCGGCGAGGAAGCCGACATAGTCGCCGGACTGGAATTGGGAGCCGATGATTATGTAGTTAAGCCGTACAGCCCGCGGGTATTGGCCGCCCGGATACGCGCGGGGCTCAGGCGGAGAGAAGCGGCTTCTGTGGAAGGCGCAAGCTCGCAAAAAACTTTTTTTCAGCGGGGAAAACTCAGCATAGACATCGAACGGCATACGGTTTTTCTGGAAGAAACGCCCCTTGACCTTTTTCCCACGGAATTTGCCATTCTTACCCAGTTTATGAGCAACCCCGATATAGTTTTTTCCCGCCAAAAATTAATTACCGCAATCCGGGGAAACGATTATCCGGTAACGGATCGTTCGATAGACGTGCAAATTATGGGGCTCAGAAAAAAACTGGGAGACTTAGGCGATATGATTGAAACTATCCGGGGCATCGGTTACCGGTTTAAGACGGAATGAGGATGATATGAAAAGTATTTTGAAAAAAAGCGCCGTCTTTGTAGCCGCCGCGGTGTTCATTGTATCACTTTATTTTATAGCGGGAGCGCTTATTTACGCAAACAGGCAGTACAACGAAATAAATACTGAAAATATGGAAGAAGCGGTCAGCGCCCTGCAACGGTTTACGCCGTCTGATGTTTTTACCGATAAAGACGCGGCGGCGGAATGGATTTCCCATATTGATATTTCAGGCCCGTATCGTATAACACTCATCAGCCGGAGCGGGCAGGTAGTTTTTGATACGGAAGCGGACAGCGCGGTTATGGAAAACCATCTGAACCGCATTGAATTTCAGACCGCCATAAGGGAAGGTATCGGAGCCGACCGCCGCCGTTCTGCAACTATGGGGCATGATTACCTTTATGCTGCCGCCTCCCTGTATGATTCCGCCGGAGAATTCACCGGAGTTTTGCGCCTTTCCCGTTTGATACCCGGTTTTTTCACCCGTTTACTCGGCGCCATTCTTCCTTTTTTAATTTTTGGCTTTCTTTTAATTTTGGGAACGTGCATCGGACTTTTTCATTTTTCGCGTTACCAGTCAATTTTGGTTGAGGCAAAACTTAACGCGGAACTGGATAAAAAAACAACAGAACTTCATGAAAAAGCCGATGAAGCCGAATCGGAAAGCCGCCACCGCGAGGTGATTCTCAATAGTATGTTTGACGGGGTAATAACCCTGGACAGCAGTCTTAATATTATTCACGCAAATCCGCGGCTGTGTTCCCTGTTCGGCATCGACAGGGAAAAAGACGTGCGGGGCATTTCACTTCTTGAATTCAGCCATTCAGCGGAACTGGAAGAAGCGGCTCAAATGGTACTCTCAACAAGCCGGCCCTATGAATTTACCTTAAAGCGTTATACGTCCGGCCTTCAACAATGTTTTCAGGTATTCGCCGCTCCGCTTGACGTAAGCTCGCTCAAGACGCCGCCGGAAGAAGCGGTATGGCCGGAAACAGATTCCGGGGAAACAATTTTTTATAAAAAAAGCCAGGGTCTGGTAATGGTGTTAGGCGACATTAGCCGCCTGGTCAAACTTGAACAGGTTCGCAAGGATTTTGCCGCCAATGTTTCCCATGAATTGCGCACGCCCATTCAGGTGATACAGGGATTTGCCGAGAATATCCTTAATTATCCGTCGTATGATCAAAAACAGATTTATCACTTTGCCGAAATTATCAGGAAAAACGCCCTATCCATGGACAACCTTACCAATGATCTTTTGACTTTGGTCAGCCTTGAAAGTACCGACGTTGAACGTCCTCCGCTGGAAGACATTGCCCTGGATTCCGTTATTACCGAAGCCGTAGACATGGTTGCATTTGCGGCAAAAAATAAAAATATTGCCATCGACGTTTCCTGTCCGCCCAAATTCAACGTACAATTATACAGTTCGCTTTTTGTTCAGGCTCTGGTTAATCTCCTGGACAACGGCATCAAATATTCCGGCAAAGGTTCTTCAATTCATCTCCGCGCTTTTCAGGAAGCCGGCCAACTGGTTATCGAGGTAAAAGACAACGGCATCGGCATTCCCGCCGAACACATCGACCGCATTTTTGAACGTTTTTACCGTGTTGACCGCTGCCGCAGCCGTGAAGCCGGCGGCACCGGCCTTGGCCTCTCCATTGTCCGCCACATTGCCCTGCTTCACCGGGGAAAGGTCGAAGCGGAAAGCCACGCGGGCGAAGGTTCAACATTCAGGCTGAAACTGCCGCTATGAAATATTGATTCATTCTAAGATAGCAAAAAGCCTATTCTGTACTATCAGTTAAACCGTTAAGCTCACGAAGTTTGTTTTGCAGAAGTTTTTTGTCGGGCAGTTTTGCGGTATATTCGGCGACAAGAACGGGTGAAAGATTCCGCTGTAACGCATATTCGACCACCTGATCATCTTTGTCAGCGCATAGAATAATCCCGACACTCGGGTTTTCATTGGGTTTTTTGTGATCCCTATCAAGCGCTTCAAGATAAAAATTCATTTTCCCGATGTATTCCGGTTTGAAAGAGGTTGTTTTCAACTCAAACGCGGCAAGACAGGACAGCCCGCGATGATAAAACAGAAGGTCGATAAAAAAATCAGAATTACCAACCTGAACACGAAACTCCTCACCGATGAATGTAAAGTCCTTTCCGATTTCAAGCAGGAATTTTTTCATATTTGCGATTATCGCCTTTTGCAAAGCTGATTCATGGTGGCTTTCAGGTAAATTCAAGAAGTCAAGGACATAACTGTCAAGGAACTGTTCTTTTATTTCCCGCTTTACCGGCAGATCTTCCGATTTTTTCTCACTTATGGCGGCACGTTCAAAACGCATAGCGTCAAACTGCCGATCCAGTTCCCGAGATGAATATCTTTCATCAATGGCAAGCCTGATATAAAAAAGACGTTCTTCATCGGTTTTAGTGCGGCTCATTACAAGAAGGTTGTTTGTCCATGATAATTCTCTCAGCAGTGCTGAGAGAATTTGGCTGTCTTTGTAGGTTTCGTAAAATTGCTTCATTCGCCAGATATTTTGAGGGGAAAACCCTCTCATATTCCCGAAATTGGCGGCTATGTGGTTAGAGAGTGCCTCGACAACTGATTTTCCCCAGCCTCCGTTCTGTGCCTTTTCGCTTACTTCCTTGCCGATCTGCCAGTACAGGTCGATGATTTCGGTATTCACGGTTTTGAGTATACGGTCTTTGGCGGTTTTTATCAGGGAGAGGATTGAATTGAAATTGGAAAGATCGGTGGGTGGATGATTCATGGCATCCATCTACTTTATCTTTGACATTTTGTCATAATTTCTAGTATTACAGTAAAAACGTAAACTTTTCGTTTTATCGCAGTAGCGAAATATCAAAAGTTACTCCTTTATCATATCAACAAAATTCAACGGTTTTATTAGTACATCAGCACCATCGGGTGTCTTTCCATATTTGAATATATTGTCCCAATAATCATAATTGTTTTTTCCGGAAAATATAGTACCTGCCATTGTTCTATCTTTCCATAGAGGCAGTTTTATAAGGTTTTTAATGAAATTTTCTATATTTTTCCATAGTCGATCATCAAAAACAGTTTGAAACCTTCTGTTCTTTTCAGTTATATTTCCCATATTTGAGAAGTAATTTTCTACAACTTTTTCCAAATACAACATCCAGTTATAAATAATTTCTTCCTTACTTATTCTATACGCAATTAAATGCTCATCTTTTATTTCTGTGTCTTTTTTATCTATAATTTTTTGTTCAATCCTATTCACGCCAATTTCTTGATTGAATTTACCAATGTAAATCTGATCCGCAATTATATTTAAAAGTCTTATCAATTGATTAATTTCCAATTCGCGGGGGTTATTCCCTCCATCGGTTCTTTCACCAATATTTGTTTTAAGGATCAATTTTGAATCAATAAAAATGGAAAGAAATGTTTTTTCAAAAGCGCTATATGATAAAGGCAATTCTTTCGCTTTCCCTCCAAAGTCAATAAAATCTTTTAGCTTATTGTCGGCAGAGTAAGTTATACTATGCTTTATGCTGTCAATAATGTATTTTTTAATATTGACATTTTCACCCTTAAAATATTCAACTAACTGCTGTTCTGAAAAATCAAAATTATCCTCTGCCAAACCATGATCGTTTTGATACCGCTTAATCCGCTCATAATACAATCTATTATTCAATTGCCGCATTGTTGACTTATCGAATGCGATTTGCCGTAGACTGCTTCCCGCATTTGTATTTGTTTCAGTTAATCTATCCACGTTTGGATTCAAAAACAATCGTAAGAGTAGTTTTCTGTTTCCCAATAATATTTGGGCAACTGCTTTATGCTGACCATCAAAAACGCTAATTTTATCATCAATTATTCTTGCGAGTGATATATGTAGTTGAGGATTGCCTTTATAAAATTCTTTTACCAACAACGATATACTATTATTAATTCCTCTGGGATTGATCAAAGAATCATGATACAAATATTCTATCGGAATATTAATAAAAACAGTCTTCTCACACGATAACTTATCTTCAAATATCTCTGATTCATATACTTTAGTATCCCCAAGTTCAGGGAATGAGTATCGCATTCTACCATTATCGATGATATATCTAAAGGTATACAGTGAACCATCGAAATTCTTTAGAATATCATTTAATCGTGCTGTTCTATTTTCAGTTTCAAGTATATTATTTTGAATATTTTTTAATCTACATAAAATACGTGCTATATTAAGATCGGCATCTTGTTTTGTTTTATTGCAACCCTCATGTGCAACTGCAAAATTGTCTTCCGCATCTTTACCTTTGTTAGCCAATGGAATGATATGATCTATGTTTGTATCCTGTAAATCAGGTTCAATAATTTCTTGACAAATATAACAAAGATTATTCTGAATTTTTAACAGTTTTTCAGTCAATTTACAATATTCTTCATAACTTAATGATGATAAAAATTTTGAAGACATTTTTTGCCCCTCCAATCATTTTCTATTATCGATAAATTCGATACTCACAAACTATACACCCTTTCCACAATCTTTTCAAGCTCTCCTTCCAGAAAAACCGCGTCTTTGAAGCTCTTTTCGTCTTTCCTGTTTTTCAGCGTGATAATCTGCTGTGCCAAAGCCTGAATTTTATCAACATCGGCTTTGTTCTCCGCTGTAGGCATGACAATTTAATACTTTATTCCTCCGTGTAACTCTGTGTTTTCCGCGGCGCGCTTGGCTTGATAAATCAAGCCAGCTTTACTGTATGTAGTAGATTTTATTGTGCGCCGGAACCGGTTGCATTAGTCCGTCAACACCCCTCGACAGGGTGCTTTTCTTCTGTTCCCGTGGTAAAAATTCTTAAATAAACGCATATGGGTCTGATGCCCCTACGGCATTAATCCCGGCAGCCAGGTTGAAAGCCAGGGCAGGTAGGTTACCAGCAGTACGACGGCAAACTGGACGAGCAGGAAAGGCAGTACGTTGCGGCATATCTGCGCGAAGGGTTTTTCAAAACGGTAGCTGGCAAGAAAAAGATTAAGCCCCACCGGAGGGGTGAGGAAACCCACTTCAAGATTTATGATAAAAATTATTCCCAGATGTATCGGGTCAATGCCGTAGGCGTTGCCCAGGGGGACGATAAGGGGAAGCGCCACCAGAATCGCCGAAAATATGTCCATCAGGCAGCCTACTACCAGCAGGGCAAGGTTCAGGAGCAGCAGGAAAACATATTTTGATTTAACGGCGTTCTGCATCCAAAAAACAAAATGCTCAGGCAGGCCGGAATCAATAATGGCGTAGGAAAGGGCCTTTGCCATTGCCAGAATTGCCAGCACTCCGCCGATTATCGGAACAGCTTTGGAAAAAACCCGGGGCATACCGGCAACGGTAATGTCCTTGTTGATAAAAACTTCCACAATTACCACATAGATAACTGACAGGGCGCTTGCCTCTACCAGCGTAATCAGCCCGGTAAAATATCCCAGAACCAGTATTACCGGCAGTAAAATTTCAAGATACGATTCTTTCAGGGAATGAAGGGCTTTTTTCGCGTCAAACGTTTCCACCGGAATTTTTATTTTTACCGAAGCAAAAATGCCGGCGGCCATCATCGCCAGTACCAAAATTATTCCCGGAATAAGCGCCCCGACAAAAAAATGAATAATGCTGTAATGGGATGATATATTCATAAAATGCAGTATGGTATTGCTGGTAGAAGCCACCAGTATAATGGGAAGGCTGGGGGGAAACATCAAACCGATGCCGCCAACCGAAGTAAGCAGCCCAATGGAAAAACGTTCCGTGTATTTGTTCTCGGTAAGTATCGTATAGAGTATTCCGCCCAGCGCCAGAATCGTTACCCCGGATGCTCCGGTAAACGAGGTGAAAAAGGCGCAGATAATGACGGTGGCAATAATCATGCCGCCCGGCAGCCAACTGAAAAAATACCGGAATGTGCGGACAAGCCGTTCCCCCGCCTTGCTCTCCGAAAGGAAAAAACCGGTCAGGGTAAACAGCGGGATGGCGATAATGTCCGTATCGGTTAAAGCGGAAAATATTTGAATCGGGGCCGCTTCCGGTTCCAGCCCCGCCGCCTGAAGCATAATCAGGGCGATGCCGCCTATTGCCGCAAAAATCGGCATTCCGGTCAAAGCCGCCGCAATCAGCAACAGTATCGCCGGAAAACGGATAAACCCTGCCGTATCGTACAGGACATTTACCCATGAGTAAAACGGCTCGGGCGGCTCAAAGCCCCATATTAATTTTGCGATGGCGGGCAGCGCCGCGACGGTGCCGAGCAGAATTACCGAGAGAGCCAGAACCTTGCCCCGCACTGAGCGGAATTTAAAGGCAAACCGCAGGGCCATAACCGCGTAACCAAGCGGCATGGCGACGGCAAAAATACGATCCGTCAGGAAACCGACCGGTTTTCCCATAAGGCCGTATTTAATAAAGGAAATACAGTTCCACGCGAAAACACTGAGTATAAAAACGCAGATCAAAGTGCTGATATATTGAAGAATCCGCTTTGCCTTATCATTCCTGATATACTGAATGGCGGTAATGGAAATATGTTCCCCGGATTGCGCAGTGAGCATTGCGGCAAAAAAACCCAGCGCCAGAAAAAGGTGGGCCATGAGCGATTTGGAACCCGGAATAGCCATTTTGAACCGGTGTAATACCAGTTCGGTAAGGGGTATCAGGGCAAGGAGAGACAATGAGCCATAACACAATCCTTTTTCCAGCCGGGATATTTTGATAACCATTTACTATTGTCCGCTCCTTGCTTTTTCAAGTGTCCCGTTGATTCGGCGGTACAGGTCGCGGTCAAAAGTGGTTCCAATGAGCGGAGATATGACTTTGAGCATTTCCGTCCGCCACACCTCTTCCTGCGCCGGACTTGGCTTGTTTACTTTAAGCCCGTCCCGCTGCATCATCACTATGGCATTGCTTATGGTTTTTGGCATTGTGGCGTCAAATTCGGCGGCCATACGCTGGGTGGCTCTGGTCAATTCCCGCTGCCGGTCAGGCCCCAGTTTGTTCCAGGTAACGCGGTTCATGACAATACCGCCCAGAAAGGGAGCAATCGGCAGATCCAGCATATTTTTGAGGCTTTTATGCAGCCCCAGGGGAGCAATCGCCGCCGGGGTCAGATAAACGGCAGTAACTATATTATTCGCCAGTTTGGGCCCCAGATCTATAAAATCTATTTCCACCATATTGTATCCCATAGTCTTGAATACCAGATTCATATCTTTCAATTCGGGGTTAGTCGCCAATTTTTGCCGGCGCAGATCGTCCGGTACAACCACCGATTCTTTTGAAAATATATTTATCCAGCCGCCTTTGGCCCAGGCAACCATAGCAAAATTGGTCTTGCCCATCTGGGCATCCAAAACAGGCAGTACGTCACTGAGTACCAAATCTAATTCGTTTTCATTTTTTATGAAAAAGGGAATGCTCAAGGTCATAACCGCCGGGCATACCTCGGCAATTCCGCTCGATAAAAACAATCCCGCCTGGATATTGTCGGCGGAAAGAGATGAAAGCATTTTTGATTCGCCGCCTTCCAACCCGTCATGGATAACGCGGAGGCGCACTTCATTATTGGTCACCCGCGCCCATTCGGCCGCAAGGCGGTCCAGCGATCTGCCCCAATCGGAATTCCGGGGCAAGGGCGAGGCAAGCCGTACCTCTATGGTTTCCCCCTGAGACCTGCCGCCCCGCTGGGCAAAAACCATGTCAGAATTGACCAAAAAATATAAAAACACTATGGCACAAAATGCCAACTTTCTTCTCATGCCGCTCTCCTTACATTTTATACTATACTACCAATTTACGGTATTTTATACTATCAATAAAGAGTATTATACCGCAAGGCTCGTCAACATAGTTGACACGCCTTGCACCCGCCTACGGCGGCTTTCCGCGGCAAGCCGCGGGGTATTAAACCCTTCGTTTCCTCATTCGCTCAGTCATGTCCGTGCAAGCACGGCCGCGACTTCGCTCCATTCGTCAATAACCAGCCGGAATGGGAAGGAAGGGAAAATAGTTCCACGCGTTATCAAGCATCCAACGGGCTTTCCGCTGGCTGATTATGGTAACCAGCCGTGTTGAAACGTCCGCATCCGGGTCAATGGCAAGGGCCTTTTCAAGGGAATCCTTGAATGTTTCGTAATCCCGTGCGGGAACGCAGATTGATTGGGCGTACGAAATATAGGCCCCCGCTGAATTCCCCCCGGTTTTTTCCAGGGCCAGTTGGAAGTGGCGCTTGGCGCGTTCCTTATCCCCGCCCAGCAGTTCAGGCAGCGAGCCGTAGAACAGTATCAAAAACTCGTCCAACGCCGCGCCGCCATAATGGGGGTCAAGTTCGTAGGCCCGCTCGATCATGATCTTCCATTCGGATATCCGGGCGGCCAAATCAAAATCAAATATATCAAGTGAAAAGGCAGCCAACCCGCTGGCAACGGCCCAGTACAACAGCCCCACATCTTCTTTTTTGTACTTTTTCAGGAAGGCTTGCAGGGTATCCTCCCGCGCGGCAGCATCGCTAAAACCCCGGTATTTTTCATTGAGGGCATTGTAGAGAATGGCGTTTCCGCGCAGATACAGTTGTTTTGCCCGTTTTAGGCTCTCCTCCCGCGCCTCCCATTCCTGTACCGGGAGCATTTCGGCAGGCCCCTGCACAAAGACATTGGCGTACATCACAAACAGCGAACCGGTAACCCGCATCAGCCCCTGGTGGTTCGGGGTGGAATCCAGCAGCGCCTCGTACATTTTAATGGCGAAGGGAAGGGCGTCCCCCACGAGTTTCGGGTCTGTGTCCCCGGTAAAAACCGATGAGCTGCCCTCGCCGGTCAGGGCGTTTGCCACCAGGGTATTAACCGAGCAGTTAAGGCACAGTACGGCGGCCAGCGGCAACAGTAGTACGCAAAAAATTCTTTTTTTCATGAAAGCCTCTTCCAAAACTATAGCAATAACAGAAAAGTATGCCTATAGCAAATAACGAGCGCACATACGGAGATGTCCAATATGTTTGAATTTTACCACAAACCACACGAACCAGCACGAACTTTTGCTCCATATTTTATTGTTGTTCGTGTTGGTTGGTGTTGGTTCGTGGTTTATTTTTCTCCTTGGACAACCCCCTCATCATTCAATCCTTGTGTGCATTATAAGCGAAATACATAAATAGTTCCATACAGAGGCGGGCGTCATCAAATGCGCGGTGCGCCGCTTCGGCCTTAAAGCCCAGAGAAGCCGCAATGTCCTGCAAGTTGTAATGGCTCCTGCCGGGAAGCAGCCGGCGCGCCAAAGGCAGGGTATCGGCGACACGGTTGGGCAGGGCGGAGCATTGCACATAACCATCATCGCAGAGCCGGGAAAGGCTGCGGTTGACAAAGCCGCAGTCAAAGGGGGCATTATGCGCCACTACAATGCTGTCGGCGGCAAAGCGCAGAAAAGCGGGCAGAACCTCCTGTATGGGCGGCTGCCCGGCCAGCATTTCATCGGTGATATTGTTTACCTTGCCCGCCCCCGCCGGCATGGGAAAGCCCGGATCGGCAAGCTGCGCATAACGGTCGATTATTCCCTGTTTATTAAAGCGAATAGCGCCAATCTCGACAATGCTGTCCCGCCGGTTGTCCAGCCCGGTTGTTTCAATATCAAATGCGGTAAAATCCGCTCCCTCTTGAAAAGCGGTTAAAGCCCAGTTAAACGATTCCACTAATGTAATACCTTATGGGGAGTGGGGAGAATGAGCAATTAGTAATGAGCAATGAAAGCAAGTATAGCGTATTAACAACAAATACAGATAACTTGAAAAAAACATTGTTCATTGCTCATTGTTCATTTCTGACTTCTCTCTTTTCCCCTGTTCCCCTACTCCCCTATCACCTGCCTAATATCGCTTTTTATCGCGTCGAGTTTGCGGGCGGCTTCGGCTTTGGCGGCGTCCAACCCGCCCGGGCCGACTTCGGCGCAGCATGACGCGTAAAATTTAATTTTTGGCTCGGTGCCGCTGGGACGGGCGCTGACCACAGTCCCGTCTGACAAAAAGAATTGCAGTACGTCGCCGGGGGGCAGGCCTTCGGCGCCGTTTTCCAAATCGCGTACTTTGGCAATGGCGATGCCGCCCAGAGTCGCGGGCGGGCTGGAGCGGTATTTGTCCATGATGCCTTTCATGATCTGCGGCCCCTGCGGCCCCTGGAAATATTTTGAGATTCCCAGTTCCTGCCAGTAGCCGCAACTGTGGTACAGTTCATCAAGCCGGTCAAGGAGGCTTTTGCCCTTGCTCCGCCAGTATAAAGTCATCTCGGCGGTGATGGCCGCCGCGGAAACGCCGTCTTTGTCGCGGACTTCGGTTTCCACCAGATAGCCGTAGCTTTCCTCAGTGCCGAATACAAATGTCTTTGCCCCATCCTCACCGCTTTCCCACTTGCGCATAATATCGGCAATCCATTTGAATCCGGTCAGGCACTCAAAACATTCAACGCCGTACTGACGCGCCGCCCGCTTTTGCATTCCTGTTGTTACAATGGTGTTGACCATAGCGGCATTGGCGGGCAGCTTCCCCAATTCCTTGAGCGAGAGGAAAATATAATCCGCCATCAATACGCCCATTTGGTTTCCCGTTACCAATGTAAAAGAACCCTGTTTATTGGGAACGGCGATTCCAAAACGGTCAGCATCGGGATCGGTTGCCATGACCACGTCGGCTTTTTCTTTGGTTCCCAGTTTTATCGCCATGTCAAGGGCGGCGGCTTCTTCGGGGTTGGGAAAAGACACGGTGGGAAAATCGCCGTTGCCTTCCCGCTGTTCGGGCACGGTGATTACTTTCAAACCTAAATCGCCTAACACTTTTTCAACGTGCATGGCCCCGGTGCCGTGCAGGGGCGTATACACAATTTTTACCTCGCCGGCTTTTGCCTTGATAAGGTCGGGCCGGAACAGCCGCGACTTGACCATCGCCTGATACGGTTCGTCAACTTCTTTATCAATAATTTTCAGCAGCCCCTTATCCAGCGCTTCCTGACGGGAAATTTCTTTAAGGGTGGTAACATTATTTACTTCGTCAATTATGCCCGTGTCATGGGGAGGTATCACCTGCGAGCCGTCGTTCCAGTACGCCTTGTAACCATTGTACTGGGAAGGGTTATGGCTCGCCGTCACCACAATGCCGGTATCGCAGCCCAACTGCCGTATGGCGAAAGACAGTTCCGGCGTGGGCCGCAAGCCGGAAAACAGCCAGGTCTTGATGCCGTTTCCCGCAAAAATCAACGCGGCGGCTTCCGCAAATTCCGCCGAGTAATGGCGGCTGTCGTAGGCAATGGCGGCTGAAAGTTTCCCTGCTTTTGCCTTATCGGGAAATGCCTTGATAAGGTAGCTTGCCAGACCCTGCGTCGCGCTTTTGACCACCAGGGTATTCATGCGGTTATAGCCGCCGCCGATTACCCCCCGCAGACCGCCGGTCCCGAATTCCAAATCCCGGTAAAAACGGTCTTCCAGTTCCTTGTCGTCCGCCCCGGCAAGCAGTTTCTCCACTTCGGCGCGAAATCCCGCGTCATGTTCACGGGCAATATAATCTTTTGCCCGTTCGATAATAGTATTTTTTTCCATGATGGCAGTATACCATGCCATTTTTTTTTGTTCAAGGGGCATCGATCTGTATTGATAAAAATACCATAATGGAATAATAATTATAGAAACTATATGAAGAAATTATTATTTGTTTTTTTTCTGTTCTTTTGTATGCACATAAATATATTTCCTCAAACCATGTACGAGCTTAACACAAGAAGGGAGCTTATTACAGGGGCTTTATCGCTTGGAATAGGCATAACCCCGTTTTTTGTACATAATAAACCTGAAAATATTCCTGATAAATTAAATAAAAATGAGGTAAACAGTTTTGACAGGCCGTTAATGTTTTCATACAATAAACCTTTGGATATGGTGAGCGATTATAGCGCGTATGGTTTGGCGTTGCTTCCCGTTATTTCGATTATCCCCAATATAAAAGATAAAAATATATTATTAACTTATGGAATTATGTATAGTGAAGCGCTATTGCTTACCTATGGGACAATATTTACATTAAAGAACGCCGTTATTCGTTATCGTCCCTATATGTATGGCGACGGCGTTCCCAATGGAAAAGAACAAGATTATTATAATAGTTTTCCTTCGGGCGCCGTATGTTTTACCTTTTTGGGGGCTACATTTTTAAGTACAACTTTTTCCCGGGAATTTCCTGAATCAAAATGGAAAATTCCGGTAATAACAGGAAGTTATACATTGGCGGCCGGATTGGCGTCGATGCGTATTTTATCGGGAAGCCATTTTCTTACCGATGTATGTGCCGCGGCGTTAATAAGTTCATTATATGGATGGTTAATACCCTGGCTGCATCTCAAAAATGATAATAAAATGTTAACAATAGTTCCGTCAGGAAACGGTATAATTGTTTTATTAAATTTCTGAATAGTCTATTTCAGGCTTTCAATAACAGGCTTCATGCAGGCCGTTTTGCGGGAAGCGTATAACGCCGCGTTTTCGGCGAACAGATTGTTTCCCTTTGTGTCGATGCTTACCATAAGGGGGCCGAACTCGCGCACCTGCATCACCCACAGACATTCCGGCATACCCAGTTCCCGCCAGTACACGCCGGTAATTTTTTCCGTTTGAGTAGCGCCTAACACCGCGCAGCCGCCGGGGTATACGCAGTGAATTGCCTTATGCTCGCGGCAGGCGGCGGCGGTTTTATTCCCCATGCCGCCCTTGCCTATCATGATTTTTACCCCAGTGTGCGCGATAAAATCCGCCGCCCATTCCTCCATCCGTATTGACGAAGTCGGCCCGACAGAAATTAATTCATAATTTTCATTTTCTTCCCTGACAATGGGGCCGGCGTGAAAAATGGCAAGACTGTTAAAATCAAATGGGCATGGCATCTCCTCATGCACCACCCGGCGGTGAACGTCGTCCCTGCCGGTCGCCAATGTCCCCGAAAGGTAAAAAATATCACCCGTGCGCAAATCCGCAATGGCTTCATCAGACACCGGAGTAGTAATAATTTTTTTCATAATGACGCGCCTTGATATGTCGGTAATGTATACGACAAATTTTTATCAAAACGAATAATCCCCCGGCGGTGTACATAGCAGGAAACATTTACCGCACAGGCAATGGTGGCGGTATGTCTGCCGGAACTTTCTATATGCACCGCCATTGCCGCCTGTTTGCCGGGCAAGCCCTGCGCCCCCATACCGAGGCCGTTCAGCCCTTCCAGAATTTGCCGTTCCATTTCCGCCCCTTTCGGGTGATGATGACTTGTTCCCAACAGGCGCAAACAGGCTTTTTTTGACAGCAGGGCGGCATTGTCCATACTGTGCCCCAGCCCGATCCCCACCACGAGAGGGGGACAGGCATTGATGCCCGGCCCCGCAACCACGTCAAACACAAAGGGGATAATCGCCTCGTAACCGTCGGAGGGCTTAAAAACCTGCGCCTTTCCCGGCAGACTGCAGCCGGCCCCGGAAAAGTACAGGATAATCTCCATGTCCGTTGAACCGGGAACCAAATCCCAATATATCCAGGGGATACGCTCGGCGGTATTGTCGCCGGTATTTGTTTCGTCAAAAAAATTCAGCGCGTTGGGCCTGAGGGGAACGCTTGCCGTCGCCCGCCGCACCGCTGCGCATAACGCTTCGGCGGTCATGTCAAGCAAGGGAAAGGCGGTTCCGGCCTTGATGTAAAAATGCGGCAGCCCCGTATCCTGACAGCAGGGCCGCCCCAACTCAAGCGCCTTCGCCAAATTTTCAAAATAGCTGTCATACAGCGTTTTTTGCAGGGGGCTGTCTTCTCTTTCGCGCATTTCCCGCAAGCGGGCAAGCACGTCATCGGGCAGACGCAGAGCGGCCAGAGCGATAAACTTTTCCATAAGTGCGGTAAAGCGTTCCTTCATGTTGGTATTATACATATGCTGGTTTATCAGGGCAACAGCATTTATTTTTGACGGTATAAACAGCCGTAGGGGACGTTGCGGGCGAGCAGAAATGCTTGTAGAAGTAATCAAGATGTATGCCTAAAGATATTACTTGAGGGGCAATTCTAACAAGCACCGCACAAGCCATTTCCTGCGGAAACGGCTTGTGCGGCTGCCTATAAGGTTTGCTCCAAAAGCCCCCAAATTACTTTACTAGGCATAACATCTTACCAGTACCTACAGTCTCACCATAGGGGGGTCGTCCCTTCCGGCTGTTTCTACCGTCACAGGGTAACAGCATTTACCCTGTTCATTGGTTATAGGGCGGCAAAGGAGGACAGCGCGGGGTCGCCCCCCTATGTATGGTACAAGCCGGCCGGCGGGGCTGCCGCGGGGCAGTGGAAATATTTGGAATTCCCCGCCGGAGGAGACCAGCGGATAACAGTAACGAGGGTAGGGACAATAAAAGCCCAGCACCTCCATACGATAATTATTCGTACTATCACGATTCGTATGGTGATGTAGGTGCTGGGAGGCTCCACAGGCGGATTCTACAAGCATTTCCGCTGCCCTGCGGCAGCCCCGCTGGCTGGTTTATATCCGTTGAGTTCCCCCATCTGTTTTGGCAGCCCCGGCGCTGTCTCCTTTGCTGGTTGTGCGTATATGAAAAAAGTAAATGCTGTACCGGCAGGGAATGTGTCTTTGTTTCTATTCTTGCCTTCTAATGCTTTTAATGCCATACTGACCTATGGACTATGCCGAGGAATCACTTAAAAAGCATTACGAATGGCGGGGCAAGCTGGAGACCGTGCCCAAAATGCCGGTGTCCACGCGGGAAGATTTGTCGCTGGCCTATACGCCCGGCGTTGCCCGGCCCTGTCTTGAAATACAAAAGTATCCCGCAAAAAGCTGGGAGTTGACCGGGCGCTGGAATACGGTGGCGGTGGTCACCGATGGTAGTGCGGTGCTGGGTCTCGGCGACATTGGCCCGGAAGCGGGAATGCCCGTCATGGAAGGAAAGTGCGTGCTGTTCAAAGCCTTTGGCGGCGTGGACGCGGTTCCCCTGTGCATCCGTTCAAAAGACGTTGACGTAATTGTAGAAACCGTCGCCCTGCTTGCGGGGAGTTTCGGCGGCATAAATCTGGAAGACATTTCCGCCCCCCGTTGTTTTGAAATTGAACGAAAACTGAAAGCCCGCTGCGACATTCCGGTTTTTCACGATGACCAGCACGGCACGGCGGTGGTGACGCTTGCCGCCCTGCTCAACGCGCTGAAGCTGACCGGAAAAAAACTGGAAAATATCAGCATTGTTACATCGGGCGCGGGGGCGGCAGGTACGGCGGTTATCCGGTTGCTGCTGGCGCTGGGGCTTTCCGATGTGGTGATGTGCGACCGCCAGGGGGCGATTTATAAAGGCAGGCCGGGCCTGAACAATGAAAAGGCGGAAATGGCTGAAATATCCAATAAACAGATGAAAAAGGGAAGCATTGCCGATGTGATACGCGGCGCGGACGTGTTTATCGGGGTTTCGGCTCCCGGCACGGTGACGGCGGAAATGGTGAAGTCAATGTCGCATAACGCAATACTGTTCCCTATGGCGAACCCCGTGCCGGAGATCATGCCCGATGAGGCCATAGCCGCCGGCGCCGCGGTGGTGGGAACAGGCCGCAGTGATTTTGCCAATCAGATCAACAATGTCCTCGCCTTTCCCGGCATTTTCCGCGGGGCGCTGGATGTCCGCGCTGGCGACATTAACGACGCAATGAAAATCGCCGCCGCTTACGCTCTGGCAAACCTTGTCGCTGAAAACGATTTACGGCCTGATTATATCATTCCTGCCGCCTTTGATCCCCGTGTCAAAGACGCGGTGGCTCATGCGACAGCGGATGCGGCACGAAAAAGCGGAGTAGCGAGAGTGGGGAGTAGGGAGTAGGGAATGGGGAGCGTTGTTCGTTATCTGTGCATAATACCAACACGCTTAGTCTGCCAACAACAATCTCTACTCCCTACTCCCCACTCCCTATTCCCTACTCCCTTGTTATAAATAGAGAGGAATTTATATGAACAAAAAAACTACCAAAAGGAAACCTGAATTATGGGCGGCACGGCTCGCGCAAAAACCCGATGCCGCCGCATTTGCGTTTCAGGCGTCCATTACCGTGGACAAACGCCTTGTCTTTGACGACATTGCCGGAAGCCGCGCCCATGTCGCCATGCTGGGCAGGCAAAAAATTATCCCGGCGAATATCGCCGCAAAAATCGGCGCAGAACTGTCCCGCATTGCCCGTGAACTGGAATCGGGAACACTCGTGATAGACTATTCCGCCGAGGATATTCATTCCTTTATCGAGGGGATTCTTACCGAGCGGCTCGGCGACGCGGGGCGCATGGTTCATGCGGGCCGCAGCCGTAACGATCAGGTAGCGGCGGATTTTCGCCTGTACCTCAAGCGCATAACGCCGGAACTGCAAAAAGAATTATCGCAAACGATTTTTGCCATTTTGGACAAGGCGGAACAGCACCTGAACAGCATCATGCCCGGCTATACCCATTTACAGCGGGCGCAGCCGGTAACGCTGGCTCATCATTTAACGGCCTGGTGCTGCGGCCTTGAACGGGACTATTCCCGTTTCAGCGACGCCCTTGTCCGCATGGATGAATGTCCCCTGGGCGCTGGAGCGCTTGCCGGATCGTCCCTTCCACTTGACCGCACGGCTGTTGCCAAAACTCTGGGTTTCAGCCGCCCCACCCTGAATTCAATGGATTCGGTTGCCGACCGGGACTTTGCCGTTGAATTATCTTCCGCCTGCGCCATCACCATGATCCACCTGTCCCGCTTTTGCGAGGACGTTGTTCTCTGGGCCAGTGAAGAATTTAGTTTTATCAATCTGGCGGAGGCGTGGAGTACCGGCTCATCAATTATGCCCCAGAAAAAAAATCCCGATTTCGCCGAATTAATCCGGGGCAAGGCAGGCCGCGCCGCGGGAAACCTCGCCACCCTGCTCACCCTGCTCAAAGGCCTGCCCTACGCCTACGACAAGGATTTGCAGGAAGACAAGGAAAGCCTGTTCGACAGTCTGGACACCCTGCGCTCCTGTCTGCACATGTTCAGGGGCATGATAAGCAGCGCGGAATTTAACGTTAAAAAAATGAAAGCCGCCTGTTCCGGCGGTTTTATGGAAGCGACCGACGCGGCGGATTATCTGGTACGCAGGGGCCTTCCCTTCCGCACCGCCCACGAAACCGCCGCCCTCATTGTCCGCGACTGCATTGAAGCGGGACAGCGGCACATTGGCGACCGCAGCCTTGCGGAACTGAAAAAACGGTCAAAACTTTTTGATGAAGATATTTACCGCGTTCTTAAACCACTCGCTTGCATAAAAGCCCGCGATCTTCCCGGCGGCCCCGCGCCCAAAGAAGTCCGGCGGCAGATACGGACTTTACGCAAACGGCTTGCCGGAAAGTAACTGCCGCCAAATAAAAACAGCGCCGGTATATATACCGGCGCCGCGTTAGGTACCGCCCGCCGGCAGCCGGCGGACTATATACTAGAAATCAAAAAGAGAAAGTTCGTCTGTCAAATAGCTTGGTTGAAAATCCTGCATGGTATACTTCAGGGCATTGGAACCGTCATACACCTGAACACTGGATTTATTGTTCCCGCCGCTCCAACCGGCTTGCCGTACTGTGTAACTACCCTCACTACTGTAGGTAAAAAGGAATTTTGCGCCTGTTTCGTTTGTAGTATCAATAACCGTCAGCGCTACCGATATTTTGGTAGAATCATTACCGGTTATTTCACTTTTTTCTTCTTCAGTAGCAGTCGCAGCTTTCTTACAAGTATATCTGGAGTCTTCTGTTGCCTTTATGGTAACAAACCCCGCCACTTTGTACACATTGCTACTATCGTCTTCAACTTCAACAAAATCGGGAGAAATGACAAACGTCTTGTCGATTGATCGCGAAAGTGATTGATAATCATTTGCTACGCGAGGCTGTAAAACATAATCTCCATATTTCACATTGCTGCTCCATTTTCCACTGCTCTTGCCTCCAGTAATGGACACCGACTCATCTGTTGTTTCGCCGGTTATAGTCCCCGCATCAATAGATATTGATGTTTTATCGTCGTTAGCAGTCATAAATTCACTCAGTGTCTTACCGTCGTTTTTCTCCTTAAAGGCTTCTTCAAACAGTTCACCGTTTGCATCCTCCAATAATTCTGCAACTAATGGAGCCACCGCCGTCAGCAAATCTTGCGCATCCCATACGTCGCCAACAAACTCTATTCCAGTTCCAAAACCCGGAAGATCGCTTGCGCTTTTATTGCCGGGCAGACCGGGCAGACCGCCGCCGCCTCCGCCGCCGTCATCGCTTTGGCATCCTATCATCGCCATACCGCATACCAGCGCCGCTGCCAGCAGCGCCCCCCAAACAGATTTCTTACCCATAAGAAACTCCCTTTTTATGTCTGCCCTTTTGAAGCCAGCCATAAGCGATTTTTCCCGCCTAATGGCAGGGATTTCCCCTGACAGGGGAATATAAAAGACGCTTATCCCACCGGGAACAGGCGGCCTTTTATCAGATATGAGCATCCTGCTCATCAATTAGTAAAAAACTACTAATTACCCTTATATATATCGTAGTATACTGATAATTTCAAGTACTTTTTTAGGATTTTTATCATATTGTACAAACATGGGATTCAGGGAAAACCTGAAAGCGGAATTGGCTAACGCGGATATACGGGTAAAGGAATTAGCTGACCTTTCAGGGGTAAAGAAGCAGACTATTGACAGTTATTTGCGGGAAAACAATTATATTCCCTCGGTCATGGCGGCGGTCAACATCGCCAGGGCGTTAGGCGTATCGGTAGAATATCTGGTTATGGGAACAGAACCCCAAAAAAAAGAAGCGTTTTCATTGCTCTATCATGAGATCAGGTTATTGTCGAAATCTCTTGAACAGCTTGACGTGGAAGACCGGAAAATCGTTATCAATAACGCGCACAATCTGGTTAAAGCGCTTCAGGGAAGAATTAAAAAACAGTAACGCCGCGTACCCCGCCCTACCCCACTATCTTCACCAGCGCGTCAACTGTCATGCCCAGGTGTTCGGCGGCTTTGTCCGCCGGGCCTGATTCGCCGAAACGGTCTATTGATAAAATATCTTCCGGTTTTGCCCAGCGTTCCCAGCCGTTGCGCACACCCGCTTCGCAGACGATAACCCGCGCGTCCGGCGGGACAATGGCGTCGCGGATTGCGGCAGGCTGGGATTCAAACAACTCTTTGCTGATCATGGAAACAATGCGAATTTTTTTATCCGTTACCTTTGCCGCGGCTTCCAGAGCAAGACCCACTTCTGAACCGGTGGCGATAATCACCGCGTCAGGATTGCCGCCTTCGGCCTGTTTCACGATGTATGCGCCGGTGCGGATGGTGTTTTTCCAGTCCGGGTCGGCTTTGGGAAAAACGGTAATGTTCTGGCGGGAAAGGGCAAGGGCGCTGGGGCCGGCGGTATATTCCATCGCCATAGCCCAGGCTTCGGCGGTTTCTTCGGCGTCGCCGGGGCGCAGGACGCGGACATTGGGTATGACCCGCAAAGCGGCAAGATGTTCAACGGGCTGGTGGGTGGGGCCGTCTTCGCCGACAAAAATTGAGTCATGGGTAAGCACATAGGTTACCGGCTGTTTCATCAGCGCGGAAAGGCGGAGCGCCGGGCGGAGATAATCGGCAAAAACCATAAAGGTTGAACAATAGGAACGCAGGCCGCCGTGCAGGGAAATGCCGTTGCAAATTGCCGCCATTGCAAATTCACGAATCCCAAAGTGAATATAACTGCCGGCGCGGTTTTCGCGCGTCCATGTTCCCGCTTCGGGGGGAAGGCCCACGGCGTTGGGGCCTTTAAGGTCGGCGGAACCGCCGGTAAGGTTGGCGTTTGCTGTGGCAATCGCCGTCAGCGCCTTGTTGCCCGCGGTGCGGGTGGCGATTTTATCGCCTGAGTTAAAGGCGGGCAGAACGGCGGGTGCTGCCTTGCCTGAATGGAACTTATCCCACTCCGTACGCTTTTGAGGATTTTCCTTTGACCATGCGGCAAACAGGGTCTGCCAGTTTTCGCTTGTCTTTTTCCATTCAAGCTGTTTTGCCGCAAAGTATTTTTGCGCTTGGGGGGCGACGTAAAAATCGCCGGGGATTCCCAGATTGGCCCGCGCGGCGGCGGCTTCTTCCGTTCCCAGCGGAGCGCCGTGGGCGTCGGCGGTGTTTTGCTTGTTGGGCGCGCCTTTGCCTATAATCGAAGTAAGGATAATCAGGCTCGGTTTTTGGGCTTCCGCTTTTGCCTGAGCGGTCAGGCGGGCAATTTCCTCAAAATCGTACATGGAGCCGCGCAGTACCTGCCAGCCGTACGATTCATAGCGTTTGGCGACATCTTCGGTAAAGGCAAGATCGGTGCTGCCGTCAATGGTGATTTTGTTTGAATCGTAATAGACAATAAGTTTTCCCAGCCCGTGATGGCCGGCAAAAGAACTTGCTTCGGCGGAAACGCCTTCCATTAAACAACCGTCGCCGCAGAGAACGTAGGTATAATGATCAACTATCTTGTGCGCGGCGGTGTTGAAGCGGGCGGCAAGCATGGTTTCCGCCGCGGCAAAACCAACCGCCATCGCAAGACCCTGACCCAGGGGGCCTGAGGTCGCTTCAATGCCGGCGGCCATGCCGTATTCGGGGTGGCCTGCGGCGCGGGAGCCTATCTGCCGGAAATTTTTAATGTCTTCCAGCGGCATATCTTTATATCCGGCAAGGTGCAGCAGCGAATACAGAAACATTGAACCGTGTCCCGCCGACAAAATAAAGCGGTCGCGGTCTGCCCACGCGGGATCCGCGGGATCATGCTTCATCAATTCCCCGTAAAGAATTGCGCCTAACTCAGCCGCTCCCAGCGGAAGGCCGGGGTGGCCCGAATTGGCTTTTTGAATGGCATCAATGCTTAATGCCCTGACGCTTAACGCGACTTTTTCCAGCGCTGTAATGTCCATAAATCTCTCCTTAAATAAATTACGATGTCCCCGCCCAACTGGCTTCCGCTTCCCGAATCGCCGCGATAATGTCTTCTTGTGAAGAACGCGCTTTAATCAGGGAATAGAATTTTTCCTGCTGACAGAGAAAATTAATTTTAGACAATGTATTGAGGTGCTGCTTTGCCGATGATGAAACAATCAAAAAAACCGTATGAACCTTGCTGCCGTCATGGGTGTTCCAGTCAAGCGGTTGAATCGGAAAAATAACTGAAACCAGAGGATCGCCACCTTTGGTGGCGCCGCCGCCTTCTTCGCCCAGCAGGGGATTACGGGGATGCGGCAGGGCGATGCCCCGGCCCACTCCGGTTGACATCAGGGCTTCCCGTTCCAGTATTTCGCGGTACAGTTCCTTCGGATCAAGGGACGGAACAGGCGGCAGAAGCTCAATCACCCCGGCAAGCAGTTCCTGGGGGTTTGAGCCGGAAACATTGTAGTATATGCCGCCCCGTTCAACCAACGAGGCAAGACTCCAGGTATTTTTGGTCATGAATTTATATCCCGATTGCATTTTTCCATATCAAACAGGCCCGGAACAAAATCCGGCCCCAACTCATGCAGGGCGGCCTGTTTTTCCATATCGCTGCCCCCCTCAAGAATACTCAGTATCTTGCGAAAACGCAGGGGGCCGCCGACTGTTTCAGACGGGGCTGCGCCTTCACCGGCAACACAGCGTATAACTTCCTCCTTTCCCGGCTGGTAGGGGGAAAGGAAAATCACCTTGACGTTCCATTTGGTTCCGTATTCGTACTGCAATTCGCTGACGCCCCGGTCGCAAATCTCGCCTATTTTCATTTTATCATCCAGATTATTTCTGTCTATACCGCCCGAAGCCTCGGTGTAGAAACGGTGACGGTAACTGTCCTTCCATTCCAGGCAAACCTGAATTACGCGGTGCAGGTCTTTCAGCATCCGGTTTCCGGGGACAAGCACCCTGCGCCACACGTCAGTCCCATTTATGCTAATCTGCGCCGGCCGCCATGATTCCTGCGAAATGGTGTCCTTATCGCCGCGTACCAATGTCAGGTTACTCCGCCTGAAATTATTCATCGCCTCATCAATCGATTCTTTTATCTCATCAAAGGTATCAACCATGCTGTCAAGCGAATTATCCATTGCCTCCAACTCGGATTCCGGCGGCGCATAATCGGAATCAAGGTCTTCCAGCAGACTCGCCGCATGACCCTGAATTTGGGACAGCATGATAAAGGTATGCCGGGGTAGCCATGTCGTATCTATTTCTCCCTTTTGCAGCCGCGCCGCCAAATCCACCACGGCAGTGTGCAATTCGCCCACCCGCTGCCTGATCGGCCCCATACCCTTATCAAGAAACAGGGAATAACTCTTCCGCAGTTCGTCCATCGCTTCGGCGGCAAAATCGGCAAGCGCATTCCAGTCATCTTCTTTCAGGTGAATCACCGGCGGAACAATGCGATCCAGCACCTTATTGGAATCCTGCTCGTTTCTGAACAAGACATCCCGTATATAGGAAAGAATAACATACTCCGAGACCGGAACATTCACCTTAAACAGCATTTCTTCGACAGGCGTCCGGTCGGCGGGAACGGCTATACCGGAAAGCCCCTTGCTGTCGGGAATATCTTTCCCGGCAAACCAGAAACGGGATTCAATGCCGTAAACGGTTTTTTCTATGCGGTCAGTTTTTTCAAAAAGAAATTCCTCCAGCGAATAGGCCGGGATTTCCCTCATGCGCTTGCCCCCGTACCAATAGGCATAGGCAATCTGTTCCTCTGTTGACGCCCCCGGCCCCAGCAGGGCAAAACTGTCTTCAAAGCCGCCCTCGGCAGCCTCAAACCAGGCAAACAATTCCATCTGCGGCCATGCGTCCTTTTCTACTTTTTCCAGATTAAAATGCCCCTCTTTCCAGTCTCTGGTTCGCACCACAAAACGGTCGCCGGGAACAAAGGCCGCCTCGCGGAAAATATTTCTCATATCCAGCGTGTGAATCGACACCTCCGGCGGGTCTTCGTAGGGGTCGTAGTTAAAGGCAGTTTCGTTTTCGGGGTTGTCACGCGCAACATATTGAGGGGCGTATTCTTCCCCAAAAATGTAATAATACGGGTAAAATTCCTCCGGCGGGCCTTCGGTGGTCGTCCAGGGTATCTGTTTGCCCTGCCAAAAAAACTGATATTCATGGGGCAGCGCCCCCGGATTGGCAAAGGGGATACAGCGGTGGCCGGGGATAAGTATCCCGTTGAGCAATTCCAGCTTGGTCGGGCTTATCACAAAGGGAACTTCCTCAAAACAGCCCCGCCGGGAAACCCACTGCCGGTTATCCAGCCGAAACGCCACATTGTGAGATTCAATGAGGGCGGCAACTTCCACCGGTACGCTTTCCGCCCGTGTGGGGTCCAGCATCAGCACAAATTCCGTTACATCCTTTAAGGTAAACGGCTCGGTCACGTTTTCCAGAAAGTTGAACAGGGCGTCTTCCTGATTTGGGGTCATTAGCTTAACTATGGCTTGAAACAATGAAAACTGCAAGATATGTCATGATGGGTCATTTTGACCCAAATTTACCCCTTTATTAATTAACTGTGTCAAAATGACTCCCTAATACCTCTCACAAAGACACAAAAACACAAAGTACACGAAGGAAAAACAAAAAGATTAACGAAATTTCCCTGATTTTTTTGTATTCTCCGTGCCTTTGTGCCTCCGTGTGGGGTTTTTAGGGAGAAACCTCACGCTTGGCACGGTTTTTGCTATTTTATTAATAGCATCCGCCATTGAAACGGCAGATGCCACGACGATAAGCGAGATAAAGACATCGCTTATCCCAAATCTGACTTTTAAGGAGAAAGACCATGAAAACAATTACCATGTACCGGCCCAGCGCAGTTCAAAGCACGCTGAACGATTTCGATCGTTACGTCGAGTCCTTCTTTGGGGATTCTGTCCTGTCGCCCGCGTCGAAGGTTTTCAGCCGTATGCCCGCGGTGGATATTCGGGAAACCGAAAAAGCATATCTGCTGGACATGGAACTGCCCGGCTACAACGAGAAGGACATCGGAATTCACGTTGACGGCAGCAGCCTTTCCATCACCGCAAAGCAGGAAGATGCCGCTGAAAAAAAGGAAGAGGACAAGGATTCCGCAGAAGGGCGGGGAACCTGGCTTCTCAGGGAACGGCGGGTCAACTCCGTCAGCCGCTCGTTCAAACTGCCCCAGAACGCCAATCCCGAAGAAGTGTCTGCGGTATTCAAAAACGGCGTCCTCAGCATGGAAGTTAAAAAACGGGCGGAAGCCCAGAAGCGGACAATTCAGATTAATGCGGCGTAAGGCGCACATTTAAAAATATAATCACGGAGTAACACGGAGGAATAAGGTTTGAATCCTCCGTGTACTCTGTGGTGAAACTCTTAAGTAAATACATATGGCGAGCCGCCTACCGGCAGCGTACAGTTACCGTCCTGTTATGTGCCGTAATTTTTGCTTTTATAATTACATTTTTTTATTATATTTTTTGAACTAACACCCTTCTGAAACATTGCTTACCATTTACAAACGCTATGTAAGACCAATCTTTATCAATAATTTTATATCCCTTTTCTAATATACCACTAAATATTGGATGATTAGATATAGCAAAAGGTTTTTTATAATCGTTTGGAATATAACAATTATCAACTAACAATATTTTTGAATCATCATATCTTTTATATTTTTCGGGGATTTCTTTCAACGGCATAATTTTTAAATGTTTAAATCTTGGTCTGTTTTTAATTTTAATATTAGTATACCAAAAACAGGGATTACTTGTTATTTCTTTTTTAGGAGTTAAAAACCAATCAACCCTATTATATCCTGCCCATACCTGATTATCTTTGAAATAGGAGATAAATGCTTTTGTTATAGGGTTTGTTTGAGCAGATATAATTAAGAATTTTTTACCGCTTTCAATAATCATTTTCCAATATTCTATTGCTCTTGAGAACGGAGGGTTAGTGCAAACAATATCTGCATCTTCCTTAAGTATTTTCAATGATAGGGGGTGGTCGAAACTGCCCGTGTAACCTTCGGGGTATTCCCTGAATTCCTTGAAACCGTCTTTGGTAAATATATACCCTTTTGCTTTTTGATTAAATAAATCTAACCCGCCGCTGTAATGGGTACATATCAATTTTTTTAATCCAAATTCATGGAAGTTTTTTATAAAATATAAAGGAAATGCAGATGTACGCCTTTCGTCATCGTCAACAGGGTCATCGCAGTTGCAAAAGACGGTTTTGTTTTTCCAAACACTTTTGTTATACTTTGAAAGTTCTTTTTCAACGTCTTCATATCTGGTGTAAAACTCGTCATTATTTACTTTTTGCGCCTTCTGCAATAATTCTTTTCTGGTAACTCCCCGTTCTTCAAGTGTTGGCGTTGTTTTCTTTACAATTTTTACTATTTGGTTTTTATTTTCCGCTTTGGCAATAACTTCTTTTACGAACAATGGGTGTAATTTAACATATTTTATGTAGTCCTTAAACAATGCGGAATTATAAAAATACATTTCCTTGCTTGTTTCTTCGCGTAACGTAATAAACATTTTCTTTAAATCATTTTCCATTTCGCTCATGTCTTTAACTTCGCAAGCGAATAAATAAGTGTAAAGGGTATCTTTTGACTTTCCCGTCATGTTGTTGTATTCTTTCAACCGCCGTTCAAGGTTATTGGTCTTGCCGATTTTGCATCTGGTCATTTCTTTTGAGGATTGAACGATATAAATATATTGTTTTTCCTTGCTTTTTGCCAAAATAAGCCCCTTTTACCGTTAAGATCATAGAGTAGATTATACCATATTTATTAAATACTGTTCAAGTACCGTTTTTTGAAGTTTTTGCCTATTGCGGCGAAGCCGCACTACTTATTTTTTATTTCATATATATATCTTATTTCGTATATTATACGACTGCAAACTGTTGCCTAACTCCCGACAGGCGACATTAAAAACGCCGCCTGTCTTCAAACAGAAGGCGCAAAAAAATTGAGTCCTCTGCAATTAAACTTTAACCGTGTATATCCGCACTTCGTAGGGGCGCAGTAAATCCGATGATTCGGCATAATTGCATATCAACAGTTGTGCGCCCGGCGGAGCCTTACTACTGCAGCTTGCGGGACTGAGGTTTGCTTCAATATAAAAACATTCGCCCGCCAGACTGCGGGTATAGCTCAACAAAGTTTTGTCTTGGGGACGCAGAAAGGCAAGTTCGCCGTAAATTAAAGCCTTTGATGAGCGGCGCAGGGCGATGAGGTTCCGGTAAAACTGCCATATAGAATCCGAATCGCCGCGTTGGCGTTCAAGTTTTTCCCAGCGTAACGGAGCGCGGGCATGATCGCGCGTTCCCGCCAGTATCCGTTTGAAGGCTTTGTCCGGCGGCATGGTGTTAATCAATTCGGCATAAAGACCCCGGCTTTCTACGTCATGAATTTCGTCAACAGAGGCGAAGGGTTCATTTTTCGTCCCCGCCTCGTCCCCCTGATAGAGAAACGGCGTGCCCCGGAGCGTTAGTTGTAATAGTGCCAGCAGTCCGGCAAGCGATTTAGTATACGCGTCTTCAGGATCGACTTTTGACAGGAAGCGAGGATTGTCGTGGTTGTTGAAAAACAGCGTGTTCCAGCCGTGGCCCCGGTCGGCGTTTAAGTGCGTTTGATAAAAGCGTTTCAGGTAGGATAAGTCGTAACGGTAATCGTCAAAGCGGCTGTGCCCCGGCGTCTCCAGATGATCAAACGAAAAAATAAGGTCAAGTTCGCGCCGGTAATGGTCTGTCAGGAGGCGTCCCATTTGAACGCCGATGCCGGGAGTTTCACCTACCGAAAAAGCGTTATACGGTTCAAAGGCTTGAGCGCGTAGTTCCTTCAAATATTCGTGCAGTCTCGGCCCGTAAAAGTAACGCTCAATGCCGGTGTAGCCCATAAGCGTGCCGATGAACGGATCGCCGTCGGGTAATCCTTCAGCTTTGGAAATAAAATTAATAACATCAAGCCGGAAACCGTCAACGCCCTTATTCAGCCACCAGCGTACCATTTTACAGATTTCTTCGCGTAACGCCGGACATTCCCAATTTAAGTCCATCTGCTTTTTTGAAAACAGATGGAGCGCCCACACCTTCTGTTCCTGATAATACTTCCAGGCGGAACCGCTGAACAGGGAAGTCCAGTTATTCGGCGGCCCCTTATCCGACATACGGAAAAAATAAAAGTCACGGTACGGCGAATGTTCGTCATGCAGAGCAGTCTGAAACCAGGGGTGTTCGTCCGAGGTATGATTGACTACCAGATCCATAACCAGCTTCATGCCGCGCTCGTGCAGGCCGGCAATCAGCGCGTCCATGTCGTCCATGTTCCCGAATTCCGGCAGAATTGTATAATAATCGCGTATATCGTAACCGTTGTCGTCATTGGGGGAGTCGTACACCGGACTGAGCCATACCGCGTCAACGCCGAGATCGCGCAGGTAGTCGAGTTTTGACAGAATTCCGCGCAAGCCGTCTTTGGTAAAACTCCGCGGATAAATCTGGTAGAACACCGCTTCTTTCCACCATGCAGGCGCGGCTGTTACCGGATTGGCGTCCGGCGCGTCAGGCTCAATATTCAACAGCGCCAGTACCGCGTCAAAAAAACCGGGGGCAAGCCGTCCGCGCGTCAGGCGCTGAACAGCCCCCAGCGTCACATTACCGGTAATGCCGTTATCAATCAGCCATGCCGGTTTTCCCGTCTGGAGCAGCAGTTTGTCAACAATATCACGTCCCACCGGGTGGGCGTAAATGTCGCGTAACTTACTGTTGAGGGTCAGCTTCACTTTTTAGTTCCCCCCGCCCGCGCAGGTCAGAGAGTATCCGCGCGTAAAACGTGCTGTCGATAATATATTTTTTCCGGTAGATGAAATAACTCACCGCGATACACAGCAGGGGGAAAACCAGCATGGCGATCTTCATCATTAAAAGCCCTTCCGCGCTTACATCGGCGGCCCTGTCAGCGTCTTTAATGCCCGATACAATAATCACCGCCGAAACTACGCCGCTGGAAATTGCCCCGCCCATTTTGTTGATAAGGGGCTGAAGCGAAAAAGTGATGCTGTCGTTGCGCTTGCCGAGTTTCCAGTGGCCGTAGTCCACCGAATCTGCTAAAAACATTAACATTAAAAGCTGCACAAAGGACTGCCCGACGAAAATCAGAACGCCCGCTACGCCGATGAATATCATTGTGTTAACCGGAGCAAAAAAGAAAATTAAATAACCTGCCGTAATCAGAATAATTGCCGCGCTAAACAGCGTTCCCCGCTCAAAACGTTTACTGAACAGCGGAAAGACTGCCAGCGCGGTAATCTGCGACACGCCGAGTATCAGGGCAAAAATCGCATACATTCCCTCATCGCCATAAGCGTATTTGAAAAAATACAGGCCGAAACTTGCCGTTGTCACATAACCGATCATAAAAAGAGACATTGCTATGGCGATAAAAAACAGTTGGTCGTTTTTATAAATGACACGTAACAATTCCCGCAAGGGGGTACTCTGTCTGCGCTGCGCGATCAGTCCCGCTTCCTGTACGCCGAACAGCGTCACACACTGCCCGGCCAGCATGACGGCGGTTGCCAAAACGGCAAAAACAAACCAGCCTTTTTGCAAACTGCCAAACCGTTCCCCCAACAGCCCGGTCAGCGGCACGATACCGGCTACGACAAAAAACATTCCGGCATTGGCGCAGATGCGGGCGACAGCCCCGATTTTCTCGCGTTCTTTTTGATCAACGCTCAGGGCGGGGAGCATTGACCAATAGGAAATATCATTGGCCGTGTAGCTTATGCCCCACATCAGATAAAACACGGCAAACGCGCCGATAAACGCCCCGCCTTCCAGCTTAAAATCGGTAAAGAGCAGCACGGTAAAAACCGCCGTCAATGCCGCGCCTGCGGTGATCCAGGGTTTGAATTTGCCCCAGCGCGTATGGGTATTGTCAACGATACAGCCCATCACCGGATCGTTGAGGGCGTCGAAAATGCGGGCGGCGAGTATAATGCCCGCCACCCACCACATGGGGCCGGTGGGAAGTTTGATGATGTCGGTGAGGTAAAAAATCAGGTACATACTGATCAGGGAATAGATCATGTCCCGTCCAATAGTGCCCAGACCAAAGGTCAGCCGGTTACGTTTTAACGTTGTTTGCATAATATCCATCCTTTTATTTTATATAATTTATTATCTCAGTTTTAATATCATTCCAATTTTTTTCAATATTTAATATTAAATATTCCATCCGTTCCCATTTTATTTTGAAACTATATGTGTTTCTTATAAAGTGCCTAAAACTTAAATAATCATCCAATACAATTTTCAATTCTTCGCTAAATAATTCCTTATGATCATTAGTCTTCATAAAGCATAAATCCAATAATTCTTTATGCCATTTATTGCCGGATGGTAATTTACCATATTCTTCTTTAATGATAAATTTTATTATGTTTTCTATACCGTTGTAAAAAGAATGTAAAAACAATCCAAGCGCAGCAGTTTCCACCATCATATCAGGTGTTTTAATATGAGCCAATTTCAATAATGGCATTGTTTCATTGAGCAGTTTATCTACTTGTGCAATTTCAAATTCAACTTTTAATATCGTTTCATGATTCATATTATCGTTACCCTATTTTAACAATCTCACCAATGGAATATAATAGATTATACAAATCATTATTTTCATCAAAATCAATTAAATCGAATCTGTTTTTTATAATATTGTTTAACTTTGAATAAGTTCTGATATATTTTTGAGGAGATAATCCTTTTATCCCCAAGTCAATATCTGATAAGTCAGTATATTCTCCGGTAACCAGTGAACCAAAAAGAAAAACAGCGGTACAACCTTCCTCTTTTAAACAGGAAGCGGCCTTTTCAATATCAGGACGGTATTTTTCAGGTATCTTTGACAAATTCATAGATTAATACTATAAGCAAAAGATTATAGATTCAAGTATTATTCAAACGAGAATCAATCCCCCTGCAAAAAGCGCAGTATTTCCGCCGCGCATACATCGGGTTTTTCCTGATGGGGCAGATGGCCCGCGCCGGCGATAAGGGTAAAGTCAGCGTCAGGCCGCAGACTGCGGAAAAGGGCGGTTTTTTTCGGCGAAAACACCCGGTCTTTTTCGCCCCAGAGAATAAGAATTTTTCCGGGGAAGGTTTGCATCATCCGGGTTACCGCCCGGCGGCCAAACGGCACAAAAACGTTCATGCTCCGCAAGGTGGCAAAATAGCCGCGTTCCTGATGGGGGCTTTCCACGCGGGCAATTACCCGCTCGCGTAAAAATTCCTTGTCCGCGCCGCTCATGCCGTCCAGATTGCCGTAATACGGGTATAACGATTTCCACGCGGCTTCGTGATCTGAACGGAAACTCCGGTACCAGCCTTTGCCGATAAACGGCAGCCCCAGCAAAAAAAGCCCCCGGTCTATTTTGTAGGGAAAGGGAAAACAGCCGTCAAGAAGGATAAGCCCTTTGACCAGATTGGGACGCTTGCCGGCAATCATTTCCGCGATACCGGCCCCCAGGGAACTTCCGGCAAGCACTGCGGGATTCTCCGCGCTTGCCGCGCCGGTCATGATCATTAATCGCATAACGGCCCGGCAATGACCGCGCATACTGATTCTGCCCTTCCACCACGAACGGCCAAAACCTGGCAAGTCAGGCGCAATAACGCGATACCCCGCGCCGCTCAACAGCGGAAAAATATGCCGCCAGGTGTCCGCCTCATCTCCCAAACCGTGAATAAGCAGTACCGTTGGTTTAACAGCGGCGCTGTTACCGGAATCATAATAAAACAGTTCGCCGCCGGACAATGAAAGTGTTTTCCCATACGGGGCAAGGGAGGGCCAGGGGTTCATATTATGCGTCATCTTCCTCACCAAGTTTCCGGTGCAGGGTTTTCCGCCCAATGCCAAGTGTTTCGGCGGCCTTGCTTTTGTTGCCTTTATGAAAGTTGACTGCGGCGCGGATAATAAGTTGTTCCGCTTCCTCAAGACTGACATCCAGGGGGATACGCACCCATCCCTCATCGCTGGAAGAGCGCAGGGCGGGCGACAAATCATCTTCGGTGATCAAATTGGCGCGGCACATAACAACGGCGCTTTCGATACAATTCCGCAATTCGCGGATATTGCCCGGCCAGTCGTATGCGTAGAGGCGGGAATATGCCTTTTCGTGGATACCTTCAATTTTTTTGCCGTTTTCGGCGGCGACTTCCCGCAGAAAACCGGCTGCCAGAACGGGAATGTCATCTTTTCTGTCGCGTAACGGCGGGACATCTATATTCACCACATTGAGGCGGAAGTACAGGTCTTCGCGGAAATTGCCTTTTTCTATTTCTTCCTTGAGGTTTTTGTTGGTAGCGGCAATAATGCGGACATCGGTTTCAACGGTTTCCTCGCCGCCAACCCGTTCAAATTCACGCTCCTGCAAAACCCTCAGTAATTTTATCTGAATGTTTTGATCAATCTCGCCAATTTCGTCCAGAAAAAGCGTTCCCCCGTTGGCAAGTTCAAAACGCCCCCGCCGCCGCGACACCGCGCCGGTAAATGCCCCCTTTTCGTGGCCAAACAATTCGCTTTCCAGAACGCCCGCGGAAAGGGCGGCGCAGTGGACTTTAATCAGGGGTTTGCCCTTGCGGGGTGAAAGTTCGTGAATGGCGTCGGCAACCAGTTCCTTTCCCACGCCGGATTCCCCGGTAATCAGCACAGAGGCTTTGGAAGGGGCGACGCGGCTTATCGTGTCAAAAACTTTACGCATAACGGAAGACTTGCCGATCATGTTTTCAAAAAGGCGTCCGCGTTCAAGATCGGCTTCCATTGCGCGATTGCGCAAAACCAGTTCCCTGTTTTCGAGGGCGCGTTTTACCAGCAGGGAAAGGCGGTTCAGATTCACCGGCTTGGTCAGAAAATCCCACGCCCCTTCGCGCATGGCGTTGACCGCGGCTTCTACCGTGCCGTGGCCGGTTAAAATAACAATCGGAAGTCCGGGGGTTTCAGCCAGTATGCGGCGCATCAGCTCTTCGCCGTCCATGCCGGGCATACGCAGGTCGGTAATAACCAGGTCTATGTCGCCTTTGCCAAAAAGTTTCCAGCCCTCCTCCCCGTCGGCGGCGCAGACCGTGTTGTAGCCGTCCATCTCCAGGGATGCGGCAAGTCCCTCGCGGATATTTTTTTCATCATCCACCACAAGTATCTTAAATTTCATTTTTGTTCCTCATACGTGATAAGACGTTTCTCTTTCCGGCGGACGGGCAGGCTGATCTCAAAATTGCTCCCCTCCCCTTCCCGTGATTCCACCGCTATTTCACCATGATGTTCCTTTATGATTTTAAAAACCAGGGTAAGTCCCAAACCCGTTCCGTTATCCTTGGTGGTAAAGTACGGTTCAAAAATTTTGGCAAGGCTTTCCGCGATTATCCCCACTCCGGTATCGCACACGCTTATCCGTATCTCATTGTCCGATACCTGGGTCGCAATGGTCAACAGGCCGCCGCTGGGCATAGCGGCTTGCGCGTTTTTAATGAGGTTGAGCAGCGCCTGTTTCATATAACGCTCGTCAATAAGCGCGGGGGGAAGGTTTTCATCAAGTTCCAAAAGAAGGAGGATATGTGACTGTTCCAGTTCCGCCTTGATAAATTCGGCAAGTTCGGCAATCAGAAAATTAATGTTTCCTTCGCGCAGTTCAAGGGTCATGGGGCGCGCCGCAAACAGAAAATCAACCACCGTGCGGTTCAAGCGGTCAACTTCTTCGTTCAATATGTTAAAATATTTGTCAATTAAGGGGGACTGCTTTACACTGTTTTTGGCGGCGCTTTTAGCGAGGGCCTTCTGCATAAGCTGAAGATGAATGGAAATTGAACCAAGCGGATTTTTTATTTCATGGGCGATGCCGGCGGCAAGGGTCGTCAGACTGGCAAGGTTTTCAGCCCGGCGCAGACGCACCTCACCGGCACGTTTTTCGGTAATGTCCTCAACATGGACGAGAGAGCCGGTTATCCGCCGCCTGTCCACCAGCGGGTGAACGCTGATTGAAAGCAGACGGCTCGTGCCCTGCGCCTCAACATCCATTTCATGTTCCAGTACGCGGTCGCCGTTTGATAAGACCCGCTGAAAAAAAGCGGCAACATACTCATCAGAAATAAGTTCCCAGAGGGGGCTGCCTTCGGGATTGCTCAAGGGAAGCAGGCGCAGGGAAGATTTATTCGCCATAATCAAGGAATGTTGTTCATCACAGACCAGAATACCCGACGGCAGCGAATCAAGCACGGTTTCCAGACGGAGAATTTCCCCCGACGCGGACACCAAAAGTTCCCGGCACTGCTGGGGAGTAAGCCGTTCAATCTTGCTGAGCGCCCGCCGGTAAAAACCCCTCATGCCAACCTCATACCGCCATGTCTTCCCTGAGTTTATGGAACAGCGATTCCAGGGCAAGTTCAGGCCGCTGATTCCAAACGCCGTAAGCCGCTTGGGCCTCTCCCAAACGCCTGCGCCAAATGTCACTACAGGCAATTAAGGTGTTATCTGAAATATACTGATTAAGCGACCACGACACCAGATCAAGGGCAAGGGCAAGGAAGCGCGGAAACGACCGCCCTTCAAAATTGCCGCTGTGCGCAAGCAGCGCCGCTATGACCTCTTGCGCGTCCGCAGCGCGTTCAAAATTGGCGGACTCGGCAATGGGGGCGCAATAACTGCCCAACGCTTTCAACACCGGGGAAATGGCAACATCACGGCTTCCCGAGAAGCTGCGGCTTTTTGCGGCAATGGCAGCCGAGCGGGCGACAGCGGCGACAAAATATGCCGCCAGGGGAAGAAGTTTTTCCGGCGGCTGAGGCAAAAACGAATCGAGGTAGGCCGCCACCAGCCCCGGCGCGTTACCCCTAACGTCGCCTTGCGCGGCTTCTTCCGGCGTAGCGCGGGAATCCCGGAAAACCCTGCGGATAATTTCCTGTTCTTCAACGGCGCCGCGGGCAAGAAAACGGTATGGCCGCAGCCGCGACAGAATTGTCGGCAGCACGGACTCCCGCCTGAGGACGGTCAAAACAATGTTAACCGATTCGGGCGGCTCCTCCAGCAGTTTAAGCAGGGAATTGCGGGCTTCATCTTTCATGCGGTCGGCATTTTCAATGATCAACGTTTTTCGTTTTCCCGTTGGGGACAGACGGCTCCAGTAAGCGGCCTTACGCAGTTGGGCAATGGGAGTCGTTTCGCTCATGCAATCGTCTTCCAGTTTGAAAGCGTTTTTTGCAAGAGATTCAGAAAGTTTTTCAAGCGCGGCGCACTTTTCCGGCGTATCTGCGATGGCGGCCTGTGTTTCAAATTCGTCAATATCTTCTTCCAGCGATTGCAATAATGACAGGGGGTTAACTCTGCCCCCTTTGGATTCGTATTCCCAGACAGCGGGGGCAAAACGTGCCAATAATTTTCGCAGAGAACGGACAAACAGCGACTGTCCTGCCGCCGATGCGGGGTCGCGCAGAAAAGCGGTGCGGGCGGCGGCTATTTCCGCGGCAAAAGCCCGCGGGCCTATCATGACGAGATCGGGATGAATCAGCAAACGGTGGCGGGCGCAAGCGGGACAATCACATTTCCAGAGCGCCGTCCCCTTTTCGCAGGAAAGCGCGCGCGCCAATTCTATCGCCGTACTGCCCTTCCCCGACGCCGCCGGCCCAAAGAACAACATCGAAGGGGCAAGCCGGCGCGAGAGCATATCCGTTTTAAGCTGATCCGCCGCGGCCTGGGCGATGATATTTTCAAACACCGGTCAATACCCTCCCCGGCGCGTGTAACAGGACAACCGATTCCAGTATTTCTTTTTTGTTCCCAAAGATAAACGGCAAAAGTATTCTCGCAAAAAAACTTTGTTCCAGAGCAGGGCCGGAAACAACAGGAGGCATAATGTTAATCACAAAAATAATCAGACAAACGATAATGATTCCTTCCACAAAACCAAAGAGCAGTCCCAGCATACGATCCAGACCGCCAAGCTGTATCTTTTCAATAATTCCTTTCAATGTTATTTCAATTGTTTTTATGGTGATAAAGACGATCACAAAAAGAACGATAAAGGCGATCACTTCGGGGATAATCCTTACTTCCGGCATAAACCAACTGCGGATAATCAGCCCGCCCCACCGGAAAAAACATATTGCCGCCAACATACCAAAAATCAGCGCCGCCATTGATAATAGTTCGCCGATAAAACCGCGGGCGGCGCAGCGAAAAGCAAAGATTGCAATTATCACTAAAAATACAATATCAACAACCGCCATGCTTTATACTCCTGTAAAATTGCAAATAGAATCACCAATAATTGCAGCGCCGTCAAGACTGCCGATGCGCCGCGCAGCCTCAGCCATCGCTTCCCTTTTACGGGAATCACCGGCAAGGGCGCTGACCATGCGGGAAAGATTTTCCGCCCCGCCCTGGCCCGGCAGAACCAGCGCCGCCCCTTCCCGTTCAAAAAAACGGGCGTTTTCAACCTGATCGCCCCGCGTGCCTGAACCGCTCAAAGGTATCAGAATCATGGGCTTGCCCAAAGCGGCGCTTTCCCAAACCGTACCCGCCCCGCTGCGCCCCACAATCAACTCAGCCGCGGCAAGAACATGGGGCATTTCATCCCTGATGTAAGGAATGGGAATGTACCCCTCCGTTTTCGGCACATCCCACTGCTGCTCGGGGCCAAACTGATGCACCACCGTGTAATGATGGCGCAAATCCTCCAGAGCAGCGCGGATCAGCGCATTAACCTCCTGCGCCCCCTGACTGCCCCCCAATACCAGCAGAATCCGTTCCTGTTCGCCCAGCCCCAAAAATGCCCGCCCCTGTGCCGGATCGGCGGCGCGAAACACCGGGCGCACCGGATTGCCGCTGATTGTGATCCGGTCTTTCAGATCGGCGGGCATAAGCTCAACCGTATCCGCATACGAAACAAAAATTCTGCCCCCGGTACGCCGCACAAACCGCAGGTTAAGCCTGGTCGCAAGGCCGGGACTAAAATCCGACTCATGGGTAAAGACCGGAATCCCCAAAGAAGCGGCGGCGACGCAGGGCGGCACACTGACAAAACCGCCCTTGGAAAAAAGTATATCAACTTTTTGCTTTTTCAGTATGCTGCGCGCCGCGCAAAAACCGGCGGCAACCCTGAATATATCGGGTATCGTTTTAAGGGTGAAATAGCGTCTGAGCCGCCCCGCCGGTATGCCAAAAAATTCCAGCCCCGCCCCTTCTACAATGGAACGATCCATACCAGCATTTGAGCCAATCCAAAAAAGCCGGTAGTCCAGCCCGGTCAATCTGGTTTTCAGTCCTTCAACAACTGCCAGTCCGGGGTAGATATGCCCGCCGGTCCCCCCGCCGGTAAAAGCGATATTCACCATAAGGCAAGGATACCGTATTGGCGGCTTTTTCTCAAGTTTGCAGCTAAGAAACTGCTGAATAAAAACCACGGAGGAAGAAAATATTGTCCGGTTCTATTGGACGCTTTCGGCGCTGCCTGAGTCGTTAAGTGCGTCTTTTGCCTCTTCAAATTGTTGTTTGACAAACTTAATAATTTTGCTTTCTATTTCAAAAATAAATTTATCCGTATTTGCGTTTTCAGGTATGGGCGTCCTTACAGCCGTTATAGGCTTAAATAGCTGATATGCGTCTGTATGCAATATCTTAGCCAGTTTTAGTATTGTTTTGTCGCTGACCCACATTCTACAGCCTTCAATATCGTTGATTGTCTGGGATGAAAGATCGGTGGCTTCCGCGAGTTTTTCCTGGGTCAAACCGAGAATTTTCCGCTGTTTTTTAATATTTAACGAAAGAGTTCGCCTTAAATCATTCGATTCGTCGAATTTTTTCCTCATTAGTCAAATTTAGGGTATTAACAAGCATTTACAACTTGTTAATTACAATTATTTGCACTAGGTATTGACAAGTTTTAAATTTCCAGCTATTAATAGGAAAACGCCGGTCAGCCTGCCTCTGATAGGGTCAACCGGCTGTTTCTTACCCGTCCGTATGGGCGGCCAATTTTATACGATTCCCGCCAAAGGGGTGGCTGGAATCAGAAAAAGGGGTTCTATATGAAGAATATGTTCAAACTTTTGGGAATTATCGTGTTGAGAGCGGTAATAGGTTTCTCAATGGCGACTTGCGAGGCCGAAATCGAAGGCGAGGGGAATGATGGCGGCGGTGGTGGAGGTGGTGGCGGCGGTATAAAACCGACTATTACTGTCAAAAATAATACCGGCTATTCTTGTGATATTTATATAAAGCCATCAACAGAAGCAAAAAGTTGGGGAGGTGATTTAACTGGATGGTATTACAATATAGAGGATGGGAAGTCACAAGATTTTACTCTTGATCAACCCTTGTCCGTACATAAAGTATATGATATTAGATTAGAAGGGGGAGGATATAACTTTATACAATACGGCGTTACCGTTTCAAATAAAATGACAATCACTTTTTCCACAGATAATTTAAATAATATGAGTTCTCTGCCAAAAATAACGATACAAAACAGATCGGGCAAATCTTTTGATTCAGTTTATATAGTACCATCGGCTTTAAATCCATCGAATACGTCTGACTGGGGAGAAAGTTGGGGAGGAATATCGAATAATGACGACAAATCTGATATAAACATACTTATTCCGCCAACCAACTATACAGTATTTGATATTCAAGCGAAATCATCAAATCCGACTAATACCTATACTAAAACTAATGTTACTATATCAAATGGTATGACAATACTTTTTACTCCCCTTGACAGAGTTAATTCAACCATTGAAGACCCCATTATTGTTATTCAAAATAGCACAGGTTATTCTTGTGATGTCTATATAAAACAATCAGGTACATATGACTGGGGAAATGATTTAACGGGTTGGTACTATAATCTTAATGCCGGGAATTCACAAACATTCAGCGTTTCTCGATCTTTGGGCAGTCAGATAGATATTAAATTATCCGGTAGTGGATATGACTTTATAAAATATAATGTCTCCATGTCTGACGGTCTGTTTTTGACATTTAACGCCAGTGATAATAATTAAAGTCATTGTAAACGCAACCCTGTAACGTTATACAATAATTGGAGTTGCGGGCATAAGTCCGCACTCCTTATTTTTTTACCATCTCTTCCCACTCCGCCGTTTTCGCTTCAATTGCCGCCGCGCAATCGTCAAGTTTGCTTTTAAC
>JAITCL010000006.1 GCA_031283105.1 Treponema sp. | reverse complement strand
TGGTAATAATCCTCAAATAGAACAGGATTAATATAGGAAGAACCCCAGATTATTTTATAACACTGCGGGTGGGTATGGCCGAAACGGATAAAAGCCTTTAAGCCTTCCCGTTCCATCTCGAACCTGGATTTACACTTTAGGATGTGTTTTTTAAGGTAATTTTTAATAATCACATAATAATTTCTTACCAAATAAGTATATATAGCGGTTTTATCCTGAAAATATATGTAGAATGTACCGACTGCCGTCTTTGCAAGACCGCAAATATCCGCTACAGATGTTTCATAAAATCCTTTTTTATCAAACAAGGTTTCGGCCGCATTGCATATTTTGCACATTTTCCGAAATCCCACATGAGATTTTGGAATGTTTACCCCCTTTATAAGGGAGGCGTCATTGAAAAAAACATATTCCATTAGTAATAATTATATTTTCTTAAGAATTCGTCAATGGACTTATGATTATAAATCGTTGGTTAGATAACTTTTTCATGCTTTGTTGCCTAAATATGCATCAATCAGACGCTGGTCATTCATAAGTTTACTTGCAGGACCCTCTATGTTAATTCTTCCCAGTTCGAGTACAAGCACATAATCAGCGATTTTAAGCGTTTGCAGCGCATTCTGTTCGACAATCAATATCGTTGTACCCTGTTCGCTGATTTCTTTAATGCACTTAAAAATGTTCCTCACGATGATGGGAGCAAGCCCCAGTGAAGGTTCGTCAAGAATAAGCAGCTTGGGGCTGGACATAAGCGCCCGGCCGATTGCAAGCATCTGTTGTTCTCCGCCTGAAAGCGTATGAGCCTGTTGTCTCCGCCGTTCCTCCAGAACCGGAAACATATTGTATACATATTCTTCGTTTTGCTTTACCGTTTTCGCCCCATGCCTCCGGTTCTTTCTGCTCATACTGTAGGTGCCTGCAATCATATTTTCTTCAACGGTAAGTCCTAACAGTATTTCCCTTCCTTCCGGGCAATGTGAAATACCCGCTTTGGCAATGGAAAAAATACTTTTGCCGGTAATATTTTCACCTTCAAAAAGAATTTCGCCTTTTTTTGGTTTGATGATTCCGGAAATTGTCCGAAGCGTTGTACTTTTCCCCGCGCCATTTGCGCCCAGAATCGCTACGATCTGTCCCTCACCCACATTAAAATTAATGCCTTTAACAGCCTGTATCGCGCCGTATGAAACGGATAAATCCTTTACTTCTAATATATTTGTCATTACTCCACCCTTTTTTCTTTGCCGAACGCGCTCGTTTCATAAGATAAGTGTTGTACACTATCGTTATACGCTATTTTAGCGTCCGCGATTTTTTGATCAACATCCGTCATGCCCGCGAGGTAGGCATTCTGAACTTCTTTATTCTCCTGAATTTCCTTGGGTGTACCGTAAGCAATCTTTCTGCCGAATGAAATTGCACAAATATGATCACAGACAGTCATAACCAAACCCATATCATGTTCAACCAGGAATATCGTAACATTGTGTTCCTTTGCTATCTGCCTGATTAATTCGGTTAGGGCCTCAGTTTCTTTCTCATTCAAACCTGCCGCAGGTTCGTCCAAAATGATAAGCGATGCGTTTGCCATGAGTGTACGGGCGAACTCTATGCGTTTCAGGATGCCGTATGGCATCCCTACAGGATACGTATCTTTTAGGTGCAAAAGATCCATCCGCTCAAGAATAACAAGAGCTTTTTGGGCGAGTACCGCGTTTTCACGCTTGAGCATGGGCGTAAAAAACATATGCGAGAAAAACCCTGTGTAATACTGTGTGTGAGCCGCGACAAGGAGATTCTCCAATACGGTTAATTCATGTACAAGTTCAATATTTTGGAAAGTTCTGACAATGCCTGTTTTTATGATGTTATGCACCTCGTACTTATTTAAATGTAATGTCTGTCCATAACGATCATTAAACAGGATTTCGCCGCTTGTAGGCTTGTAGAACTGTGTAATGCAGTTAAATACAGTTGTTTTTCCAGCGCCGTTTGGACCTATAAGGCCGAAAATTTCTCCTTTCATCACATCAAATGAAAGATTATCAAGAGCTTTCAGACCTCCAAAATGTATACTTAAATCCTTAATTCGCAGCGCGATTTCTTTAGGCAGTTCCTGTACATTATGCTTGCTTATTATGGCTTTCACTTTCGCGTCACGTTTAGCGTTTTGTTTCGCGGCAAACGCGTTGTAATTCACTTCGAGTTTTTTAAATTTTTCTTCCGCTTTGGCGAGTTTCTTCTGGTCTGGCTCCGGGACAGCTTTTTTTGCCGCCGCAGGGTTTAAAGCCAGTTTTGCCTCTTTATTCATTTTTTGGCTGAAAATAAAGGCGTTTATCAGTTGGGCGATGCCGCCGCGATAAAACATAACCACAATAATTATCAGCGTTCCTGAAATAACACTCATTATCCAGGAATTATTCCGCAAAAAACTGATGTCCTGGAAAAAGAGCGGTGTTAACCCGAAAATAACAAGCGTCCCGAATAGTACGCCCCATATTGATTTCGAACCGCCTACGAGACAGGCAGCAAGTACATTAAGTGAAAACATGATACTCCACTGTACAGGGTCTGTATATTGTCCGTAAATCATGTGAAGTGAACCGGCGATTTGCGCAAACACCGTCGCCAGAATAAAAGCGAACAGCCTGTATTTCAAAAGGCTGATCCCCATTGCCTGCGCCACAGAGGTGCTGTTTTTCATGGCGAGCATCGCGCGTCCTGTCGGACTGCTTATCAGGTTAGATGTAAGCATCATAAGTAAAACCAGCAGTACGACAACGATATAATACAACATGGAAATATTCGTGCGGATATTTAAAATGTTGGGCAGGATATGGATATACCTTGTTCTTATACCGTTGGGACCGCCTGTCCATTGAGCGTTAAGAAACAACTGACCCAGAACTTCCGCAAGCCCCAATGTTACAATTGACAGAAAAAGTCCCTCGATTCTGAGGGAAATAAAGCCTACAGCCACACCCAGTACAATTGAAACAATCAATACAATAATAAGGATAAACCAATAAGGAAGGCTGGTGTATGTATTAAGCATAAAGCCTGTAAGATACGCTCCCAATCCCGCAAAGCCCGCCGTTCCAAGACTACCAAGCCCCGCATAACCAAGCAAAAAACTAAAACCCAGCGCGGCAATCGCGTAAATCGCGGTCTGCCCCAGGGCTTTAGCAAATGAATAATTGATAAGTCCTGCTTTCTGTAAAAGCTGGATTAGGATCATCACAATGCCGAATACGATGAATCCAAAGAAGGGATGATTTGTAATTCTTTTGAATTTTGGCCTGGAATCCAATAAAACCTGTTCCGCGTTAATTACTGTCTGCATAAGTTTACACTCTCTTGATAAATTCTTTGCCGAATAATCCATTTGGACGAATCATAATTATCAGCATAATAATAATAAACGAAATAAGCGTCGCCCATTTTGCCGAAAATACCGCCGAATAATTTAACAAAAGCGGAATAATCGCACAGCCTGTGATAGGCGCCCAGAAACTGGAGATGCCGCCCAGTACACACGCCAATAAACCGAAAATTTGTATACTACCCATCATACCGGCATTAAGCGCCATCCCGGTCGATGAGGCCGCCGTTGCGACAAAGGCGCCGGCTACGCCCCAGGTAACGCCTGTAATAAATTTAGTGTTTACGCCCATCATCTGCGCTACAGTTTCATTTGACGCGATCGCGCGTAACGAAATACCCCATTTGGTAAATTTAAGCGCTGTAAATAAAACAGAAAGACTTACAAATGCCGTAATTACGCAGATTAAAGCGTGTTTAGTGATATACAAACTCTGTCCCAAAAAAGAAAAATCAATATTGTCATATGAAAATTTGGGTACACTGGGCGTCCGCGTGGTAATTGATACAAAAATCGGCGGCATAATCGCGTAAAGAATCATCATCAGGCCCATTGTGATCATTTGTTTGCCGAATGGGTTTACAGAGCGGCCCTGCCGGATGATGCCCGCGTCGATGGCATAGCCGATACAAAACGCTATTAGGGCGGCAAAGGCAATAGCAATCCAGAATGGTATCTGGGGATTGACATATAGTATAAGGTTTGAGGAGAAAAACGCCGAAAACGTACCCATCATTCCCTGGGCAAAATTCGCCGTATGAGATGTTCTGAAAATAAGTACGATACCGATGGTCGCCATTGAGTAGATAGCGATATTTTGCAGACCGTTTAAAAATGTCTGAAAAAATAACTGCATATAGTAGCCGCTCCTTGATAGCATAATATATGAACTTTGTTCATATATTATCTTAAACCTGAAAAATAAGTATGTCAAATGATTTTTTTTGTTTTTTTAACAGAATTATTTTTTACATTTTTTTTATTTAAAGCTTGACAAATTACAATACTCATATTAATATGAATATTGTTCATAATGAACTATATTCATATTTTTACGGCGGGTTATTTTTTATGGAAAGAATTTATATTATTGACGGGTTAAGAACCCCGATCGGGTCCTTTCTGGGCAGCCTTAAATCTTTAACGGCTCCCAGACTTGGCGCGGCAGTGATCAAGACGCTGCTGGAAAAAAATAGTATACAAGGCCCTAACATTGACGGGGTAATCGCCGGTAATGTACTTGCCGCAGGGGCAGGAATGGGGCCTGGCCGTCAGGCATCAATTGGAGGCGGTATTCCGGCGGAAGTTCCGGCATACAGTCTGAATATGCTTTGTTGCAGCGGTATGAAGGCGATAATTAACGCTGTAATGGAAATTCAGGCGGGAAACGCTGGAATGATCATCGCCGGTGGTATTGAAAGCATGTCTAACGCCCCGTTTATACTGCCGGCAAAAACCAGGCAGGGCTATAAAATGGGGGAAATCGCTATTCAGGATTCCCTGCTTTATGACGGCCTTACCGATGTATTTAATAATTATCACATGGGTATTACCGCGGAAAATATTGCCGAAATGCATAAAATATCCCGTGATGCGCAGGATGAGTTTGCTCTTAATTCCCAGCAAAAGGCAATTAAGGCAGTGGACAGCGGGGAATTTAAGGATGAAATTGTCCCCATAGAAGTGATTGACGGCAAGAACGTCTTTACCTTTGATACCGATGAATACCCAAACCGGACAACTAATGCGGAAAAACTTACCAAACTCAAGCCTGCTTTCAAAAACGACGGAACTATCAGCCCGGGCAATTCCGCCGGTATTAACGATGGCGCTTGTTTTGTCATTGTTGCGGGTGAAGCGGCCGTTGCCAAATTCAACTTGATACCCAAAGCGGAGATAATCGCGTTTGGTCAAGGCGGAATTGATCCTAAAATTATGGGCTTAGGGCCGGTACCCGCTATAGGAAATGCCCTGAAAAAAGCCGGGATGAAACTCGGTGATATTGAATACATTGAATTAAACGAAGCCTTTGCAGCTCAAAGTCTGGGGGTTATCCGGGAACTCTCACAAAACCATGGGGAGAGTGAAGCGGCCATTATTGAGCGCTGCAATATGAATGGCGGCGCTATTGCCCTGGGGCATCCCTTGGGTTGTACGGGGGCAAGGATCACCGTGACTTTACTTAATATTCTGAAAAAGCGCAACGCCCGGTATGGTCTGGCAAGTCTCTGTGCCGGCGGAGGTATGGGTACTGCGCTTATCATCAAAAACATATAAAAGGAGGAAAGAAATGAGATTACAGGGAAAAACAGCGGTTATAACCGGCGGAGCGCGAGGTCTGGGTGAGGCAATGGCTAATTTATTCGCGGAAAAGGGTGCGAAGGTAATTGCCTGCGATATGAGCGATCCACAGAAAACTTACGAAAACGTTGAATTTTACAAACTTAATGTTACCGATGCGGAGGCTTGTAAAAAATTCAGCGAATATGCCGTGGAAAAATACAAAAAAATTGACATTCTGGTAAATAATGCCGGGATCACAAAAGACGGTATGACACGGAAAATGACTGATGAAATGTGGGACGCGGTAATCGCGGTCAATCTTAAGGGCGTATTCAACCTGACCCGCTTCATCGGTCCGCACATGGAAGATTCAGGCGGCGGCAGCATTATCAACATCTCAAGCGTAGTCGGCGAATACGGAAATATCGGACAGGTCAACTACGCGGCTTCCAAAGCCGGAGTAATCGGTATGGCAAAAACATGGGCAAAGGAATTTGCCCGTAAAGGTGTTCCGGTACGCTGTAACGCTATCGCGCCGGGTTACATTATGACCGATATTCTTAAGACAGTTCCACAGGAACTTCTTGACAAGTTCGCTGCCGCTACTATGCTGGGCCGCCTGGGCCAGCCGGATGAAGTTGCCAGAGCCGCGCTGTTCCTCGCAAGCGATGACGCTTCCTATGTTACAGGTACTGTCCTTTCTGTTAACGGGGGGATGAGACTTTAATATGGATCATGCTGGAATTGTTGGTACCGGAATTTATATTCCCGAAGCACGGATGAGCGCCGCCGAAATTTCCATAGCCACAGGCGGCTTCTGGAGTGAAGAGGCTGTTATTGAAAAACTTGGTATTATCAGCAAACCTGTCCCCGGGATCGATGACGGGACACAGGAAATGGGCGCAAAAGCCGCCCTGGGCTGCCTGAAAAATACAGGAGTAGATCCCCTGGAAATCGATATTATTCTCTGTATAGGCGAAGAATGGAAGGAGTACCCCCTTACCACATCCGCGCTTTACATTCAAGAAAGAATCGGCGCGATCAATGCCTGGGGTATTGATGTGCAGAACCGCTGCTGTACCTGTTGCTCGGCGATAAAAATGGCGGCGGATATGCTTATTGCTGATCCGGAGATCAATACCGTCATGGTTGTCGGCGGGTACCGTAATGGGGATTTTGTTGACTATTCAGACAAGGATATGTCCATGATGTACGATCTGGCGGCGGGCGCGGGCGCGATAATCCTTAAAAAGAACTATGGAAAAAATAAAGTCCTTGGCTCCCACATCATCGCGGACGGTTTTCTTGCAAGGAGCGCGGGTGTAAAAATAGGCGGTATTAACGAGCCTTTTACGAGCGATAATATCGAAGCGGGGTATAAATCACTCAAACTTTTTGAAGCTCAGAAAATGAAAGACCGTCTCAATAAAGTCAGTATGTTAAACTGGTACAAATGCATAGACGAGAGTCTTCGCAAGGGTGGTAAAAACCGAAGCGATATTGGTTTTTTGGCAGTGCTTCATTTTAAACGCTCGGCGCATTTGGCGCTCTTAAATGAATTGGGCTTACAGGAAGACCAGTCTATTTACCTTGAGAATTATGGTCACCTGGGGCAGATTGATCAGATACTTTCAATTCATCTTGGCATAAAAAGCGGACAGATAAAACAGGGAACCAATGTAGTAACTCTTGCCGCGGGAATTGGTTATGTTTGGGCGGCAAACTTAATCCAATGGGGATAACCATACAATATGGTTTTTTACACAAGCATTTAGGTAAACCGTAGAGTTTACTAAAAATAAATTGTATTTGGAGGAAAATTATGAGGAAAAATGTAATGTACGTTCTTATTGCGCTGTTTTTTCTGCCGGTGTTCGTGTTCGCGGGCGGTAGCGGAGACAGGGGAGGAAACGAAATCCACATCGGCGCGGCTATTTGTTCAGAAGGCGCCTATGCGGCAGTCGGCGTACCCTATGGTAATTTTTACAAAACTTTTGTAGATTACGTCAACCAGGCGCCTGAGTATCAGGACCTGCTCAAGGGCAGAAAAATCAAATACACTATCTACGACGACAAGGGTGACGGCGCGGCGGGTAAAACCTACATCGAAAAATTAATCAACGATGACAAGGTTTTTGCTTTAGTAGGCATACTCGGAACCTGGAATGTGGTAGCTGCGAAAGGCGAACTTGAAACTTGCAGTATCCCTTCGGTGTATTTCGGAACCGGTACCAGCGCCCAGATGTTTGAGCCTGCTAAAGGAAACGAACGGTACATGATGGGAGTGCAGCCGCTGTACAAGACCGAAGGCCGCCTGATGTATCTTCGGGCGCTAGCCAATTTTAGGAATGTTAAAACAATCGGAGTTGTATATTCCAGCGCCGATGACGGATTGAGTCTCAGGGCAGGTATTGAAGCCCAGGCTGCTCTGGATACACGGCCCGGAAAACCCGCGATTATTTATCAGCAAATCAGTTCTCAGGACGCGGCATCCATTTCTCCGCAGATCATCGCTGTCCAGGACGCGGATGTAATAATTGCCGCCGGAAACCAGGCTTACTTTAAGGCGATTTATTCCGCCGCCTATTCCAATTCCACGGCGCGGCCCAAACCGATGATCACCACGTACGTGAACGCTTCTCCCACCAATATTCCCGCCGAAGCGGTTAACCCCGGAGCGGGCGAAATCTATAGCGCCGCCTGGGTAGTGTATGATGAAAACGGAACCGAAAGTCCGGAATCCGCCAGAAGACAGAAAGATTACAGGGAATATTGCAGAATAGTTGACTTGGATACCAGGTATATTCCCGCTTCTGAAAAAGCGGCCTATAAGGTAAACGCTTATGCCATGAGTTCATATATTGCCCTGAAAACCTTTTTAGTCGGCATCGAACGGTTGAACGCCTCTGGTAAAGCGCTGACTGCCCAGAATTATTTGGAAGCCATGGAAGGCGCACGCATCCCTATTGCCATTTCAGGCGGTGTGAACTATGCGGGTGGAACCAGAATCGGCCTTGACTCTCTGGCCTTTATTAAGTACAAGCCTCCCGCTTCAGGACCTGCTGAAAACGGGTCATTCGTCGGAGTTGACGGTATGGCGTCCATTGATGAGCTTTTCGCAAGATTGGGCAGATAACGGCATTATTGCGGATAACTCCATCCGGTAATAACCGGGTGGAGTTTTTTTAATTAAATAAAGGGAAAGTGTTTATGAGTTACGATTATTCCGCTAAAATTATCAGCCTGGAAAAGGCATTGTCTCTGGTTAAGGATGGAGACCACATTGTAACCGGCATGGCCGCCGCGGAGGCCCATGATTTTTTCATGGACATTCATAAAATAATAGATCGGGGCGTTAAGAGTGTTACGGTCAGCAATTGTCTGCCTATGGCCGAAGGAAAATACCTGACCGATCCTGATTATATCGGCAAGATAAATGTGAATGCCTGGTTTTACACTCCCCAGCTCCGGCGTAACCACGCTATAGACGCGGTTTCATATATTCCCAATCATCTGCATAACGCGGGATGGAAGCGCCGGCAGCATATAAAGACGAATATTTTCATCGCTAACGCGAGTCCGCCTGATAAGCACGGTTATATGTCAGTATCATTGTCCGCAACCTATGAACGGGGAATCCGGGAAAACGCCGATATGGTAATCCTGGAAGTAAATCCAAATGTGCCCAGAGCCTTTGGTGATGTGGAAGTACATATCAATGACATTGATTATCTTATTGAAACAAATTATCCCCTTCCCGAAGTACCTGATCCCGAACCTTCGGAATTGGACTGGAAAATCGGCAAACTGGTAGCTGATGAAATACAGGACGGCAACTGCCTCCAGCTCGGAATTGGCGGCATGCCCAACGCTATAGCAAAATCCCTTTATGACAAAAAGGATATTGGCATACATACGGAAATGCTCACCAGCGAAATGAGTAAACTTTTCAAAGCCGGGGTAATAACCGGAAAACGTAAAAAGATACAGCCCGGAAAAATGGCTTGTACCTTTGTGTTCGGCACAAGGCAAATGTACGACTTTGTAGATGACAATCCGGGGGTCATCGTATTGAGCGGCGAATACATGAACGATCCCTATGTAATCGGCCTCAACGACAATCAGGTTTCGATCAATTCCTCTGTTGAAGTTGATGTAACCGGCCAGTGCGCCTCCGAAAGCATCGGGACCAAACAGATCAGCGGTACGGGCGGACAAGTGGACACCGCGGTTGGCGCCCAAAATTCAAAAGGCGGCCGCTC
>JAITCL010000094.1 GCA_031283105.1 Treponema sp. | reverse complement strand
ATGAATCATCTTCAAAATTTTCATCTAAAAATATATGGAAAGGATCAAATGCCAAAAAAGAATATTCATGGCAGGTTATTTTAGAAATAATTTTTACTTTTGTTATACCTTTTATAGGGAGTTTTATAATATATAAGGTATCTTCTGTTTTTGGAAATATAATACCATCCAATAACGGTGCTGTAGGTTCGGTAACAGTTATTGGCATAATATTATTATTTGTTATTAGCTGGATATTATGGGCTATAGGAAAATATATTGGAAAACGGCTGTCAAATGAGACAGGACTTGTTCTTGGGATTATTCTAATAATTCTTGGAGTTACTCTTTATGTAGGAATACCAATAATAATCTATAGTAGAGGAGCAAAAGAAGTAAGAATAGTGAGGTAACGCCGAGTGTCAGACACCATTTTTAGGAGGGTTATATGAGCATTAGAGTTTTATACAGATACATTGTGTACTTATTCATTATAATTATTCCCGTTGTTTGTGGAATATTTGGTGGAATAACCGGGGGTATAATTTCTGATGTTGGCAATTGGGATTTTTTAATAAATGGATTTATAGGACTGTTTAATACAGGAAATTGGGGTAGATTAATAAATGGGATTATTGGGCTTTGTGTTGGAACAATAGTTTGTCGTTTTATTCTTACCTTTTTTATTCATGGTTCAAGCAAAGAAAATACTCTATGGGAATATTATGCATGGATTTTATCATACATTGTTGGTAGTGTCATTTGCTGGATAATTGTAAAACATTTTAGAATTATACTTGGAATAAATATTGGATTAATTATTGGAATAATCGTCGATGCAATTATTTTTGGATTTATAGTCACCATATTAAATATTGACAGTAATTTAGAAAGTATTGCCAATAATTTACAAATATTAACAACTAGATATACCTCATCAAATGAAGATACTAATTCAAATGAAAGAAGTTAGAACGGAGATATAATATTTTGGCAGCCCCGCGCTACCCCCTATAACAGTAGAAGCCAGCCGGAGTGGGCGCTGCGGCTGAATTATAATTCTAATCAACATAGTCAATAGGAAACACGGAGCGGTCACGGGCGAGTACCGTGTCGGGGAAAATTCCCTGGGCTTCTTTGAGAAGCTGTTTAAGGTTGAATTCGGTGTAACGGGGACTGTAGTGGATAAGGGCCAGTTTTTTAATGCCGCCGGCTGAGGCCGCGATTTCGGCGGCTTCTTCGGCGGTCATGTGCTTTTTGCTGTGGGCGTCTTCCGCCAGTTCCCGTTCGAACATTCCTTCGCAGACAAAAAGATCGGAACCGGCAACCTCCGGCGCGATTTCAGGAAAGGCAAGGCTGTCCGTAACAAAAGAAAATTTCCTGCCATAGCGGGGACTGCCCAGAACTTCATCGGGATGCACGTCCCGCCCGTCGGCGGCTTTAACGGTTTCCCCGTCCTGTAAACGCGACCACAGCGGCCCCCGCGGCACTCCCAGGGCAACGGCTTTTTCCGGGTGGAATTCGCCGGGACGCATATCTTCCTCCAGCGTATAGCCAAAGCAGGGCTTGGTATGCCGCAGGGGGAAACAGCGTATATGGAAACCGTCCCCCTCGTACACAATGCCCGGTTCGGTTATTTCCTTGACAATAACTTCGTAATTAATGTACATATCCAATACGCGGCGGCTGGTCTCGATATATTCGGCGATGCGGGGCGGCCCGATTATGTAGAGGGGGTCGTCCCGGTCAACCTGCGATGAAAGCATCAGCAGGCCCGGTATGCCGGTGACATGATCCGCGTGGGTATGGCTGACAAAAATGACGGATATTTTTTTCCAGCGGAGGTTGAGCCTGCGCAGGGAAACCTGGGTTCCCTCGCCGCCGTCAAACAGAAACAGCTCACCTTCACGCCGCAGCAGCACCGATGTCAGATGACGGTTCGGCAGGGGCATCATTCCCCCGCAGCCCAGCACAAACGCTTCAAGATTCATGGTAACTTGAGTATAGCGGTTTTGGGTAATGATTGGAAGGTATAGCGCTTTATCACCAGGGTAAAAGCATTTACTTTATGCCGGTACAAAACAGCCAGATGGGGCGCTACGGGTGAGCGGAAACGCTTGTGGAATCCGCCTACGGAACCTCCCAGCACTTGATGTTATCATGCTTATCTTGATAGTACGAAATCGTTATTTCATCAGGTGCTGGGCTTTTACTGTCCCTACCCTCGTTACTGTTATCCGCTGGTCTCCTCCGGCGGGGAATTCCAAATGTTTCCGCTACCCGCCCGCCCCCTCCGGCTGTCCTCTACCATCACAGATGGCAGTATTTACCGTGATAATAGATACTATATCAACATTAGCCGCCTGAGAGAGGCCGGCGGGGCGGCAAAAAAATTCCGGGAATTCTCTGCCGGAAGAGACCAGAGAGTAAAAGCAAAAACCAGGTGTACAGTAATAGCCCAGCACTTAAATACGACATGATTTCACGGTATTACGATGCACATGGTAATTTAAGTGCTGGGGGGCTCTGTAGGCAGATTCTCCCGGTTTTTTGCCGCTTCGCGCGGCCTTCTCAGGCGGCTTGCTGCTTTATGTGGTAACTTGATAGAAAAGTAAATGCTGCCGCTTATCGGATAACCATATTGAATTCCAGGTTGTTTATATCTTCCTGAAAGTCTTCGCCGCATTCGATGATGATGTCGTTGTCCGCGGTAGTAATCCAGTTGACAATTACCTTGTTTTTTTCACAGGCATATTTATCCATTTTCATTAACAAATTATGCATAAGTTTGGAGGTTGAGCTGTTGAAATAGTTCATCTCAAAGTCGAAGGTAAAGGAGCCGAAATCTTTTTTAAGATAGGTGTCCAGCCAGTCATTGACATCCGTATAAAACACCGCCACATTTTCATGAAAGCTGCGGCCTTCAAATTTCATGTATCCTTTTTCTTCATCTATTAATACATAAGGCGTTGAATTTGTTTTTTCTTTTTCCAGGCGAAATGCCATATTTCTTACCTCCAAATAACCGACACTATATCGTAACGTACATCGTAAAATATGATAAACCATCGCCATAAGGTACAAACTCATATTCAATTTTTGAACTTGCCCGTCTTGCGATTTCAGTAAGCCCAATCCCCGCCCCTCTGCTTTCGGGATTGTCATTTTCAGACTTTAGCTGTTCCTTGTAAAGGGTGCGCATCTCTTTCTTGTCAAGGGTGTTAAGATGATCAATCCGGCTTTTAAGAATCTCAACGCTTGAATCCTTTATAACATTTCCCGTTTGTATATAATATGATTTATCATCGTTGCTGCCCAAAACAAAAACGCCCCTCGAAGTTTCTTTAATCTGAGTTTCCCTCATTCCGGTTTCAGGGCGTTCCTGTTTTTCTTTTTCGGCTGAATACATCAGCATATTGTTCATTTGCTCAACAAACACCGAAAAAACGGCCTGTGACGCATTGAGCGGCAAATCGTCCATATCAAGCCTTCTTTGTAAAAACTCGGCCATACCGTCAATACCTTCCGCCCACAAAGGACCGCTGTAGATGATGCTGATATTTTTATCCGCCAGCATTTTGCTATACTCTAAAATATTAAGTCTCATTGCCGCAGCCTCCTTTTTTATCGTATTTTAAGTATGTGTATTTGTTGCGTCCGGTTTGTTTTGACACATACAGCGCTTCGTCGGCGCGTTTTATATAATCCATGTAGTCATGACCGTGGACAACTTTGACTGTCGTTACCCCGATTGATATGGTTACATGATCCGCGGCATCGCTTTGTTCATGAGGTATGCGAAGCGCCCTTACGCCTTCCAGGAGTTTTACCGCGGTTACTTCCGCGCCGGCTTCTTCGGTATAAGGCAACACGACCACAAATTCCTCCCCGCCATAACGCGCCACAAAGTCATCCGCCCTCTCAACAGCCTTGGTAATTGCAATAGCGATTGCTTTCAGACAATCATCGCCCATGCTATGACCATAGGTATCATTATATCTCTTGAAAAAGTCCACGTCTACCATCATGACGCTTAATGTTCCTTTGGCGCGGGACAAGGATCTTATGACCCGTTTCAGGTTTTCCTCCATAAACCGCCGGTTGTAAATGCCGGTTAACACGTCAACGTGGAGTTTATCTTCCAATTCTATGTTAGTTTCAAGTAATTCGCTTGAAGTCCTGTCGGAAAAGTGCGTATTCCTGCGAATCCATTTAAGCAATCTTCCGTATTCATTTACCAGAAAAGCGAATTCTTCAATACCGGCGGGTTTTCCTGCGCGAATATCTTCCAGATGCTGTGCGGCCCGGTCAAATATTTTCTGCTCGTGTTCAAACAAGTCCATATTTCTCTCCTGCGGTTCTCATGGTTTGAAACTGATGAGTTCAAAGTCATCGACGCGCTTTTCTTCACCGCGGTATTCTTCAAAGGCGTTCCACACTTTTTCGGATATAACTTCCTGGTTTTCGCGGTGGTTTTCCAGAATCGTCTGTTTAAATATTTTATACCCGAAGGGAATGGATGACGGGCCCCCGATTTGATCAAACAAACCGTCCGAACCGATATAGAATTTATTATTGGAATTTGCGTTAATGCGCACGGTTTGAATTTCATCTTTACTTTTAATCAGGCCTTCTCCCACATTAATCCTCTGCCCATTTATCTGCTGTACCTCCCTGCCATCGCAGACAAATACATGAATGTTGCCGGAAGAAAGATTGATGCTTCCGTTTTTTGCGATAAACAGGGCGGCTATGTCGCAGCCGTCATGAATTTCATTCGTACTGCGCTCTCCGGTATTTACATTGAAATTAGTGACAAGCCTTTGTTCTATCTGCCATATAATTCCGGCAGTGTCATGGCAATTGTCCGGCTGAACAGTGGCTTCAAGCGCCGATATAACCAGCATGGAGAGCAGGGCGCCGGAAGTCCCGTGGCCTGTGCAGTCACAGACACAGAGGACAGTGCCTTGCTCAAAGTTTTTCAACCAGAATATATCGCCGCCTACAATGTCCCGCGGCTTCCAAATAATTGAATAGTCGGTGAAAGCCTTGTCAAATGCGTAATTTCTGGGCAGCAGGTCGCGCTGTATCTTGCTGGCGTAATTGATGCTTTCTATTATTTTTTCCGTCGCCTCCTGCGCTTCAAGGCTTTTTTGTTCCGCGACGGATATCATCGCTTTAAGCGAAGCAACCATATCGCGCAAAGCTCCCGCCAATACGCCTACCTCATCTTCGCGCCGGACGGAAAGTGAAGCGTCTAAATTGCCGCGGGAAACAGAGTCGGCGTAGTGTATGGCGGTACTGAGCGCTTTGGTTATCCCGTTTATAACCAAAAGGACAATAACGGCAAGGAGCAGAATGACGCCCCCCGTGAGTACGGTATTCATCCGCGCCAGATAATTTGTGGAGGTATAAAAGTCGCTGATAGAGCAAATAACGACGGGAAACCAGTCGGCTTCGGCGTTGCGTTCGACAAACAGCATGGACGGCGTATCGTTTACCACAGCCTCAAAGGCAGTACGCTCCGCGCCCAGGGTGTTAATGCGCTCGTACAGATAATCCGGGATTTTTTTGCCCAGCATATCCTCGTCCCGGTGGCTGATGATTATACCGCTTGAGTTAACGATCATGGCGTAGCCGCGGCCATCCAGCAGGGACACGGGGGCGACATAGCGGTGGTTGATTTCCTGAAGCAGTACGCCCGCCAAAACCACGCCGATAACTTCTTCCCCGTCAAACACGGGAGTAGAAATGAACGAGACGACGCGTCCCGATGAACGGCTTACTTCAACCGCGGAGATATAATTTTTGCCGGCCATGCCCGCCTTGTAATATTCCCTGTCAGAATTGTCGCGGCCTGTGGTATCTGACGAATGCGCCACAACGATTCCGGCGCGGTTCAGGCAAATCATATTGTTGTAAAGGGGATACCGCTCTACCAAAGCGCGCATGTATTCTTCGAGTTCGCCCGGAGGCGTTTGTCCCCGCACAACGGACTTGACGATGGGTTGAAGGACAATGGCGGACAAATCAAGCTCCGCGGTGGATATAACCAGGTCAATTATTTCACGCAGGTTTCTGGCGGCATTCAGACCCTCGCTTTTGGCGGCGTCGGTGATTATGCCTGAAGTTATACGATGACTGACATACCCCATTAACAGCGCCCCCAGAATGATGGCGCACAGAATGGGAACAATCAATTTCATGCGTATGGTTTTAAAATACTGCCATTTTTGCGCCATTGGCCTGTACCTTCCTGTTCAATTGTACTGCTTATGCTGAATAAATGCAATTTATTTGTGCGCCCACAGGGGCCGCATTGCCGCCATTCGGTCAACGCCGCTTAATGCGGCGCTGTTATTTGGTTCTCGCCATTAATCTGCCGGTCGGTGAGCAGACCCTTCTGTTTCTGATCCGCAACATAGGCCGCGTAGTGTTTGTCAGTAAGGGCAATGTGGCCAAAAACCCAATCTTTAAGGGTACGGACAAAACTGTTGGGGGTGAATGTTTTGCCTGAATCGTAGTCATTTGACGCTTCAAGAATTTTTTTTACCAGAGTTTCATGTTCTTTTTTGTGTTCGTCGTAACCCGGATAGTTAATCCGTTTCAGCATTTCCAATTCCGTGCTAAAGTGGAAACGGACATAATCCACCATGCGGTGCATGGTGTCTTTGAATATGGCTTTGATCGCTTCCCGCCCGGTCAGACAAGCCAGAAACAAATGATTGGTCAGGTTTACCAACTCTCTGTGTTGCTGGTCTATCAGCGCGATTCCCGTGGCATACTTTTCGCTCCAGGCAACAACATCTTTGCTGCCGGCTTTTACTAATTCATCTGCGGGGTCAGTTTTGACAGTCATAAGGAAGTATAACCTGCATTTTTTATGTTGAAAAGTAGGCAACCGGGCGCACGGAGGAATGAGATTTCCCTGTACAAACTCTCCTCCACGCGCCGCCGGTATGCTATTATATTACTATTATGGAAAGTCAAAGGCTTCTGGTTCTTTCCGACAGCCACGGCAACAGCCCCTTTCTGGAAGCGGTTCTGCGCTGGGCCTGTAATGATACGTTTGACGCCGCCGTTTTTCTGGGAGACGGCATAGAAGACCTGCGCCGCGCATCGGCGCTGACGGGCTTTTCCTGTGAATGGAACATGGTGCGGGGAAACAACGATTATGCAACTTCCGTGCCGGAAGCCGCCATTGTTGATTGCGGCGGGCACCGGTTTTTTCTTTGCCACGGACACCGGTATGCCCTGTACAACGGCAATGACCGTCTTATTGCCGCCGCCCGTAAAATGGAAGCGGACACGGCGCTTTTCGGTCACACCCATGTGCCGTCTCTTGAAAACGCGCCGGGACTTTTGCTGGTCAATCCCGGCAGCATCGGAAGACCCCGCAGTAACATTGGCTCAACTTTTGCGGTTATTGACTGTCCGCCGGAAAAACCGCCTAACGTCCGGTTTTGGCACATTGACCCGCCGGGAACGATTCTGGAGTTATCGCGGCGATGAATGGAATGTTTAAAACTGAAGTTTCCGAACAAATCTAATATATATTTTATTCGTTCAATTTTTTTAAAAATTTATATTGACAAATCATTAAAAAATTCGATAAAGTAATTTTTATGGGTAATAAAATAAAAATGGTAATAGCATTTAATTATCGAACAAGTCTAATAATAGGTGTTTTGCCGCTTTTGCTTGTTTCTTGTGTTGTTGCTGACAGAATCCCTCTTCCGGCAACCCATATCCCCCTATCTGCGTTATGGTCGCAGATATTTGACAGAAGAATAAATTATTTTTCTGAAGAAAATAAAATAAATGAAATTGATGTTTTTACAATTGAAAACAATATAAATTATTCGGTCAATTGCACATTTACAAAAGCGCCAAAGGCGATTATTTATGAAAATTATTCAAATCCATTTTCTTTGCAAATGATAATAAAATCTTTGAATAAAGATGTTGATAAAATAATATTCAGAAGATGTGATTTAGAATGTGTAAATGAAGTTTGTAAAAATCTGTTACTTATACCATTAGAAAATAAAGAATATGGGTTTAGTTGGAGATCAAATGACGGGCGCAGCGGTTGGGGTATAGATGATAAAATATTTGATGAAACTATGGAAATTAATATTGTGAAAAAGGAAAATGAATATGTAGATGGTATTTACATTTATTTTAAAGACATTCCCATTAATTATGAAATTGAGGATGAAATATATATTAATTGTGCATTGGAAGTCCAATTTAATAATGGCTTAAATAAAATAATTGAATATAAAATAAAATATATAAGGAAAATTGAAGAAATGAAAATGTACTCTCCGTTAAGAAACAATAATCCAAAAGAAGATGATACATGGCATGAAATTAGCATTGATGAATGGAAAAAATATAGGTAAAAGCAAAATATGCCGCCCGGCGCCCAAGAATTGAGGCGCCGGTGGTGACAGTCACCCATAGGGAAAATTCCCGATAGGGGTAGAGTGGTATATGTAACACCGATTTGGAAAATTATATGACGCTTTATGGCGTTACAGGGAGTTATGTGCAATGTAGACTATATTTTGTTGTAATATATTGTATAAATAATATACTGTGAAAATGACTTGATAATACCATCAAAAAATAATAAAATGGAAATATGTCTGATAAATTAATGTATTTATTTTTTGTTTTTATTGTTGATATACCTGTTTATATTATATCAAAAACAAATTTTGGAATAAAATTAAGTAAAAATATCCATAAAATAATTTCATTAATAAATTTTATTGTACTTAGTGGTATTCTATTTATTTCTTTCTATATTACAAATCAATTATTCATAATATTTGTTCCTTTTATTATCATTTTTTATTGTATTTTAGGGTATTCTTTAAATGTTGAATTAACAAATGAAGATAAAGCCGGATTAGTTATACCATCATTCAGTTTTAAGAAAATGAAAATAGTATTTTTTGAAATTATTACATTTCCCGCTTTTTATTTGGTAAATTCATGGAAAAAATAAATCGTTATAAAATGAGAATAATGATGTACGCCGCCCTGTTCGGGCTGCACAAAATCTCCCTCTGTGATAAAAATTCTTAAATTAAACACAGCAAGGCCGCTTGACAATATCACCCTGCTGCTATAGACTGTTTCTATGCGTAGAAACACTGTAAACAGAGGGGCGAACAATGATAAAAGAAGCGATTATTAAGGCGGTAATCCGGCAAAATTTGAGTTATGAGACCGCCGAGGCCGTTATGGATGAGATTATGGAGGGTAAGGCCAGCGATATTCAGATGGCGGCTTACCTTGCCGCTATGGCCGGGAAGGGCGAGACCATTGAGGAAATTACCGCGTCGGCGGCGGGAATGCGCAAGCATTGCATCAGGATTTTGCATGATATGGACGTGCTGGAAATTGTCGGCACGGGGGGCGACCGTTCCAATTCTTTCAATATTTCCACGACTTCGGCGATCGTTGTTTCGGCGGCGGGGATTCCGGTGGCGAAACACGGCAACCGGGCCGCTTCCAGCAAGAGCGGCGCGGCGGACGTGCTGGAAAGCCTCGGCGTGAACATTACCGTACCGCCGGAACAAAGCCTGCGCCTCTTAAAGACCATCAACCTGTGTTTTCTTTTTGCGCAGAATTACCATATCTCCATGAAGTATGTCGCCCCGGTGCGCAAGGAACTGGGCATCAGGACGATTTTTAACATACTCGGCCCGCTGGTCAATCCGGCGGGGGCGAATATGGAACTGCTGGGCGTGTATGACGCCGACCTTATTGAGCCGATGGCAAAGGTGCTGTGCAACCTGGGGGTGAAAAGCGGCATGGTGGTGTACGGCCAGGACGGGTTAGATGAAATTTCCCTCAGCTCGGTTACCAGCGTTTGCGAATTGCGCAACGGCGATTTTAAAAGTTATACACTGGAACCGGAAGAATTTGGCTTGAACCGCTGTCAAAAAGAAGAACTGGTTGGCGGCACTCCGGCGGAAAATGCGCACATTACCCGCGACATACTATGCGGCGCGAAGGGGCCGCGGCGGGACGCGGTGCTGCTCAATTCGGCGGCGGCGATTCACATTGCCCGGCCTGAACTTTCAATGAAGGACGGGTTTGTCCTCGCCGCTGAAACCATTGATTCCGGAAAGGCGCTGTCGCAGCTTGAACAGTTTATTACCTTGTCCCGCTCTGCGGAAACGGCTTCATGAAACTTCGTTTGAGGTCATCATGACGATTCTTGATGAAATCGCCGGCAAGACGCGGCTGCGGGTGGCGGCGGCAAAGAATGCCGCGCCCTTTGAGCAGGTACACAAAGCGGCGCTTGCGTTAGCTGAAAATAAAAACGCAGCCGTATTTCCTTTTGAGCGGGCCATCGCCGCGCCGGGGCTTTCCTTTATCTGCGAAGTAAAAAAAGCCTCGCCTTCAAAAGGAATTATCGCGGCGGATTTTCCGTATCTGCACATTGCCCGTGAATACGAAGCCGCCGGGGCCGCGGCGGTTTCCGTTTTAACCGAGCCGGATTATTTTTTGGGCAGCGACCAGTATCTGCGGGAAATTGCCGCCGCTGTCGCCATTCCCGTTATCAGAAAAGATTTTATCATTGACTCCTACCAAATTTATGAGGCGAAGATTTTGGGCGCTCAGGCGGTACTGTTAATCTGCGCCCTGCTGGATGATGACACGCTCGGCGAATATATTAAACTTGCCGCTGAACTGGGGCTGTCATCGTTAGTTGAAATTCATGACGAAGCTGAAGCGGATCAGGCGGTACGGGCGGGGGCGCGGATTATCGGCATCAATAACCGTGACCTTAAAACCTTCAAAGTTGATTTTGCCGTTACCGCCCGCCTGCGCTCGCTGATTCCCGCCGGTATTCTTGCCGTAGCGGAAAGCGGTATTACATCACCGGAAGATGTCCGCGCGTTAAGCGGCCTGAACCTTGACGCGGCATTGGTCGGTGAAAGCCTGATGCGCGCGGCGGATAAAAAGCAATTTTTAACGGAGTTGAAAGGGAGTAATGAACGTTAAAATCTGCGGGCTGTTCCGCGAGCAGGATATTGATTACGTCAACGAAGCGCGGCCTGATTACGCCGGCTTTGTCTTTGCCGAAAGCAAGCGTAAAATATCCCCATCTTTTGCCGCCCAATTACGCCGTCGTCTGTCAGGCGACATTGTCCCCGTCGGCGTTTTTGTTAATGCCCCTGTCGCGGATATTGCCGCCCTGTATCATGCAAATGTTATTGCCATCGCCCAACTGCACGGAACAGAGGACGATGAATATATTGCGCGGCTTAAAGCGGCAAGCGCCGAAGGCGGCGGGACGCCGGTCGAAGTAATAAAAACGATAAGAAGCGTGGAACTGGAACAAAACACGCCGCTGGCGGCGGGGGCGGATTATTACCTCATTGACTCAGGGGCCGGTTCCGGCAAGCCGTTTAACTGGGAATTGCTCAATTCGTTCAAATTTACCAAGCCCTGGTTTTTGGCGGGGGGCCTTGGCCTTGACAACATTGAACAGGCAATGGCCCTTAATCCCTTTGCGCTTGATATAAGCAGCGGCGCCGAAACGGACGGTATAAAAAACCGGGAAAAAATAGTACAATTGGTTTCGATGGTAAGAAAAGGAAAAAATGTATGAGTAGTAAAGGAAGATTTGGCGATTACGGCGGGCAGTATATTCCCGAAACATTGATGAACGAACTCATCAATTTGGAAAAAGCCTACAACCATTACACGGCGGACAGTGCCTTTAACGCGGAATTAAACGACCTGCTGAAAAATTATGCGGGGCGTCCTTCGCTGTTGTACTACGCGGAAAAAATGAGCCGCGATTTGGGCGGCGCAAAGATATACCTTAAACGGGAAGACATGAACCACACCGGTTCGCACAAAATCAACAATGTGCTGGGTCAGGCTTTACTGGCAAAAAAAATCGGCAAAACGAGAATCATTGCCGAAACCGGCGCGGGCCAGCATGGGGTTGCGGCGGCGACTGCGGCGGCCCTGCTGGGGCTGGAGTGTGAAATTTTTATGGGCAAGGAAGACACCATACGCCAGGCGCTGAACGTGTACCGCATGGAATTGTTAGGCGCAACGGTTCACCCGGTGACTTCCGGCACGCAGACCTTAAAAGACGCGGTTAATGAAACCATGCGGGAATGGGTCAGCCGCATCCATGATACCCATTATGTGCTTGGTTCGGTGATGGGGCCGCATCCCTTTCCCGTTATGGTGCGGGATTTTCAGAGCGTTATCGGCAGGGAGGCGCGGGAACAAATTCTTGCTGCGGAAGGCAAACTTCCGGCGGCAGTCCTCGCCTGCGTGGGCGGCGGCAGCAACGCTATGGGCATTTTTTATCGTTTTATTCCCGATATGGCGGTGCGGCTTATCGGCTGCGAGGCGGCGGGACGGGGAATCGACACGGAGCAGCACGCCGCCACCATCGCCAAAGGTTCGGTGGGGGTTTTTCACGGAATGAAATCCTACTTTTGCCAGAATGATGAAGGGCAAATCGCCCCGGTATATTCAATTTCCGCCGGGCTGGATTATCCGGGCATCGGCCCCGAACACGCGTGGCTGCATGATACCGGACGCGCCGAATATGCGCCGGTTACCGATGAGGAAGCGGTCTCTGCTTTTGAGTACCTTTCCCGCACCGAAGGAATCATCAGCGCCATAGAGAGCGCCCACGCCATTGCCCATGTCCAAAAAATTGCCCGTAACTTTGGCAAAGATGAAAATATTATTATCTGTCTTTCCGGGCGGGGGGACAAGGACGTCGCCGCCATCGCCCGCTACCGGGGAGTAAAAATTCATGACTAGTTGTTTGAAATACCGCATGGAGATGTTCAATATGTTTGAATTTTACCACAAACCACACGAACCAGCACGAACTTTTGCTCCATATCTTATTGTTGTTCGTGTGCGTACCTTTGGTACGAGTTGGTGTTGGTTCGTGGTTAATTCTTATTCTTCGGACACCTCATTTTTTTGACTGGAGGAAAACTATCAATGAGTAATATCGCGCAGGCATTCAAAAACGGCAAAGCCTTTATCGGCTTTGTAACCGGCGGAGACCCCAGCATCGAAAAAACCAAAGAGTTTGTGCGGGAAATGATCAGAGCCGGGGCTGACCTCGTGGAAATCGGCATTCCCTTTTCAGATCCCATCGCCGAAGGCCCGGTAATACAGGAGGCAAACATTCGCGCCCTTGCCGCCGGAACTACCATCGAAAAATTGTTTACCCTGATTGAGGAATTGCGCCAAGAAACTTCAATTCCGCTGGTGTTTTTAACCTACCTGAATCCGGTTTTTCATTACGGCTATGACGCTTTTTTCAAACGTTGCGGTATCTGCGGTCTGGACGGAATCATCATTCCCGATTTGCCTTTTGAGGAACAGGCCGAAGTGCGGGAATCCGCTTCCCAATACGGCGTAGACCTTATTTCCCTTATCGCCCCCACCTCTCAGGCGCGAATCAAGGAAATCGCCCAGACCGCGACAGGTTTTATCTATCTGGTTTCTTCAATGGGGGTTACCGGAGTACGGAGTGAAATCACCGCCGACCTTGCGTCCATAGTCGCGGCAGTCCGTTCCGTATCGAGCTTTCCAACCGCAATCGGTTTTGGCATACACACGCCGGATCAGGCGGCGCACATGTCCCGCATCGCGGACGGCGTAATCGTGGGCAGCGCCATTGTCAAGATTGTCGCGGAATACGGCGATGCCGCCGCGCCGCATATTTACCGTTATGTGAAAGAAATGAAGGAAGTAATGTAAGCGCGATGTATGCCTAAAAATTTACTTGGGGGCAATTCTAACAAGCACCATAGCATGGATTTTTACCAACAAAATCCCCACAAAATAGCCATCTTTACACAAATCTACTTGCCATAAACAGCCAGAAATGACAAAATATCTTCCATGAGCGTAAAATCAGCCTTTACAGACGGAATGATGGCATCGACATCGGGCATATACACATCTAATAAAAATCGTGTCAAAACCCTAACGGGTCTTGTTCGGGCATTGTACGCGATTTTACATCTGAGGAGGATGGAAATGAAAAACAAATGGGTCTTTGTTCTTTGCGTTGTTTTTTCTATTGTATTTATGACTAGTGCCAAGACAGGCGGTTCAGCTTCGATTGAAGAAACAATAGTTTGTCTTGGAGACAGTTTAACTGCCGGTACTGGCGTTACTGTTGCTGGTAAAGATGACAAAAGTAAATCCTGGCCGGCATTTTTGCAAAACAAAGTAAATATTCCCGTAATAAACGCGGGTGTGGGCGGAAATACTACCGCGCAAGGTTTGGCTCGTGTAAAAAAAGATGTGCTTTCCAAAAATCCCAGAATTGTAATAATTGAACTTGGTGGAAATGATCTTTTTCAGAAAGTTCCTCTGGCTAGGACAAAAAATAATCTCCAAAAGATTATTGATATGGTAAATGATGGAAGACGAAAAATATATCTTACTGCATTTTATCCGGTAGCAGAGTGGGATGACCAAATCAAAGATATGTTTATAACACTTGCATCATCAAATAATATTGAATTGGTTTATGAAGTTTTTGATGGTGTAGTGGGAGTATATTTTGGAGCAGATAAATTTCACCCAAGTGCAGAAGGGCATGAAATAGTGGCGGATAATTATTTTAAGGCTCTAAAACCATATTTGGAGGCCAATAATTTATTAAAGTAGTACACGAGTATATTTTACGCTCGGTATCCTGTGGACTTCAAAACGTGAAAAAAAAGCAAGGAGTAGTTTATGTGGTTAATTGTTTTTATGGTTGCAATCGTTCTTCCTCTTATAATTTGGGGTTTTGTTGC
>JAITCL010000147.1 GCA_031283105.1 Treponema sp. | reverse complement strand
TGCACGGACATGACCGAGCGAGTGAGGAAACGAAGGGTTTAATACCCCGCGGCTTGCCGCGGAAAGCCGCCGTAGGCGGCGGGTGCAGGGCTTGCCCTGCGGTATAATACCCTTTATTCTTTTTGTACTAAAACTCTCGCAAAACCCATTTTGCCATTTAAATACGGATGAAATGTTTTATCATTTACTATTTTAAAACCTTTTTCCAGCAAACCATTAATAATTGGTCTTGTTGAAACGGCAAACACTTTTTTATAATCGCCGGGAATATAATTGTTATCTACCAATAAAGTATTATTGTCATCATATTTTTTATATTTATCAGGTATATCTTTTAATGGAATTATTTTTAATTGCTTATATCTAGGTCTATTTTTTAAAATTATATTTGTAAACCAAAATGCGGGCGCTCTTACAAGTTCTTTTTTAGGTGTTAAAAAATAATGTATTTCATTATGTCCTGCCCATATTTTTTTATTTTGAAAATATTTTATAAAATATGTAGTTACAATATTGGCTTCATTGGAAACAATTATATATTTTTTCCCGCTTTTAATAAGAATATCCCAATAATCATGAGAACGTGAAAAAGGCGGATTAGTACATACTATATCCGCTTCTTCTTTCAATATTTTTAATGATAATGGGTGATCAAAACTACCTGAATAATTTTTTGGATATTCTTTTATTCCTTCTCTAAAGCCTTTTTTTGTAAAAATATAAGCTCTGCTTCCCTCATTAAATAAATCTACTTTTCCTTCATAATGAGTACATATCAATTTTTCCAAACCAAGTTCCTGGAAATTATGCAGAAAATATAAAGGGAAAGCGGACGTGTGTTTTTCATTGTCACCAACTGCGTCATCGCAATTACAAAATACTGTTTTATCTTTCCAGATTTTTTTATCATACATTGATAATTCTTTTACAACATCTTCATAAATTGTATAAAACTCATCATTTTCAGCTTTTTGCGCTTTTTTCATTAATACATTTTGCAAAATACCCCGTTCTTCAAGAGACGGTTTTGTTCTCTTCACGATTTTTACAATCTGTTTTTTATCTTCGGTTTTTATAAATGTTTCTTTTACAAATAACGTATGCGCTTTAATAAATTTGACATATTCATTAAACCAATGCGTGTTGAAAAAATATATTTCCTTGCTTTTTTCCTCGCGCAGGGTTATAAATTGGTATTTTAAATCATTTTCCACCTGTGCCATATCTTTAACTTCGCAGGTCATCAAATACTGGTATAAGTTATCTTTAGATTTGCCCGTCATGTTGTTGTATTCTTTCAACCGCCGTTCAAGGCTGTTAGTCTTGCCAATCTTGCATTTCGTCGTCTCCTTCGAGGATTGAACAATGTAAATGTACTGTTTTTCCTTGCTTTTTGCCAAAATATGTCCCTTTTTGTGGTTGTGCTTTATATTATGCCATATTTATAAAATAATTTACAAGCACCATTTTTGCGCCAGAATCAGAATAATAAAACCACGAAGGTCGCGGAGTTTTAATATAATACTTTCTTCCTCCCCTTTGTGTTCTTCTCTTTCTTGGTGTCTTTGTGAGAATCTTTGGGATGAATATTAAAAAATATTAGCTGTTACAGACTATTACAACCCAAAGCGTTCAGTAAATTCTTTCAAATGACTGCCGACAAACAGCGCGCCGTAGCAGGTCAGCGCTATGCCGATGGTTATGCCAACCGGAATCATAAATGACATTCCCGCGGCAAGGGCCACCTTGTTGAAATCCAGGCCGAAGAACGCCGTCGCCAGCGAAACCAGCATGACCAGGCCGGCAATGATCCAGCCTCTGGTAGAAAAACCGCCGGGAAATTCCGCCTCTTCCATTTCGGGAATTTCGCCTTCTTCGGCGGCAATCATTGCCATCACGGTATCTTCAAGACCGGGCGCGGGCGGTAAAAAATCACTGTGGAGAATGTCCCGGCATACCTCAAAACGTTCAACTTCCTGGGCGCAGTCGGGACAAACCAGCAGATGCAGGCCGATACGGATACGGGTTAAAAGGGGCATGGCGTCCGGCCCGCTGCCGGAATATTCATATACTTTGTCCAAAATTCTTTCGCAACTCATACCCACCCCTCTTTACCGTACATCTCCAATCCCTTTAAGTTTTTCCCGCAGCAACTTCTTTGCCCTGAACACATGGGACTTAACCGTATTTACCGGAAATCCCGTAATTTCCTGAATCTCCCGGTACGAACAGTTGTAGAAAAAAAACATATCGATGCACACCCGGTAACGTTCCGGTAGTTCCTGCAGCGCGGCCAGTACCGCTTCCCGCGCCGCCGCGCGAATTATCTGACGCTCCGGCGTATCGCCGTCAATCCGCTCAAAATCCTCTTCCGCAAGGCTGTGGTACTCCTTCCTGCGGTTTACCCCGTTTACCGCCGTGTTATAGGCGATTTTGTACAGCCAGGTTGAAAACCGGGAACGCCCCTCAAAACGGGAAAGGCTCCGGTACACTTTCAGGAAAACCTCCTGGCTAAAGTCGGAGGCGTCCTCGGTATTGCGGAAAAAACTTAAACCCATTCCGTATACCGGCCGCTGATAACGCTCTACGAGCAGCCGGAACAGGTCTTTTTGCCCCGCCGTGACCAGACCGGCAATCAGCTCATCGTTGTACTCTTCCTCCACAACGGCTCATTTGGCCTTGTCGCCGTGCTTTATACCGTAATAAACCAAAAGCCCTGCCCCCATAGACAGGGGGATTATCCCGCCCAAAAGCCCGTAACTGCGGCCTGTTGCCACTGCCAAAAATACGGTCAGGGAAAGCCCCACGCTGCCCAACAGCAGCCCCGCCAGCAGGCTGAATGAAAGCACGTCAAACTCAGGGCGGTTGTAATGCCCCGTTTTAATCAGCAACATCCGCCGCCGGTGATTCCAGAGCAGATAGAAAAAAATCACCACCGCCCCCATGACAATCCCCACAATGGGAATTACCGCGATGATAACCTGGGCCGCGGCGGACGAAATCTGCTCCATGAAGGTTCTCCTTAAATTATGTATACGCTATTTTTGCCATTTTGTCCACTCATATTACAGACCAGCCAGAGGGGGCGCTGCGAAACACCCGGTCACTGAGCTTGTCGAAGTGATCGGGATGTATGCCTAAAGATATTACTTGGGGGGGGCAATTCTAACAAGCACCGCACAAGCCATTTCCTGCGGAAACGGCTTGTGCGGCTGCCTATAAGGTTTGCTCCAAAAGCCCCCAAATTACTTTACTAGGCATACATCTTACCAGTACCTATAGTCTCACCATAAGGGGTTCGCCCCCTCCGGCTGTCCTCTATCATCACAGGGCAACAACATTTAATTGTATAGTAGGTAATATATCAGCATATACCGCCTGAGAGAGGCCGGCGGGGCGGCAAAAAATTTTCCGGGAATTCTCTGCCGGAAGAGACCAGGGAGTAAAAGCAAAAACTAGGTGTACAGTAAAAGCCCAGCACTTAAATACGACATGATTTCATAGTATACGATGTGCTTAGTAATTTAAGTGCTGGGGGGCTCTGTAGGCAGATTCTCCCGGTTTTTTGCCGCCCCGCGCGGCCTTCTCAGGCGGATTTTATGAAAATCCTTGTTATTTATTTTCTGTTATTTGCTCACGACTGCATACCCAGTTTGGATAACATTTGCCGCCATTTGCGGCCGGTTCTTCGCTGGAAAATTTTTTTGTTAATGTTCCACCATCTTTTGTCCATAAGAAGACTCCATACCGGCTTAAAGGGTTCGCCGTATTCGTCACGGTAGGTTTGTATCGTTGTCTGGTAAATGTCCACCAGTTTTTTGGTTAATTCTTCAATAGACCATGAGTAGGCATAGGTTCGCGCTTCATGGGATTTACGGCGGCGCAGTTCCGGGTCTGCAAGGAGTTCCAGCACCCTGCCGGTGAATATGTCGGGATCATTGGGTACCATAAACCCGCCGTTGTCTCCTCCCATTACCATGAGGGTTCCCATAGCGCCAATGGCCACCACCGGAGTTCCCGAAAACATCGCTTCCAATGTTACCAGCCCCTGGGTATCGGTCATCGAAGGAAATACAAAAACTTCAGCAATCGCATAGATGAGCGCCAAGTCCCGGCGCTCCACATATCCGGTAAAGACGCAGTTTTCTTCTATCCCCGCTTTTTCCGCTTCACGCTGAAAGTAATCCATATCCGGGCCGTTTCCCGCTATCAAAAGAACCGTGTCGGGATATTTGGCAAGAATGGCGGGAAAGATATTAAGCAGAAAGCCGATGTTTTTTTCTTTGCCTATCCGTCCCGCGAACAGCAGAATCCGTTTTCCCTTTAACCGGGGAAAAAGTTCTTCCAGCTTTTCCCGGAAAACCGCGCACTCGGCTTCATCATGATCGAATAATTCCGGCTCTATCCCCGTGGGCAGCAGAAAGGTCTGCGTTTTGGGACTGTACTTGTGTATTACCGCATCAATCTGCGGGGTCGGCACAATCATCCGGTAGGAACGCCGCACGATAATTTTCAGTATGCCCCGTGTTACTATTTTTACCAAAAAAGAAGGAAACATATAAAAATAATGAGGGGTGTAATCTTCCCACATGGTATGGAACGTATAAACAGACGGCAAGTTATGGGTCTTTGCGTACCAAAAGCCGAATTCGGCAATCATCATTTCGGTATTGATGTGGACAATATCCGGGCCAAAATTTTCCACCTGCTTAAATACCCAGTACCATTTGCTGTATTTGGGAATCCGGTCTTCTTTGGTAATAAACGCGGGTATGGAAGGAACCCGGACAATGCGGGGGCCTTCCCCCGTTTCCGTATTTGGTGAAAGCGGAATGGGGGTGTTTCCCTCTTCGGGATAAAACGAACAGACAATCAAAACCTGATGCCCCGCCGCAACCAGAGAACGCGAAAAAGAATCCACCGATACGGTTACCCCGTTGATACGGGGCCAGTAGGCATCGGTAAACATGACAACCTTCATAATCAACCTACCTGGACAAAGGTGTATACCGCAGGGAAAACGCGACCTCAAATCCCTGATAGATACGGTCTTCGCTATCCCCGGTATTTACCGTTATACGATAGCCCGGCTGAAGCGCAAAATTAAGCCATTTCCGCGGAGAATATTCCCCCCGGAGGTTTACGGTATAGGTATAAACCGGCGTCTTTCCTGACGGAGGAACGGTGACATCGTACACTGCATGGCTGGGGCGGTAGGTATCGCCTTCGGTGTCATGATCAAAAATAGTCAACGATGAATGTTTCCCCTGCGCGGAAAAGGTAAAGGAAAAACCGCCGTACCATTGTGACGAGGAACGGAAACCCGCCCACAAAGTGCCGGCAATGGTATCCGGGCCGAAGGGGGTTCCCGTCCAGTAGCGGAGGTTGGTTCCCGTCTTTTCTTTCATTATATCCAGTTCGGGGACTTCCTTGTAAAAAGACCAGCCCTTGTCCCACATAATGTACAAATAGGGATAAGTGTATACCCCCTCCAGGCCGAATTCCCAATAGCCCCCTTTAACGGGAAGCGAAAATTCCGTGCCGGCCTGAAAACCTGCGGCGTCGGGGTACAGGGTTTCATCCCAGCGGTTTTTTTTCATGGGAAGGTTCAACACATCCATGACAAAGAGTCCGTAAAAACGCACATACCGTACCGGCTGGAATTCCAGTTTAATGCCGAAGTAAGAGCCTATTCTGGAATGGGTGTTAAAATCGTGGACACGCTCATCGCCTCCATTTGCTCCATCATCATTATAATCCTTATACGTTTTATAGGATTCATAACCGTGAAAAATGGTAAACGGATTCATAAAGCGCAATTCCAGCGGGGTGTTCGCCATTACCCCTTCCGCCAAACTGACGGAAATCGTGCGATGGGGACGGATCTGAAAGTAATGCATATAGTGGTATTTATTCACTTCGTACTGGAGTATCTGGGCAGTATACTTGAACGCCGGAGAATACACGGAAGCCTGCGCGTAAGCCGTTCTTTCCAGATGTTCGGAAACAATAATGCTGCCGGTGCGGGTTTTTCCGAAAAAATTGTCGCCAATACCAACGGCCAGATTGAAACCTGATGCCTTACCCACGGGTAAACCGGCGCTGACATAGGCCCGTTTGGGAAAATGAATATCCGCCTGAGCGACCGGATCCAGCGGTATGTTGACGTAATTGTCATGGAGGGTCGCCGCGTATTCATTCTGCCCAAGGTAGACGTCCATTTCGGCGGTAATCCAGGGGCTGAGGGAAAAACCCAAAGGTAATTGCAGAACGGGATTGCGCGCATGATCGTTGTAAATCCATAAATTATCCTCATTGGATTTGTAATACAATTCCGGCTGCAGGATAAGGTCAAACCCGCCCGACATGACATCGGACTGAAAACGTACTCCGGGATCGGATGCAAGATATGCCGCCAGACGGTCATAGATAACCAGGCCGCTTGCGGAAAGCGCATCCGCATTGATTTCTTGCAGATAACGCTCCATTTGCGCCACTGTGACCCGTGTATCCGCCAGTAAAACCCTGCCCTGTTCCCGTGAAAGAATGGCAATCGCCTCATAAGCCCAGTCGTCGGGATGGAGTATTTTCTGGGGGGGAAGGGAATACAGCCTTTCCCCCGAAAAGAAGTACAAAAAGAGAGAAAAAAATAAACAAAAGAGCGTTTTCCGCGTCATTACACTTGAAAAATACCTGCCAATGCGATATTTTTTCATGTAATGAGTATCATACATAATGGTCAGAAAATGCAACCGGTAACTGTTCTTATGGTAATGCTTGCGCTGTTCTTTTTCGGAAAATCCGCTCTGAATGCCCAAACCCATGTTTCAGTTCCGATTGATCACGCGGTATATTACCTTCTTGAACAGGCGGAAACCAGAGGGTTGTGTTCCTCCCTGCCGGCGGTAAGGCCCTATACCCGGGGAAAAGTACTGGAAGCCATCAACGAAATTCTCGCCGCCGAGCCAAAGCGTTTCGGGGGCTTGACTGACGGTGAAAGAACAATACTGGAAAATTTCCGCGAGGAATTTTCCGGAGTGAAAGCCGGTCTTCGTTTACGCAGAGGGATGTACCGGTTTGATACGGATGGGAAAAACAGCGTCCGCTTTTCCGGGGATGTGGGAATAAACATGGAAACTTTGAACTCGGTTGCCCGGTATACCGAAGAGGGAAAAACATACACGGGTACCGATACCTGGGGGACTTTTTATATAAGAGGCGATGTAGGCGAACAATTTTCTTTTAACGTGGATTTTTCCGCGGGCATGATGAAGGCCCAGCGTGTTAAAGTGGGTCAATACGATACTTACGCGACAGAAATGCAACCTAATTCAACTTATTCAGCCGAGGAGTATATCAACCGGCCGGTAGAAACTTACAGCCAGCCTCTGGCGTTTTTTCCCTATACCTATCAAAAAAACTGGGACGGCTTTATGTTCAATCTCGGCGCCATTGAAGCCGGGAATATGGAAGGCTGGCCCAATGATTACTCCATCGCCGCGAGGATGGTATCGGAAATGTCCGGCAGCGTATTCGGGGATATGCTGCTGATACGCTTTGGCAGAATCCGCCGGGAATGGGGGGCCATGACGCCGGGAAACAGTCTTGTTCTTAACAGCGCCGCCCGCCCTTTTACCGGGATAGAAGCCAACTTCAACCCCGCCCCGTGGTTTGCCTATTCTTCCGTAACGGGGGTATTGGAATTTGATAATGTCAATGACATCAAAGAATCTTCAATGACGTTTCAAAACGCGTATTCACTGCAGCAGTTGGAGTTAAATTATAAAAGTTATTTTCACATTGATTTTGGCAGCGCCGCCGTTTGGGCGAAGCGCTTGGAATTTGGTTATATGTATCCTTTACTTGATAATTTTTTCTATCAGAATTTTGTCGGCGACTTTGACAATATGGCGATATTTTTAAATATCAAAGCCCAGTATCCCGGTTTGGGCAAATGGTGGTTCTCGTTTTTCCTGGATGAGCTGGAAATAGACAGCATGAAATACGCTTTTCAGCTTGACCGCCACATGTTCGCGTATCAGACGGGGTTGCAGGGAAGAGTTCCCTTTCTGCCCTTTGCTTCCCTGACGCTGGGCTATACCAAAATTGAGCCGTACAATTATACCCATAACAGGAATTTTTTACCCTGGTATGGCAAAAACCTTATGGAAACCGCCTATGTCAACAGCGGGGCATGTCTGGGTTATTATCTTCCCCCCAACTCGGATGAAATAAAGGTACGTTTTGATATACATCCCCTGTCCAGAACAGCCGGTCATCTTCAGTACCAACTGATCCGCCACGGCGCGGATTACGGCCGCCATCAGGTTGACGGCAGTTCTCTGATTTCCGAACTGGATCCCGACGGCCGCAGCGAAAAAATTTCGCTCAGGAAAAATTTTCTGAATGACGGAGCCTACCAGTGGATGCATATTGCCAGAGTTGGGGCGCAGCATACCTTGAAGAGGCTTCCCATTACTTTCTTTGGTGAAGCCGGAGTGGCTTATTCCTATTTTACCGATATTAGTGAAAACAAATACGCATATTACAACCCTGTGCCGGAGGGTGAATCACCAAGAACCCCCGCGCTGGGTGACTACCTGAAGTCTACCGCTTTTATTTTTACGGTGGGTTTTAGAATGTTTAAATAGTGTTATTTGTTTGAAAAAAATACTATAGATTCAGAAGAAAATAAGAATTTCCACCACGGAGTACACGGAGAACACGGAGGAAGAAAAGAGAATTTAAACCACAAACCACACTAACTCGTACCTTCGGTACGCACACGAACAGCGATAAGATATGTGCTAAAAGTTCGTGAGGTTCGTGGTAAAATTTTGGGGGTTGAATCAAACAGTCTTTTACTTTAACGCTCTGAAACCTTCCAGAGATTCAAACCAGACCGGAACCGATTTTAAGCCGTGAAACATGGCGCTGAAATCGCGGTACCAGCTCATATTACATTCATTACAGGGAGACATTTTATAATCCTTTTCTTCCATAGTTAAAATATTACCCAGTATCCGGGGAAGCTGCATACAGGGGTGGACATTAAAAAACCAGTCGACAAACAGCACGTTGGTTCCGCCCAGACAGTGGTAGTGAACTTTTGCCGGGTCTTTAAGAAAGCGGATAATATTGCGCATGGAAACCGCGGTATTGATTATGCCGTATTTTTTGGTTTTGCGCAGTTTAATGGACGATTCCAGACCCTGAATGAGATTTTCCCGTGAAAGGCTGATCCCCTCTCCCCCCAGGGGGTAAATCTGCGATTGGGAAAAGGTCGGGTAATTAAGGGAAATAATATCAAAGCCCATATTTTTTGCGCTGATGCAGACCTCTTCCAGTTTGTCGTAATTATTGTTCCAGATCAGCACCGACGCCATAGTTTTTATCCGTGTTTGATTGATAAGCTCGACGGCTTTTGCCATATCCTCCATGATATTCGGAATTTGCCGGGATTCCGCCATAATTTGGGGGTCGTTTGAATCAAAGGAAATACAGATCAAATCGTTTCCCGCGTCTTCCAGCCGTTTGACAATATCGTTTCGCAGCAGGAGTTGGGGGGCGGCGGCAAGAACGGCGTTGTGCATCTTCCGTTCCGTTGCCCGGCGGACAAAATCTACCACATGGGGATGGAGCAGCGGTTCGCCGCCGGTAATGGTAATATGAACCGTTCCGTGATCCGCCAGACGGTCAATCACTTCCAGGGCCTTTTCCCGGTCAACAAAAACCTTGGGCTGCTGTTTCCAGATTTCGCAAAAAGAACATTTTGCTATACATGAATTGGTAACGGCAAATTCCGCCACCTTTAGTCTGCCCTTAAAATAATTTTTAAAGAAGTTTCTTTTTTTACCTTGTGCCATTCAAATATTCCTCATTCTCATTCTACAATCATCAAGTCGCCAAAGTACAGGGTTTCAATTCTCCCCAGGCGCAGCATGGCATTGTAACGCCCCAGAATTCCGGCTTTTGCGGCTTCCTCATCCAGATTAACCGTTTTTTCCCGCGGAAGAGACGCAAAATATTCGGCGGCAATGGAACGAAAATCGCCGATACGGGAGGCAAGCTCTTCGGCAAAGGGACGATCCTCCGCGGAATAGGGAAAACTGATGGAAAGAATGACGGCGGCAGCCGGTTCCCCGGCCAGCGGTACTCTCAGCCTGCCGATGCCGGAAAACACATTCGGCATCGCCAAGGGCGCGGCTGAACCCGTGGCAGAGTTTTTTCCGCCGTGCTTTCCGCCGGTGGATTTGCCGGAGCCAATACGGAACAGCGGCCCGGAATCCGGCGAGCGGAACAGGGCGTAGAGGCTGCCTGTTATTAACACCACGGCCAGCGCAAGGGCCAGCGCGACAAAGACCCGGTACACTATGAGCAACTTGCCGGACAGAGGGGTAATTTCCCGTTTCATATTTGTTTTCCGGTTCTATAGTACCCGATCCCTTGAAAAAAATCCAGTAATCGGATATGTAATGCATCATGGACAAAATAGTGCAATGGATACGGGATTTTTTTGACCAAAACGGCAGGGATTGCCGCGCCGTCGTGGGAATAAGCGGCGGCAAGGACAGCGCGGTAACAGCCGCTTTATGTGCGCGGGCTTTGGGCGCCGGCAGGGTTTTTGGGGTCTTGATGCCGCGGGGGGAACAGTGGGATATTGCCAACGCGCGGGCATTGGTTGATTATTTGAAAATTCAGCATTGCGTTATCAATATACAAGACCCCTGCGACGCGCTGTTCAAGTCAGTACAGGAAGGCGGCTTAACGGTCAACAATCAGGCCGCAATCAATACGCCGGCGCGGATCAGAATGACCACCCTGTACGCCGTTGCCGCCATTATGGGCGGGCTGGTCGCCAACACCTGCAACCTCAGCGAAGACTGGGTGGGTTATTCAACCAAATTCGGCGACAGCGCCGGCGATTTCAGCCCCCTGGCAAATTTGACCGTAACCGAAGTAAAAGCCCTGGGCAGGGAGTTGGGATTACCGGCGCAATTTGTCGACAAAGTTCCCGAAGACGGGCTTTCGGGCATGACCGACGAAGAAAAACTGGGCTTCAGTTACGCCGTTTTGGACAAGTATATCCGCGAAGGCGTGTGCGAAGACGCGGCGGTAAAAGAAAAAATCGACCGTCTGCACCGGTTAAATTTGCACAAAATCACCCCCATGCCGTGCTATAACCAATAGGCGGCGCTGCGGGATAACAGGGAGCTATGCGAGATGAGGAAGCAGGGAAGAATTTTCACCACGGAGGACACGGAGAACACGGAGGGGAAAGAAAAGGGGAGCAAACAATGCGCCCCCTCCGGCTGTCCTCTACCATATTAGGGCAACAGCATTTACCCTGTTACATTGGTTATAGCCGGAATAGGGCGGCACAGGGGGGCAGTGCGGGGTTGCCAAAACATTATGGGGTTCTTCGACGGAGCAGACCAGGGAATAAAAGCAAAAACTAGGTGTACAGTAAAAGCCGCACGGCACGAGAAACAAGAGAACACGCTCATAATGGAATTACCCCTAGTTATCAATGATGCACAGAAGCCGTGCGGGGGCTGCGTAGTTGAGTTCCCCCATCTGTTTTGGCAGCCCCGGCGCTGTCCTCTGTGCCGGTTTACGCACTATTGGTGTGTAGGTACAAAAGCAAATGCTGTTACCCTGGCCGCTATACTTTGACGGTGTTTTTGCCGATAATAGGCTAATGAACACGATTCGCTTCCGCCGGATAATGGTTTTACTCTGCCTTTGCGCCGTACTCCCCGCGGGGATAGGGGCGCAGGACAAGGCCGCGGAAGGCGGGAAAGAACTGCCCCGGCAGTTTCGGGAGATTGTTCTGGGCATGAGTCTGGATGACCTGAAAGCGGCCCTGATACAGGACAGTATGTTCAATTTCCGGGGCGACCGCGACGTTTCGTTCCTCCCCGCGCGGGAAGAGAGTTTGGTTGAAACCGGCGGTTCTTCGTTTATAAAACGGGCGTTTTTTCAACTGCGGGACGGGGCGCTGTTTATCATGGCGTTTACCCTCAATACCGGCATGATGGATCACTATTCGGTGTTTACCGGCCTGGTTGAAAAATACGGCCAGCCCTCGTATCTTAATCCGCGGGAAGCGGTATGGGAAAGCGAAGATATCCGCGTTTCCATTGAACGCCCCCTGACGGTAAAATATATTGATAAAAAAGTTTTTGATGATATTATCAATGAGTCCGCGCTTATCCAGTCCAAACGTGTCCAACAGCGTCAGGAATTCCTGGATGAATTTTAGACCAGCTTTAAAAAATTTTCTCTGCTTTACCTTCATTATCGTTAATACCGGCCTTGCCGGCTGCGCCTCACACAAACTTAAAACCGCCGTATTAAGCATAACGCGTCCGGGTTTAGAACCTGTGGAAATAACCGTGGAAATTGCCAGAACCGAGGCGGAACGGGCGCAAGGGCTGATGCACCGGAAAAAATTGCCCGATGGCGAAGGGATGATTTTTATTTTTGAACGCGATGAACAGTTGTCATTTTGGATGAAAAATACCGTCATTCCCCTTTCAATAGCCTTTATCGCCTCGGACGGCAGAATTGTCGAAATCAAACAGATGCAGCCCCTCGACCTGAATTCGGTAAAATCCTCCCGCTCGGTTCGTTACGCTCTGGAAACGCCGCAGGGCTGGTTCGACCGCGCCGGGGTAAAACCGGGTGATGTGGTAGGACTGGATTTTTAGGGAAATTACGGAATAAAGTTTCACACGGTATTTTACCTTGAAACCACCACGATTTTGAGGTATTGTTTTAATTGAAGCGGAGGGCTATATGTTGGTAGTCGATGGATTTTTTGAAAATGGCGTGTTTGTGCCGGAAAAACCTTTAACCGCTATTACAGGCAGGCAGAAGGCTGTTTTGAACATTGATAACACAGGTGAAGCAGTGGAGGAAAAACGTACAAAAAGACAGGAAGCGTTTCAGCGTTTTACGCAGTACCGGGGAACATTGCCTGCCGGGTTTGATTACAAAAAAGAATTGGCCGAATACCGGAATGAGCGTTATGGTCATATTAATTGACACAAATATTATACTGGATTACCTTATCGCCCGCCAACCGTTCATAGACAATGCGGATAAAATATTGCGTTTATGTTTTCAGCAAAAATGCAGCGGCTATATAGCGGCGCACAGCGTAACCAATATCTTTTATATTCTTCGCAAGCACTACTCCGCAAGCGAAAGAAAAAAGATGTTAATAGAACTATGCGAATTTATTGACGAACGAAGCGAGGTCGCGGCCGTGCTTGCACGGACATGACCGAGCGAGTGAGGAAACGAAGGGTTTAATACCCCGCGGCTTGCCGCGGAAAGCCGCCGTAGGCGGCGGGTGCAGGGCTCTGCCCTGCGGTATAATACCCTTTATTGAGGTCGCCGGTATTCAAAAAAAGCAGGTTATAGACGCGCTTGTCAATGAAGATTTTGACGACCTGGAAGACCGTCTACAGGTTGAGTGCGCCAGAATGATTAACGCCAGATTTATTGTTACCCGCGATATTACTGATTTTTCCGCATCGTCTATTCCCGCGATTTTACCGGAAGATTTGTTACAAACAATGGCAGAGGAAGGAAAAGCTTACGAATAAAATAAAAACCTTTCGTCCAGCACCCGCACCTCAATTCTTGGATGTTGGGGGTGTCAGTCACCCACAGGATGTCACTATTAGATTTCCTAACTCTCTGATACACATTTTAAGGCTTGTTGTACAATTTCACTAAATGATTGTTTCATTTCGCTGATAATATCCTGACGGATCATTTCAAGTTCTTCCCGGGGGGAATGGTCTATAAGGAAAAGTTCATATACTTTTCTGTTCATTGCCCCAGCGAGGCGTTCAAGGACTTCCGGTGAGGGGAATCTTCGGGCAATTTCTATCATAGCCAGGTATTGGGTAGAAATACCGACTTTTTCCGCCAGTTTTTCTTGTGAAAAACCGCATTTCCGGCGGTATTCCCGCAAATTTTTTGCAAAAATTTCCCCAATGGGTATCGTTTCTTCCATAAGTACGTGTATTTGCCTGTAAGTTAATAATATAGACTTTCTATAGTTGATTAATTGACATACAGACAATTATATTGACTTTTTGTTGATAATATGGTATTTTCATTCAAAACCGAAATGTGATTTTCGGAAACAATGAAAGGAGCTTTTTATGAAAAAGGCTTTATTATTGGTTTTAACAATGCGTGCCTGTGTTGGACTCTTTGCCCAGCAACAACCGGTAGTGGCGGTCGCGCCTTTTGACGCAATTTCCGGCATTAGCTCAACGGACGCGAATATGATTACCCGCGTGTTTTTTATCCGTTTGGGAAATACCAATAAAGTAAGTTTGGTTGATCGCGGCGTAGTTGAACGGGTTCTTCGTGAACATTCTTTTCAGGCGGGCGACTGGTCTAACGCGCAGAAAACGGCAGAATTGGGAAAAGCGTTAAACACTGACTGGATTGTACGCGGCGAATTGGAAAAATTTGGTACCAATATTTTGGTAACGGTACAGTTTTATGATATACAGACCTTCCGTTTTATGGGAGGCGCCGACCTTCGTCTTGCCAATACGGACGAGGCTTATGATAAAATGGATCCGCTGGTTGATAAACTGGTGCAAACTATTGCAAGTAGCGGGTCACAACCAAGACAGCAGGGAGGAAATGCTGGGGCTTCTGCTTTTTATGGGACGTGGTTAGGAAGATCTGGAAATGTTACTTATACCTTAATTATCGAAGCAAGTAAAATTACTGGTAGACATTCAAATGGTGATTATTTTATTATTTCAAACTGTACATGGACGGCTGCAAACAATGCCGATGCAAATACGTTGGTTGATAATCCCGCAGGATTCAAGGTCTCAGGTGTCGTAACTGATATTAAGGGTTGGTCTTCTGCTAATTGGCTTATGCCAGTTTATTTATTTATTCATAAAAGTGACAGAAATAAAATAGAATTTTATTGGTCAACTAATAATAACAGCGAAATGCAAGACGGACGATGGTGGAATGGTTTTGGCAAAGTACAGTGAGGCTAATATGAAAAAATATATCAGCTTTTTATTTGTAGCAATTTTAGGTATTACCTCCCTCCATGCCTCCCCCAACTTAACAGGCACATGGGCCGCAACAGTCGAATATAACCGCTCCTTCGACACCTATAAAGTTACATTTTTCGACAATGGACGCTGTACGGTTCAAGTAAGCAACGACAACGCCAAACAGGAAACATCGGGGAACTGGTCATGGGACGGCACATTGTTCAGGCTAAACGCAACATTCAGAAACGCCAAACTTGCTTACCTGCCAAACATTCAATGGTCAAGCGTACTCAATTTTACCGCCGACAATAATTCCTTCAATATTCTTGGCAAAACGGCGACAAACGGCTCACAGACACGCATTACTTTTTTCCGAAGCGATGACAGTTTCGACATAACATTCAATGATAAAGCCGTTCCATCAGTATTTAACACACTTGCCCAAAACATTCCACCACGCTCCCGGTTGGCAATAGTCGGCATTACGGCAACCGATCCAAATGAAGCAACTTTTTATATCAATGAATTGACTGTTCAATTCGTCAATTCAAAAAAATATACCGTTGTTGACCGCAGTAATATTGACGCGGTATTAACGGAACAGAATTTCCAAATGTCGGGTTATGTGGACGATGACGCCTTTGTTTCCATTGGTAAATTCATCGGGGCAGCCGTTGTCGTTACCGGAAGCATCAGCGGAACCGGATCGCAAAAACGGCTGGTTATTAAGGCCATAGATGTATTGACCTCGGAAATACTGTCAATGGTGTCGGTGCCTTTGTAAAAAGGCGGCGCGGAGTGTACGGAGTTTTGATAAAGGGTAAACCCTTCGGTTCCTCACTCGCTCGGTCATGTCCGTGCAAGCACGTCCGCGACCTCGCTCCGTTCGTCAATACGATAATCTTTTCTTCCTCCGTGTTCTCCGTGTCCTCCGTGGTGGAAATTCTTCTCTTTTTCTTCCCTAAATATCCATATTTTTCCCCTAAATCTTAATTTTTAAACGCCGATATTTGAATTGAGGTTTCTCCACAACTTCAAAATGAAGGCAGGTTGATATGATGTTCGAACAATGCAGGAAAATCCTGTTGAGGGAAAGTGAACTGGTGCAGAGAATTGCCGGTTTGCAGAATCTTATTCGTGAAGCGGTGATGAACCGTAATTGGACGGATTTTGAGGGTCATTTTAACGATTTGGGCAAGATACGGGCCGAATTTGCCGCCCTGGAGGGCGAACGGGAACTGCTTTTTACCGGAATTCCGGGGGAAACAGGGGATTCTTCCTCTTTTTATACCCTTGCGATGCAGCTTCCCCCGCAGCAACGCGCCGAACTGACGGAGATTTACCGCAGTTTGAAACTTGAAACCCTGCGGCTCCAGGTTTCCGGCGAGGCTTTGATGAGTTACATTACCGAAATGCGGGCCGCTACGGCGGGTTTTTTCGAAATTGCCTTTCCCGACCGGGGCGGGAAGATTTACACCCCACATGGGATACCGGTGTCCCATGATATGCGCAGCATGGTTTTGAACCGGACTTTTTAGGAGAAAACAAGATGACTTCAACTTTTATGGGAATTGAAATTGGCAAACGGGGCGTTCAGGCCCACCAGCAGGCCCTGTATGTTACCGGGCATAACCTCGACAATGCCAGCACGGAAGGCTATTCCCGCCAGCGTGTTGAAATGTCCGCATTCGAGCCGATTTATCTGCCGGGACTGAACCGCGCGGAAACGCCGGGGCAGATAGGGCAGGGCGTTATCATTGAGCGTATTGAACGGCTGAGGGATCAACTGCTTGACCGGCGGGTTGTACTGGAATCCTCCAAAGAAGGTTACTGGGCAGCCCGCGACCCCTATATCCACATGATGGAAAACCTGTACCTGGAACCGGGGCAGAATTCGGTGCGGTCAAAAATGGACGCGTTTTGGGAGTCGTGGCAGGAACTTTCCATGTTTCCCGCGGACGCTCCTCCCCGCACGGCGGTTATAGAGCGGGGCAAAACCCTCATTGACGGTATTCACAACCGTTATCAGAGCCTGAAAAGTTTGCAGGATCAGGCCAATGAAGATATACAACTTACCGTGGGCAGGGTCAACGAACTTTCCCGCCAGATAGCCGCCGTCAACGGCGACATTCAGCGGATAAAGGCCCAGGGCGATATGCCCAACGATCTGATGGACCGCCGCGATTTGTTAGTCGATAAACTTGCCTCCATAATTGACATCAGCATCAGCAATCAGGATCCGGATGAATTCATGGTGCATACTTCCGGCTTTGTGCTTGTTCAGGGGCAGATAGGCCGCCAGTTTGACCTGCGCAAAGGGATAGACACCGAAGGCTACGCCCACATCTACTGGCAGGATACGGCGCAGGAGATACGTTTTGAGCGGGGCAGTTTGGGGGCGCTGCTGGAACTGCGTGATGAAACCATAGCGCAGGAAATTCAGAGCCTGGATAATATGACCATGAATTTTGTTGATTTGGTTAACGAAATTCACCGTGACGCTTACGGGCTGAACGGAGTCACCGGACTCAATTTCTTTTCCGAGTATCCCTTTGTTGTTAATGTTAATGGCAATTATGACCGTTCCGGCGACGGGGTTCTTGATTCCAGTTATATCTACCGGATGAACGGGCAGAATGTTCTGGAAGCCCAGGCGCAGCCGGGCCTGGAGGGAATGATTACCCTGTCCGGGCCAAACGGCAATGTGCAAGTACCGTATTACGCTACCGACACCGTTGCTGACATTATCGCCCGGATTAACCATTCCGGCGCGGAAGTAGTCGCCCGCCTGAACCGCGACGGCAGGCTTTCCCTGAAAGGAACACCGGCGGAAGCGGTCAACGGCGTCCATGAAAATCCTGATTTTGTTATACGTCATATTGAAGATACCGGGTATTTCCTCTCAGGCTATGCCGGTCTTTTGGGACAGGACGGCGTGTATGACTGGGGAACCGCCGACGCGGTTGCCGCCCTGCGGGACGGGGCGGATTACGCCGTCGCCCCCATCGCCCACCCGTCAGGCTGGATAGAAGTGAATCCCGCCGTTATACGCGATCCGCTGTCGGTCGCTTCCGGTTTCGGCGAGAACGGCAGGGCGGCGAATCCGGGTAACGGCGATGCGGCGCAGGCAATCGCTTCAATCAGAAACAGCCCGGTCATGGTGGGCGGCCTTTCTACATTTGACGATTACTTTGCTGACTCCGTGGGCCGTATCGGCCTTTTGGGCGAGCAGGCCGGCAGGGCTTTGGAAACTGAAAATGTAATCATGAAACAGCTTAAAGATATGCGGCAGTCAATTTCCGGCGTGAGCATTGATGAAGAACTGGCAAATATGATTCGCTACCAGCACGGCTACAATGCCGCGGCGCGTTTCATTACCACCGTCAATTCCATGCTGGATACCTTAATGAGGATGGGCGTCTAATCAGGACGCATATAAGGAGTAATGTATGCACAGAATATCAACCGATATGCCCAATGTCGATTCTCAGTTTTACCTGAGGCGGCATGAGGAAAAACTTGCCAAAATTCAATCCCAGATTGGATCGGAAAGCAGAATACACGAACTGCGCGATGATCCTCTGGCGGCCTCTCACGCGGTTCGTTATGAATCATACCTTGCCCGTCTGGAACGTTTTGAAAAAAATACCCAGTACGCAAAGGATCATTACAACCTCGCCTATTCCTACATGAACGAGGCGGTCAGCGTAATGCAGCGGGTGCGGGAACTTGCCGTGCAGGGCGCCAACGGAACCTATTCACCCGAAGACCTTAAATTAATCGGAGTCGAAGTCAACGAACTGATCAAGGAACTGGCATCCCTTGCCAATACCGTCGGGCCGGACGGCAAACAGTTATTTGCGGGGGACAAGGCGTTTACCGAGCCGTTCCGCATTGTTGAAGGCACGATAGACGGCGGCAACGAAAGCGTAGTCGTCAGGGTGGAGTACCGGGGGGCGGGGGCCTCGCGGAGAACCGAAATCAGTGATCACGCTTTTGTCGATCTTGATCTGGGCGGCGGCGAAGTTTTTTGGGCGGAAAAAATGCACATCTTTTCCAATGTCAACGCGGCCAATTACCGGGTCAATACCGCCGGATCGTTTTTTATAGACGGGGAGGAGATTCACGTCAGCCCCGGCGACACGCTGCCCTCAATCGTGGCAAAGATAAATGATTCCGCCGCGCCGGTCAAGGCGTTTATTGATCCTGAAACCAGAGGGCTTGCCCTTGAAGGCACCAACCCCCATCTTATCCGCGCTGAAGACGGCGTGGGCGGGGCGACGGTATTAAGGGACTTGGGAATCATACGGGGGAACATGGAAAACAACGCCCCCAACTGGGACATTGCCCGCGCCCGCGTTTCAGGCGGTTCGGTATTTGATATGTTTGTCCGTCTGCGGGACGCCATGTTCCGCGGGGATCAGGATTTTATCGGCAGCCAGGGAATCGCCGGCATGGATCTTGCCATCGGCAATATGACCACGCGCGTTGCCGACATCGGCAGCCGTCAGGAGCGGGTAGAAACGGTGTGGCAGCGGATTAACCGGGAAATCCCCGATGTTCAAACTTACCTTGCCCGCGAATCTTCGATTAACATGACCGATGCCGCCACCGACCTCAAGTGGCTGGATTTTGCCCACAAAGCAAGCCTCCAGAGCGCGGCGCGGATACTGCCGCCGACATTACTGGATTTTCTGAGATAGGGAGTTGAGCGTGAAGGTTGCGACCAAGGCTTACGGCCTGATTGATGTTGACGAGCGCCAGAAAATAATTTTTCCCCAAGGTCTTTTTGGGTTTGAAAATCTGAAAAGTTACCTGCTCCTTGACGCGGAACGCCAGCCGTTTTATTGGCTGCAATCAATCGACATGGAGCAGGTTGCCTTTGTGCTGCTCAGCCCCTTTCTGTTCCGGCCCGATTACGAGTTAAATATCAGCAATGAGGAACTTGCCGAGATAGGCATAAACGCGCCGGAAAAGGCCTTGGTCTTTTCGATAGTTACCATACCGCCGGACGGCAGCCCCATGACCGCCAACCTGCAAGGGCCGCTGATTATCAACCGCGACAGCAGAACGGGCAAACAGGCGGTACTGTCCGACGCCCGTTGGAAAACCAAACACGACATTATGGCGGAACTGGCGGCGACGGGGAACGCATAATGCTGATACTATCCCGAAAAGTCAATGAAAAAATAATGATAGGGGATGACATTTCCATCTCCATTATTGAAATCCGCGGCGACCAGGTACGCATCGGCGTAGACGCCCCCAAAAAAGTCAAAGTATTCCGCCAGGAAGTGTTTGACGCAATCAAGGCGGAAAATCAGGCCGCCGCAGAGTCAAAGACCGCGCTGCCCATTGTGGATTTTGGCAAACAGCCGCAAGAAAAGAGCAGTTAACAGAAATTTGAGGAATTTCGTCCGATAAATTTCACACAAAGACACGAAGAAAGAGAAGAACACAAAGATAAAGGAAGAATTTTAACCACTAACCACACGAACCAACACGAACTTTTTATCTGCATCTTGTCTTTGTTCGTGGGCATCTCTAGCCCAGTGTCAGGCACCACTGCGTGACCATGTTAATTCCGAAGTTTCATAGATTTCTCTATATCTTCTTTTGCAAGTTTTGCATACATCAACTGTTCTTCTAAATTCCAAGATAACTTTGCTAATTCAGTATATATGAGCCCACGAAAATGATATAGATCAGCCTCATCATTTTTTATATCAATGGCTTTATTAAAATCAGGAAGTGCTTTTAAAAAATCTTTTTTTTCAATATACAATAACCCTCGATTATAATAAGGGTCTACATAATTATTATTCAAATTTATCGCTAATGTGAAATTTTCTATAGCCAAATTATAATCTTCAATAGATTGATATACTAGTCCTCGTCCATTAAATGCTTCAATATTTCTATCATTTATCTTAATCGCTTGATTGAAATAATCAAGAGCTAATTCATATTTAGTAAATTCATAATAAATCGAGCCAATATATGTACAAACATTTGAATAAACATATGAATCAAGATTATTACCTGATATAATTTCCAGGCAGTTTAGAGCTTTTTCATATTCATATAAGTTGTAATATATAATACCAGAATAATAGTTTGCCTCAATATTATTTGATTCCCGTTCAAGAATATATTGAAAATCATTCAAAGACTTAACAAATTCATCTAATTTATGATAAGTCATACCGCGATTTTTGCGATATTCCAAATTTTCAGAATCCAGCAAAACAGCATGATCAAAGGCATTTAATGCAAAATCATATTTTTTTATTCGATAATAGACTTTTCCCAGTTTGTTATATAATTCAACATTGCTTGGATCTTTTTTTATTGCATCATTAAAATTTCTAATAGCCTCTTCATACCTACCAGAAGAAGCAAATATCATTCCTGCACTATCATTAAAAGCAGAAGAAGTCTTACATCCCATAATGGAAATAAGTAATAGCAATATAATTTCTTCTTTCTGTTTCATCTTAATTTCCTTTAATTTTTGCAGTCTGCACAATGGTGTCAGGCACCCACCATGCGTGTTAACCTGTTCCCTTGATGGTTTTAATTACGCCTTTGCCGTCATATTCAAGCTCGACCACTTTCAGGCTGCGCAGCCATGTTTTGCCGCCGGAAGGAACACTGTCGTGATGAAACAGATACCATTTGCCCTTGAACTCAACAATGGCATGATGGGTTGTCCAGCCTACCACCGGAGTCAGAATCACCCCCTGGTAGGTGAACGGCCCATAGGGATTGTCGCCGGTCGCGTAACACAGCAGGTGGGTGTCGCCGGTAGAATAGGAAAAATAATATTTGCCATTGTATTTGTGCATCCACGACGCTTCAAAAAAACGGCGTTGGGTATTGCCCGCGGTTAGCGGCTTGCCGTTTTCATCGAGTATAACCACGTCGCGGGGTTCTTCGGCAAATTCGAGCATATCATCGCTCAGCCTGACCACCCGTGCGCATAACGCCGGATCGCCGCCTTCGGGAAGAACGGCGGATTCCAGCGCTTTATTGCCGCGGTAACGCTGTAATTGCCCGCCCCATAATCCGCCGAAGTACATATAATAACTGCCGCCGTCTTCAAAAACGGCGGGGTCTATGCTGTAACTCCCTTTGATGGGGTTGTCGCGGGGAATGAAAGGGCCTTCGGGCTTATCGCTGACGGCAACGCCAATTCGGAAAATATCGGTTTTATCCTTGAGCGAAAAATACATATAATATTTGCCGTTTTTACAGGCGGCATCGCTATCCCACAACTGACGGCCAGCCCAGGGGATATTTTTTACTTCGAGCACAATGCCGTGATCGGTAACCTCGCCTTCGATAGTATCCATCGAAAACACATGGTAATCCTTCATATTAAAATGATCGCCGTTATCGTTTTCGGGGACATCACTTTCCCAATCGTGCGAAGGATAAATGTACAATTTTCCATTAAAAATATGCACGGCAGGATCGGCCATATAATCGCCGGGAACTAAATATCTCATGGTGTTTTTTATCATAGGGGGCGCTGTTTGTCAAGTGTGTCTATTTAAGCGCAGCCCAGTAATTCTTAGTTTCTTAATAAAAGCCTGTTTGTGCCAGTGGCACGTTTTATGTTCTTCTTCAACGCAGGAACATATAAGAATTATATCACAGAAAAAAATTTGTACATATGCTCTTTTAAGATGGTGCCTGATGCCGGAATCAATATTCTATGATTGGGCAGCGGAGCATGAAAATCCGCAGTATATTTTGGACTTGCCGTTGTTGGTGATAACGGTTAGTATGAAGACAGTGGATATTGTGGGAGGGAGGATTATGAATTAGGAGAATGACTAAGTGCCGATACTACCCCTCTACATCACCGAAATAAAACAAATCATCATCTCCGCCAGAACAAAAGCCCACACCGCAATTAACTCCGCAATGATAGAAGCCTACTGGCTTATCGGGAAAAGGATTGTCGAAGAAGAACAAAACGGCAAACAACGAGCGGAATACGGGCAGGAAATAATTAAGACACTTTCAAAAGAGCTAAAAAACGAATTTGGTACAGGTTT
>JAITCL010000139.1 GCA_031283105.1 Treponema sp. | reverse complement strand
TTTCTGTCTTGATAAGGGCGAGGTTGTCGCTCATGGGGACTATTTTGTCATTTTGTGACTGATTTTGCAAGGGGGGAGGGCCTCCCTCTACGCACCTATCCGCTTGCCCATTGACTCGGCATGGGGGGCGTTAAATAAAATATCACTCCAGTTGACTACCATTCCCTCTTTTTCCATAGCCTTCATTAAATTGATAAGGGTTTTGCCGCCGCGAATCCCCTGTTTTTTGACAAAGGCGGCGCTTTTCCTCCCGCCAATGCCGCTGCCCGCGGAGAGAAACTTTGGCAGCATTTCGGGTATCTTCGCTGAAAAAAACGAAACCGGTTCCGCTACTATAACTATGTACTCATAACCGGGCAGGCGCATACCGTTATCGGCCCATGCGTCAATAATATCCGCCTTATGACCCATTAATTCCATTCCCTTCGCCAATGCCTGCACATAATCAGGAGGGGGCCGCCTTCGTGACGGAGCGCTTACTACCGCTATTCGCATATTATCCTCACGCCTGTTTGTACAGCATATCTATTTCCGGTTCTTTTACTATCAGCACCGAACATTTTGCGTTATATAGAATCTCACGGTGGGCATGGCCAATGATGTCCCTAGCATTGCGGTCTTTTTCCCAGCCCCCCATCACGATTAAATCAGCCTTGTGTTCCTCAGCGGCGGTGAGAATTTCGGAGTATACCGCGCCCCTGCGTATTTCCTTTTCAATTTTAACGCCTTTGGCATGGGCAAGCTCTTCCATAAATGAAAGGTAACGCTCGCCGTTGGTTTCCAGGCTTTTTTCATATTCAACGCTTTCTTCCTGAATAAATATTTTACTTAAAGTAAGCTGCTTGATCGTTGCCGTATCCACGACATATATCATGGTTAAGCGGCAATGATAGTTTTTGGCCATAACAATGGCGTACTTCGCTGCCAATATGGAGGCGTCCGATCCGGTGATACCGGTTACAATGTTTGAAATAAGCGGTTTCATTGGGCTACCCCTGTGGCCATGCCGGCAACTCCTTTCTTCTTGAGTAATTTACTGGTAAAAAAGGAATCCCTGTCCCTTTCTTCCAGAGACGCCTCAATATACACCTTCGTTTCGGCGGCGGTAGGTATTACCAGTTTTTCCAGAGCATTCACCCGGCGCTGGGTTTTGCGGACTTCCCGCGCCAAACGCCAGACTATGGTACGCACCGCCGCCAGTTCGGTACATATTTTGAGCATTTCAAAGAATTCTAACACGGTTTCATCACATTCTGCAAATGAATTCACCGGGGAATATTTCAATTCTGCGTTGGGAAGCCGGATTTCCAGCCCCGGCAGCTTCATTCCGGCTGCCGTTACCTGTTTTTCCTTCAATTCAAAGCGGTAACTGATATTCCGCGCCAGCCGCTGGGCACGTTCCCGGCCTACCACCACCAACATTCGCTTGAGGCAGGGGTACGCTGTCGCTACACGGGCATCCAAATCCCGTTCCAGCATCTTTATCCTCTCCAGTTTCTGCATCAGCTCCATAACAAGGATTTCCCGCTTCTGCTCCAGCAAATCGTAGCCTTCTTCGGCAATGAGCAGCCGTTCCTTGACCCGCAGGAGATTGCTTTTGGTAGGGGCTATGTGTTCTCGCGCCATTGCATTGTGTATATACCGGAAGGGGCATATTGTCAAGGTAATTTTTTCCCGCTATTATGGTATAAGGCTCATAAATGGAAGAACTGCAATCAACGGAGCTGCTTGACCGGGAGATACTGGAAGACGCCCGGAAAAAAGCCCACCGTATTCTTAAAACCGCGGAAGATACCATACAGGCTAAATTAGCAGAATGGGAACAAAATCTAAGCGCAAGCCTGGCTGAACTTGAAGAAAAATACGCGCAGCAGGGCCAGCTTGCCGCCGATGAAATAATGGCACGCCTGCCCATAGACAAGCGCCGGACAAAAGCAAAACAAATTGAAGCATTGCTCCGTTCTGCGGCGGAAACCTGGTATGGGGGGTTAAGCCGCGGGCGTGTGCTTGATTTGCTGAGAAAAGAACTGGAAAAACGCCTTGCCGCAACTGAAAAATTTAACGCCGACGGCGGAATACGCGCCCAGATTCACCAAATTGGGCGGACGGAGGCGCAAACCGTATTGCAAGCGGTTTTGCCGGGCAAAGCCTGTACTATCGAGGAAATTCATTCCGTTTCCGCATACCCTGAAATCATTCTGGAAACGCCGCAGGCGCGGATATACGCTTCCATTGGTAAAATCGTGGATTTTTTGCTCGGCGAAAAACGCGCCGAGTTGGTTGAAGCCTTGCTGGGCAAGGAAGTTCTGCTGGATCAAATGGAAACTGACGGGGGGAAACGGTGATAGAAGGTCGGGTGCGGCGAATTTCCGGTCCCATTATCCGGGCAACCGGTTTGGGCGGGGCCGGGCTGTTTGATGTCGTTGAAGTGGGAGAAAAACGGATTATCGGCGAGATTGTCCGCCTTGAAGGCGATGAGGCAATCATTCAGGTTTATGAAGACAATACCGGACTGAAAACCGGAGCCCCTGCCCTATCCACCGGACGGCCCCTTTCGGCGCTACTGGGGCCCGGTTTAATGGGAACTATCTACGACGGCATTCAGCGGCCGCTGGAATTACTATATAGTCAAAGCGGGGCTTTTATGACGCCCGGCGAACGGGGCGACCCGCTGGATACGAAAAAAAAGTGGCATTTTGTTCCCAATGTATCGTTATGCGAAAAACTTGCATCAGGTGAAAAAATTCCCGTGGCCGCAGGTCTGGTGCTGGGCACCATACAGGAAACGCAAAGCGTTAACTGTAAAATAATGATACCGCCCGGTCTTAAAGGCGGCGACATTACCGCCATCAGCGCCGAAGGCGATTACACGGTTTTGGATACCGCGGCAAAAACCAGCCGGGGCGAGGATATTCCATTTGCGCAGTGGTGGCCGGTACGCCTGCCCCGCCCTTCAGCCGAGCGGCTTTCGCCGGATCAGCCGCTGGTTACCGGCGAGCGGGTCATTGACGTATTTTTTCCCCTGTCCAAGGGCGGTACGGCGGCGATACCCGGTGGTTTCGGCACGGGCAAAACCATGACCCAGCATGCCATTGCCAAGTGGTGCGATGCCGATGTCATTATCTACATTGGCTGCGGCGAACGGGGAAACGAAATGACCGATGTTCTGACCGAATTCCCCGAACTGCAAGACCCCCGCACGGGACGCAGCCTTATGGAACGGACTTTGCTTATCGCCAACACTTCCAATATGCCGGTAGCGGCGCGGGAAGTTTCCATTTATACCGGCGTGACGCTTGCCGAATTTTACCGCGACATGGGCTATCATGTCGCTATTATGGCGGATTCTACCAGCCGCTGGGCGGAAGCCCTGCGCGAACTTTCCGGCCGCATGGAAGAAATGCCCGCCGAGGAAGGATTCCCCGCCTATCTGCCCACCCGCCTTGCCGAATTTTATGAGCGGGCGGGCCGCGTCCGCACCCTTTCCGGCATTGAAGGTTCGGTCTCGATTATCGGGGCGGTTTCTCCGCCGGGCGGCGATTTTTCCGAACCGGTGACACAGCACACGAAACGTTTTATCCGCTGTTTTTGGGCTTTAGACCGCGACCTCGCCAACGCCCGCCATTATCCGGCGATAAGCTGGCTCGACAGCTATTCAGAATATGCCGAAGAAGTTCAGCCCTGGTGGGAACGAGTAAATGCACACTGGGCCAGTGCCCGCCGTCAGTGCATGGATCTGCTCAAGAGCGAACAGAAGTTAGCTGAAATTGTCCGGCTTATAGGCCCCGACGCTTTGCCCGATGAACAAAAATTGATTCTTATGACAGCGGAAATTATTAAAGACGGATTTTTACAGCAAAATTCATTTGACAAAATTGACATGTTCTGCGTTCCGGCAAAACAGGTTCGTCTTCTGGAACTGATAATGGAATTCCATGAACGCGCCAAAGTCTGCATCAAGCTGGGAGCGACATTGACTAAAATTTCCGGCACGGGCCTGAAAGAAGGACTTTCCCGGCTGAAAAGCACGGTGAAGAATGACGAACTTGATGGGCTTGATTCATTTGAAGCGGGAATGCGTTCTTCACTGGAAGAACTGGAACGAAGTTACCGCACGAGGGAATTATGAGAGGTATAGAATACAAGGGCTTGAGCCGGATAGAGGGGCCGGTGGTAATTACCCGCCGCAGCCGCAACGTGGGCTATAACGAAGTAGTCGCCGTCTATGACCGCGAAGAAGGCAGACGGCTGGGCCGTGTGGTAGACATGAGCGATGACTGGGCGGCAATTCAGGTTTTTGGCAGCAGCACCGGCCTTTCCGCCGATGACTCGCGGATTGAATTTTTGGGGAAACCCATGGAACTGCGGGTCGGCCCCGGCCTGCTGGGGCGGATATTCAACGGCCTCGGTGAACCTATTGACGGTTACAGCGACATTTTTTCTTCAACCATGCTCGATGTCAACGGTCTGCCGATTAATCCCTATGCCCGCACCTATCCCCGTGACTTTATTCAAACCGGCGTTTCCGCCATTGACGGCATGAATACGCTTATCCGCGGCCAAAAACTGCCGATTTTTTCCGGCAGCGGCCTTCCTCATAACCGGCTTGCCGCTCAAATTGTCCGTCAGGCAAAGATTTTGACCGGCAGTACAGATGGGAGCGGCGCGTCTGAATCCTTTGTCGTGGTATTTTGCGCTATGGGCGTAAAGTACGACGTAGCCCGCTTTTTCCTCGATGATTTTGAACGATCCGGCGTATTATCTAGCGTGGTGGTTTTTTTGTCGCTTGCCGACGCCCCTTCTCTGGAACGGTTGGTCGCCCCCCGCTGCGCCCTCACCGCCGCGGAATATTTGGCTTATGAAAAAAATATGCACGTTCTGGTAGTAATGACCGACATGACCAACTACTGCGAAGCCCTGCGGGAAGTTTCTTCGATTCGGGGGGAAGTTCCCAGCCGCAAGGGATACCCCGGCTACCTGTACTCCGACCTTGCCGCGCTGTATGAACGGGCGGGAAAAATCAAAGGCTCATCCGGCTCCATTACCCAACTGCCGATTTTGTCCATGCCTAACGACGACATAAGCCACCCCATTCCCGACCTTTCCGGCTATATTACCGAAGGCCAGATAGTTCTTGACCGCGAAATGAGTCAGCGGGGCATTTATCCGCCGGTAGCGGGTCTGCCCAGCCTGTCGCGCCTGATGAAAGACGGCATAGGCCCCGGCATGACGCGGGAGGATCACAAGGACGTTGCCAGCCAGCTTTTTGCCGCCTATTCAAGGGTAAAGCAGGTGCGCAACCTTGCGTCAATCATCGGCGAGGAAGAACTTTCCGACGGCGATAAGCGTTATCTGAAATTCGGCGAAAAGTTTGAGCAGGTTTTTTTGAGCCAGGGTGAAACCGAAAACCGCGACATAGGCCGCACCCTGGATTTGGGCTGGCAGGTTTTGGCGGATCTGCCGCGGGAAGATCTGCTGCGGGTTAATCAGGAATTTATCGCAAAATACCTTGAACCGCTGGTACAAGCCGGTTAGTATTTGTCCATGCCATTGTAAAGAGAAAAATTTCAAAAATATAAAATATTTTCCCGTTTCATTCGTCTGCTCAAGTAGAGGAGAACTAAATAATGAAAAACACAATCAAATTCCGATTAGCCGGCATTGGCATCATGCTGGTAACCTGCGCCGTATTCGGCGCGGCGGTAATGCTGCTGTGGAACGCGCTTATGCCGCAGATTTTCGCCTTTCCGCAGATAAGCTATCTGCAAGCGGCAGGACTGCTCATTCTGACGCGGATACTTTTCGGCGGCATAGGCGGCGGACGGCGGAACCTTATCGCGCACCGGGGAGCAGGCGAAGACCGCCTGTTTCATCACGGCAACAAACTGCGGGAAAAATGGATGAACATGAGCGCGGATGAGCGTAAAGAATTTCTTGAAAAGGAAAAAGATTTTTTTAAGTTCAACCGGCGTTTTTCCCGCTTTCACGAATTTTTTGATAACGAAGATGAACGCACAAAGGATGAACGTAATGAATAGCCCGGTCATCACCGGGCAGAACCTGACCAAGCGGTACAAGGGCGCGGAAAAACCCGCGGTTGACAACATCAGTTTTTCTGTTGGAAAGGGGGAGTTCTTTGCGTTCCTTGGCACAAACGGCGCGGGTAAAACGACGACCATTTCTATCCTGACGACAACGCTTTCCAAAACTGAGGGGCAGGTAAAAATCGCCGGGTTCGATGTGGAGAAAGAGGCGCGGAAGGTGCGGGAGAAAATCGGAATCATCTTTCAACAGCCAAGCCTTGATCCGCAGTTGACGGCGGAGCAGAATGTCCGCTTTCACGCCTGTTTGTACGGAATGTGCGGATACCGTCCCGCTTTCAAATTGATGCCCCACGCATACCGCAAACGTGTAACGGAGCTTGCCGAAATTGTCGGAATACAGGATGCGCTTTTCAAACCCATCAAAAAACTTTCGGGCGGTATGCAGCGTAAACTGGAAATCATCCGCAGTCTTATCCATACGCCCGACGTGCTTTTTCTTGATGAGCCGACACAGGGGCTGGACGCGGTAAGCCGCCGGGGGCTGTGGGAATACATTGACGAAACACGCAGCCGTTATGGGACAACGATATTCCTAACGACGCATTACATTGACGAAGCCGAAAACGTGGATACGGTATG